>JBJXGF010000228.1:0-41010 GCA_046153015.1 Acidimicrobiales bacterium | reverse complement strand
GGCGCACCGGCGCCGCCCGCTCAGGCCCCGCCCCGAGCGGCTCGCCCGGGCCGGCGCTCGATGCGCCGGCCGAGGCTCGAGCCGAGGCGCTGCGCGGCTGGCGCCTCGAGCGGGCCCGCGCCTCCGGCGCCCCCGCGTACGTGGTGCTGCACAACCGCACGATCGAAGCGATCGCCCGGGCGGCGCCCGCCGACCTCGCCGCGCTGGCCCGCATCGAGGGGATCGGCCCCGCCAAGCTCGAGCTCTACGGCGAGGAGATCCTCGAGGTGCTGGCGGCCGCTCAGCCGCTGTAGGCCCGGTAGATGCACTCCGCCACGCACGACGGCTTCGGCGCGCCCTCGCACTCGAAGGTGAGCTCCACCGCGTACTGCACCCCGCCGGCGATGTCGTCGGCCGACACCAGCTTGGCGCCCATCCGCACGTTGGCGCCCACGGGAACCGGCGCCGTGAAGCGCACCTTGTTGCACCCGTAGTTCACGCCCATGGCGGTGCCGCGCAGCGCCAGCACCTCTTCCATCAGGGCCGGGGCCAGCGACAACGTCAGATAGCCGTGGGCGATCGGGCCGCCGAAGGGCCCGGCCTTGGCCCGCTCCACGTCCACGTGGATCCACTGATGGTCGCCGGTAGCGTCAGCGAATGCGTTCACCTGCTCCTGGGAGATCGTGTGATAGGAGGACCAGCCGAGGTGGTCGCCGACCTTGGCCTTCAGCTCGTCGAGCCCGTTGATGACAGTCGCAGCCATGCGGCCCATCCTCGACCGCGCGTCGAGGATGGGACAAACCCGGGCGCTGGCGGCGGGTTCAACCCCTGTGGGCTGGGGTAAGGGCCGCGCTGCCGCCACCGCGCGCCCGATCTCGACCATGATGGGGCCGCGGGCGGAGGCCGCGAGGTCCGGCGCGCGTCCGAGCGCACCGGTTCCTGAGGAAGGGTGTGCTTTCGCGATGACTCGCTTCGCCCCGAATGCCGGGGCGCCGACATAGCCAGGATGACCGCGGTCAAGTACCTCCTGGCGCTGTGCCTGGTCGCGGCGGGTTGGACGGCGTGGCTGCGCCGCGACGAGGTGCGCTCGGCCTTCGAGTGGGATCACAGCCAGCCGGCCGGCGCCGAGGTGCTCGACGTGACCCACGTCACCCTGCGCGACCTGCCCCCGGCGCCGGACTCCAGCCTGGTGGTCGCCCTGCCCGACGATCTGCGCGACCGGCCGCTGCCGACCACGGCCAACGAGCCGGAGCCGGTGCGGATCCCGATGAGCGGCGGGGCGTCGAGCCTGTCGGGCACGGTCTCGAGCCCGAGCGGCCCGGTCGGCGGGGCCATGGTGCGCATCGAGCGCCTGGTCGGCGAGGCGGCGGCCCGGGTCGACGTGGTGAGCGACGGCGACGGCCGATTCCACGCGTCGGGCCTGCCCGGCGGGCGGTTCCGCGTGCGGGCGTGGCGGGCGCCGGTGTTCGCGCAGACCACGGCCGAGGTGCTGTTCCTCGACGACGGCGGCCGGGAGAGCCTGCTGCTCCACCTGGAGCCGGCGACCCAGCTCGAGGTAAGGCCCTCCGCCCGGCCGGGGGACTTCGTGATCGGCGGCGGCGCCACCATCGCGGTGAGCGTGCGCGGTCAGCAGGTCGACTCGGTCGGCCGGATCAAGTTCGTGCCGCTCGTCGGCGTGCCGGTCGGCCTCTCGGTCGAGGGGGCCGTCGCGCTGACCAGCTCGGCCAGCGCCCCGACCGGCGCCGATGGCCTCGCCTACTTCCGGGTGCGCTGCAACGCGATCGGCGCCACGGGAGCGACCGTCACCTACCAGCCGCCGCCGAGCGTGCCGGTGACGACCGCCGCCGGCGAGCCGGGCCTGGCCCCCGCACCGGCGCCCCCGGCGGAGCGGATCACATCGTGGGACCCGCCCGACTGCACGCCGCCGCCCACCACCACCACGGCGCCGCCCCCGCCGGCGGCTGCTCCGGCGAACCCGACCCCCACCACCGGAGGCCGCTGATCGATGGTCGGCCACGCCAGCACCTCGATGCGCCCGAGACGGCGCCGCTCGCTCGGCTACCGGGGCGCCCGGCTGCTCGTGAAGGCGGCGGTGGTGATCGCCCTCTGCGCAGTCGTGATCCCGCCCGCGGCGGCCGCGGTGGGCCTGTCCACCCTGCTCTTCGCTGATCTGCCGGGCAACCTCCCCGACGAGAAGCCCCGGGTCGAGGCGCTGCCCTCGCAGATGTTCGACGCCGACGGCAACCTCATCGCGGTGTTCCGCGAGTTCGAGCTGACCGTGCCGGCCAAGGCGTCCGACGTGCCCCAGGTGATGAAGGACGCGGTGGTCGCGATCGAGGACCGCCGGTTCTGGAACCACAAGGGCGTCGACGCCGCCGGCATCGCCCGTGCCGCCAGGGAGAACTGGGACGCGGGCGAGATCCGCCAGGGCGGCTCCACGATCACCCAGCAGTACGTGAAGAACGTGTACCTCTCCACCGAGCGCTCCGCCGACCGCAAGCTGCGCGAGGCGATCATCGCCACCCAGCTCGAGCGGCGGATGAGCAAGGAGGAGATCCTCTTCCGTTATCTCGACACCACCTACTTCGGCGCCGGCGCCTACGGCGTGGCCGCCGCGGCGAAGGTGTACTTCGACAAGCCGCTCGGCGAGCTGACGCCCTCGGAGGCGGCCACGATCGCCGGGATCATCCCCGCCCCCACCCGTTGGTCCCCCCGAGAGAGCGTGGAGGAGGCCGAGAAGCGCCGGCGCCTCGTGCTCGACAAGATGCTCGAGGAGGGCTACCTCGACGCCGGCCAGCACGCCGAGGCCGTGCAGCAGGTGCTCTGGAACTCCTCCGACGGTGAGCCGCCCGGGCCGGCGACCCGCCTGGCGCCGATCCAGAAGCGCGGCGCCTTGGCCTTCCCGTTCTTCGTCGACTACGTGGAGCGGGAGCTGCTCGACACGATCGGCCCCGAGCGGCTCTACCGGGGCGGCCTGCGCATCGAGACCACGATCAGCCCCCATCTGCAGGGCCTGGCCGAGGATTCGGTGAACAACCGCCTCGCCGGCACCGAAGCGCCGCTCGAGATGTCGCTCGTGTCGGTCGAGCCGGCCACCGGCCAGGTGAAGGCCATGGTCGGTGGCCGGGACTACGCGCAGAGCCAGGTCAATCTGGCCACCGGGGGCAGCACCGGCTTCCAGCCCGGCTCGTCGTTCAAGACCGTCGTGCTGGCCGCCGCGCTGGAGAAGGGCATCCGCCCCGAGGACGTGTACGACGCGCCCGGCTCCTACAGCTTCCCGGGGTGCCGCCGAGACGACTGCACGGTGTCGAACTACGACGAGAACCCCAAGGGCCGCATCACGGTGCGCAAGGCCACCGAGGGGTCGGTCAACACCGTCTACGCCCAGCTGATCTTCGACGCCGGCATCGCCGAGTCGGTCGACATGGCCATCCGGCTGGGCGTCCCGCTCGATCCCAACAAGAAGTACGGCCCGAGCCTCACCCTCGGGGCGTACGAAACCTCGCCCCTCCACATGGCGGCGGCCTACGCCACGCTGGCCAACCACGGCAAGAAGCTGCCGGTGACCGGCATCGCCAAGGTGCTCGATAAGAACGGCGGGGCGCTGATCGACAACACCGGCCGCCAGGGTGAGCAGGTGGTGTCGGCCCCGGTGGCCGATACGGTGACCGACATCCTACGCGGCGTGGTCACGAAGGGCACCGGCAAGCGGGCCGACCTCGGGCGCCCGGTGGCCGGTAAGACCGGCACCGCCCAGGCGTACCGGGCGGCGTGGTTCGTGGGCTACACCCCGCAGCTCTCGACCGCGGTGTGGATGGGCTACTCCGACGCCCAGCGCTCGCTGATCGGGGTCCGCGGGGTGTACCGGGTGACCGGCGGCTCCCACCCCGCCATTGCGTTCCACGACTTCATGGCGCCGGCGCTCAAGGGCGAGCCGACCATGGAGTTCCAGGCGCCGGCGCCGCTGCCCCGCAGCCGCGGCGAGGTCCCCCTCGCCGTCGACGCGGCGGTGGTCGAGGAGGAGCGGGTCGGGGCGCGGCCCCAGGCCAACCCGCTCGAGACCCCGACCGACTGCGACGGGCCCTGCCTCGTGGTCGGCAAGCCGGCCGCCCCCGACTACGGCCGCCTCGCCCCGCCGCCGGTCGCCCCGCCGCCGGTCGTGTCCCCCTCGGGGCCCCCGCCCTCGGCCAGCGCGAACCCCTCAGCCTCCGGCTCGAACGCCTCAGCATCCCCCCCGCCGGCCCCGGCCAAGGCTCCGCCGCCCACGCCGACGACCACGAAGAAGGGCTGACATGAACCCTCCGCACGAGCCCGCCACCCTGGCGGACGAGGACGAGCGCCGCGCTCCGGAGGCGCTGACCACGCCGGAAGCGGCGCGCCATCGGCTACGTTCCCTGTTCAGGCCCCTGGCCGCCCCCGCGGGGGCCAACGGACACGACGGCTTGGGAAGCGACGGCTTGGGAAGCGACGGCTTGGCGATGACCGCGACCGAATCCTCCGACCTTCTCGACGCCGCCCCGCCCACGGGTGAGGAGGCGCCGGTGGTGAGCGCCGACGAGGTGTTCGACCTCGACGAGCAGGAGGATCTCGACGCCCGCTTCGAGGGCCTCTACCTGCCGGTGCTCGCCCCGAACGCCGAGCTCGACCAGTCGACGCGGACCGCGCCGTTCGAGCGGGGCGACTCGGCGCCGTCGACCTCGTCGCCCGAGGCGTTCGACGAGATCCCGGCCGCCGCCACCCGGCCCCGCAACCTGCGTCAGCGGTACTACCGCCGCCGCTTCGGCGTGGCCCCGTACGTGCGGCCGGCGTCGCGGCGTACCCGCCGCCAGCGCCGCCGCGACTACCGCAAGCTCGGCTTCATCGAGCTCACCCAGGAGAAGACCAAGCGCCGGCATCGGATCCTGCCCCGCTCGGTGATCGGCATCTCGGTCACCGCCGCGGCGATGGGCCTCGGGGCCGCCTTCTCGGGCGCCGCGCTGTACGCGTACTACGACTACCGCCTGTCGCAGAACAAGGTGCAGCTCGACCGGTTCGTCACCGGCTTCCAGGGCGAGTACGACAACGCGGCCAAGCAGCTCACGATCCTGCGTGACGACGCGACCAAGCAGGTCAACGGCAGCCTCGGCCCGCTCCAGCGCTACGTCGACGAGGCGAACGCGGTGGTGACCCTGCCTCAGAAGGTGGGCGCCGGGGTGTGGTTGGTGCGCACGAGCGACGCCGACGGGCGGCCCGCCGTCGGCTCCGCGTTCGTGGTGGCCAGCGACGATGCCTCCACCATGCTGCTCACGAGCTACCAGCTGGTGACGGCCTCGGCGGCCAAGCCCGGCCCCCAGATCACCCTCGAGAAGGGCGGCGAGAGCCTCCCGGGCGTGCTGTGGAACTGGGATCCCGACCGCGACCTCGCCCTGGTCACGATCGAGAAGGGCGGCGAGGCGCCGCTGCCCTGGGCCGACGCCGGCGTGGCGGCGAAAGCGGTCGGCGGCCGCGCCTACGCGATGGGCGCGATCGGCGGGGCCGGCGCCACCGCCTCTCCCGGCCAGGTGATCGACCAGAGCAACGTGGGCCTGCAGCACACCGCGGCGGTGGGCGCGGCGTACCGGGGCGGGCCGATCGTGAACGCCGATGGCCAGGTGCTCGGCGTGGCGTCGCTGGCCTACCGGCCCCTGGGCTTCGACCCGGGCGAGATCCGCTTCGCGCCGCCCGCCAGCGCCGCCTGCGAGCACCTGCTGATCTGCACCGAGGCCATGTGGCAGGCCGGCGGGCCGAGCGCCCAGGCCAGCGCGGCCGGCGCCGCCCCCGCCGAGGCCCCCCCGGCCAAGCCGGCGACCTCCAAGGGCTCGAGCACGGCGAAGAGCCCGCCCGCCCCGGCTCCCGAACCCGAAGCCGAGCCGACCGACTGAGCTCCCCGAAGGCGCCCGAGCCGGCGATCAGCCGGCGGGCGCCACGGCGAGCTCGGTGTTCACCTCGAACAGCGCCGCCTGCTGGTCGTTGCCGCTGGTGTACACCAGCACGACCTCGGGCAGCTGGTAGCGGCCGGGGGCGGCGGCGCGGAAGGTGACGATCGGGTAGAGCCCGTCGGTGGCCGCCGGGTCGATCACCGCGTCCTCCACCGGACGCAGCGGGTACCGGCGGATGTCGAGCGGGCCCCGCACCACCTCGAGCACCTCGCCGCCGGGCAGCCCGAGCTTGGCGTCGACGAACTCGATCCCCTCGACCGGGCGCTGCACGTGGGCGCGCACGAGGGCCAGCGGGTCGTGGCCCTGCACCACCAGCGGGTCGAGCCCGATGTGGATGGCCTCGCCGGGCTGGGCCTCCACCTCGAGCGGCTCGGCCCGACCGCCGTCGGCCAAGCGGGCGCCGCTGGTGACGCGCAGCCATCCGCCGAAGACCAGCCCGACGATGCCCACAGCCAGCGCGCCCCACAGGAACACCCGCAGATGGCTGATCTTGCTGTCGTCGGGCTTGGCCAGCCGGAACTCGCGCATCACCTGGCCGACGCCGCTCTTCGCCACGGCGTCGAGCGTACCGCCGGGCGTTCAGCAGGTGATGCCGTAGGGCCCGAGCGCAGTGCAGAACGACTGCTTGGTCACCAGCCAGCTCCCGTTCCGCTTCACCGCGTTCACCTTGAGGTCGTTGCCGACGGCCACGTTGTTGAACAGCACGTCAAAGGTGACGGTGGCGCTCGTGCGGCGAGAATTCACTGTCACGTCGTCGATCGAGAACCTCGTCTGGTTCGCGTACGCCACGAGCACCCCGTTCGCCGCCTCGAGGCCGGAGGCGTCGTCGATCAGGCCGGCCTTCTGGTCGAAGGGCACGTTGGGGTCGAGCAGCGTGGTGAACACGTCGCTCACCGCCTGGCGCTCCTCGGCGATGCTCGGCAGGGCCGGCGCCGGTGCCGGCGCCTCGGTGGCGGGCGGCGCCTCGGTGGTGGTGGTCTCGGGCGGAGGCGGTTCGGTGGTGGTGGTCTCGGGCGGGGGCGCCTCGGTGGTGGTGGGCGCCGCGGTCGTAGTGGTGGGCGCCGCGGTGGTGGTGACCACCAGCGTGGTCGTCGTGGCCAGCGACGTGGCCGCCGCCTCGGTCTCCGGGTCGTCGCCGCCCGCGCAGGCGCCGAGCAGGGCGAGCGCGAGGCCGATGGCGGCCATGCGACGCAGCCACGTTGCGCTGCCGGTTCGGCTGCTCGTTCTCGTCATAGGGCATAACAGCCTACCGACCGAATTGAGGATCGTAACGAAGCTGGCGCCTAAAAAGACCAAAGAGAAGGAACCATCTCGGAGACGCTCCCGTATAACGGAATGCGGCAGGCAGGTTGGTGAAATGTGCACTGGGTCGCCGACGTTTGTCTCCATGGAGCATGGGTAGGAGCCTTAGGCCTCAGGCATGGGGCAGGGGCGACAACAGAAAGGAGCGACCGTGACGAAGACAACGGCGTCTGAGCTCACGCTCGTCACTGGATTGGGGCGGGTCCCGGTGACCCGCTCGCAGATCGCCGTCTGGCGCAAGCGCATCGACCACGCACGCGAGGTCGGGGCCCGCTCGCACCAGCGGTAGCCGCTGTCCCAGCCGGATCTGCCAAGCGCCGTCGGCTGCGGTCGGCGGCGCTCGGCCGTTCCGGGGCCGGTGTTCAACCGAGCGGCCCGCGCCGTTCAGCGCAGCTCCACCCGCCCGGCTTCCCCGGCGATCAGCTCGCCCACCCTCGCTGCGGCGTGGCCGCTCGCCCGCAGCTCGGCCACCGCCTCGTCGGCCCGCTCGGGGGGGCAGCAGAACAGCAGGCCTCCGGAGGTCTGCGGGTCGGCCAGCAGGGCCTGCTCCCGCTCTCCGAAGGCGCCCGAGTCCACGTTCGGGGCGAGAAATGCCAGGTTGCGCTGGGTGCCGCCGGGCACGAAGCCGGCGTCGACCAGGTCCCACGCCCCCGGCAGGGCGGGCACCGCGGCCACCTCGACCCGGGCCGCCGTGCCGCTCGCCGCCGCCAGCTTGTGGAGGTGCCCGAGCAGTCCGAAGCCGGTCACGTCGGTGGCGCAGCGGCTCCCGACCCGCCTCGCGGTCGACGCAGCCTCCCGGTTGAGGCGGCGCATGCCGGCCACCGCCGCGGCGTAGCCCTCGGCCAACGCCCCGCCGGCGGCGATGGCGGCGGGGTCGCTGCGCTTGACTGCGGTGGCGAGCAGGCCCACCCCGAGCGCCTTGGTGAGCACCAGCGCGTCGCCGGGCCGGCCGCCGGCGTTGGTGAGCAGCTCCGCCTCGTCGACCTCGCCGATCACCGCCTGGCCGTAGAGCGGCTCCGGCGAGTCGATGCTGTGGCCGCCGACCACCACCCAGCCGCCCTCGGCGGCCACCTCCTCGGCGCCGGCCAGCACGTCGCCCAACAGCTCGAGCGGCAGCTCGTCGCGGGGCCAGCCGACGAGGTTGAGCGCGAACAGCGGCTCCCCGCCCATGGCGTACACGTCGCTCGCCGAGTTCGCCGCCGCGATCGCGCCCCAGGTGCGGGCGTCGTCGACGATCGGGGTGAAGAAATCGGCCGTGGCCACGAGCGCGCGCCCTCCGGGGCGGCGCCACACGGCGGCGTCGTCGCCCAGCTCGTTGCCCACGAGCAGGTCAGGGTGCTGGTTGGGGGTCAGACGGCGCAGGACCTGCGCCAGGTCGCTCGGACCGAGCTTGCACGCTCAACCGGCGCCGTGGCTCCAGGCGGTGAGCCGCCCCGTGCGGGGGTCCACCGCGCCCGACGTTAGCGTTGCTCAGAGCCGCCCGGTGAAGCGGCCCGACACGTCGGTCAGGAGCAGCCGGCCCGCGGCGGTAGTCGAGGCGGTGTACACGGTCCGCTCGCCGACGCGCAGCTCGAGGCGGCCCTTGCGCTCCTGCACGGAGAACTCGGCGCCGAGCTCCCGCTCGATCGAGGGCCGAGAGCGCTCGATGAGGCTGCGCAGCCGATCGAGGGATCGCCGGTCGAACTCCTCGAGGTCGAGGTCGACGTATTCGTCGATCCCCATCGTGGGCGAGATCCTTCTCACCGAGTCCCGGGCGGGCTCACCACGCCTACCGTACCGGCCCATCGTTCGACGCTACGTCAGAAGCGCGGGAACGCCACCGTCGGGTCCCGCTCGACCTGCCCGACGAGCGCCACCTCCCACGTGAGGTAGTCCTCCATGTCGCGCCGGACCACGTCGGCGTCGTCGTGGTCGTAGGGCTTGTACCACACGTCGTCCGGCGTGGTGGTGGGCCGGTCGAAGCCCTCGCGTTGGGGCATGGCCGCCCGTCGCCAGCCGTCGCCGCCGCCGGCCAGGACCCGCACCCGAGCCGTGGGCCAGGTGGCGCGGGCGTCGGGCGCGGCGAGGCGGGCCAGCGCGTTGTCGGGCGAGACCAGCACGAGGTCCATCAGCGGCGCGGGCAGCTTGGCGGCGGCCTCGGCGAAGCGGGAGCGGACGGCCCACCAGGCGCCGGGCACGTGGCCCCGCCGGTAGCGCACCGAGTCGGCGAGGTCGAGCACCACCGAGGCGGCGGTGTCGACGACGTTGCGGGGGATCTCGTCGATCTCGGGCCAGCCGCCGAGCGGCGCGACCTCGACCGGGCCGGATTCGAGCTCGCCGCCGAGGCCGCCGTCGAGCACCCAGACCTCCGGCCAGCCGAGCTGGAGGAGCCACGAGGCGGTCATCGTGGCCCGCACCCCGGTGTCGTCCACCAGCACGATGCGGGCGTTGCGGACGCCGACGTACTCGTCGGTGGCCTGCACGAGCTGGCCGCCCGGCGCCGAGCGCGACCCGGCCCGCCGGCCGGCTTCGAACTCCTCGGGGGAGCGCACGTCGAGCACGAACGTGGTGCGGTCGGCCTCGGCCAGCCAGCGGCCGAGGTCGGCTTCGGAGCAGCGGCGGACCCCGAAGCGGGCGGCCACCCGCTCGGCGGCCTGCTGCGCTCGGGCCAGGCCCTGCGCCGTCGGTTCGGGCGCGAGGCGGTCCTGGCCGTGCTCGAGGGTGAGCCCGGCCAGCTCCCAGCCCATCGTGCCGTTCTTCAGCGCCACGACCGGGTTGGGGATGCCGGCGTTGATCAACGACTGGGCGCCGATGATGCTGCGGGTGCGGCCGGCGCAGTTCACCACCACCAACGTGGTCGGGTCGGGCGCCAGGTCGTGCACCCGGTAGGCCAGCTCGGCGCCCGGGCAGTCGACGCCGCCGGGGATGCTCATCCGGCGGTACTCGCGCAGGGGACGGGAGTCGAGGATCACGAGCGGTTCGCCGGCGGCCACGCGGGCGGCCAGCTCCGTCGCCTCGAGCCGGGGGGTGCCGTACACGTGCTCCACGATCTCGCCGAAGGCCTTGGACGGCACGTTCACGCCGGTGTAGACCTCGCCGCCGGCGGCGGCCCAGCCGGCCACGCCGCCGGCGAGCACCTCGGCGCGGCGGTAGCCGAGTTGTCGGCTGCGGGCCGCGGCGCGTTCGGCGAGATCCTCGCCGCCGCCCCCGTCGCACCACACCAGCGTCACGTCGGCCCGGGGCGCCAGCTCGCCGAGCATCAGCTCGAGGCGGGACAACGGGGCGCTGCTGGCGTGAAAGAGGTGGCCGCCGGAGAAGACGCCCTGCTCGCGGGCATCGAGCAGAGCCAGCTCGGGGCGCGCCGGGTCGGTGAGCGCGGCGCGCAGCTCCTCGGGGGTCACGGCCGGGCCTCGCGGATGTCGAGGTGGGCGGGGAAGCGCCGCCAGGTGCGGTCCTCGGCCTTGAAGTACTCGCGGTCGACCAGCCGTTCGAGGGCCAGCCCGTACAGGTGGAAGTTGAGGGCGCCGCCCCGGATGTGGATGGAGTGCACGTCGTCGCCGAGCATGGCCACGCCGGCGCCGGCCTCGACCATCTCCTCGCGGACCGCCTCGACGCCGCCGTCGCCGTCGCGGCGGTAGAACCGGTTGAGCTCCTGACCCTCGAAGCCGACGATCACCGCCCAGGTGGTGTGGTTGTGCGGCGGCGAGTCGGTGCGGTCGCGGCAGGCGTTGGCGTAGAGGGCGAAGCGCCCGTCGGGGTCTTCGGCCAAGCGGTAGAGGCAGCTCGACAGCTTGGCGTCCGGCGCCGGCGGGGCGAGCTCGGCGGCGCTGAACAGCTCCCGGCGGGCGGCCAGCTCCACGAGCCGGTCGCGTACCCGTTCCACCTGCTCGCGGGTGACCTCGCCGGCGCCCACGATGCCCCGGATGTCGTCGATCGCCTCGGCGACGGCGGCCGCTCTCGCCTCTGCTGCGCTCATGGCGCAACGGTAGCCCTGCGTCGGGGCGCATCGCCTCGGCGGGTGCGCCACAATGCGCCATGACCGAAGCCGCCGCCTTGCCCTGCCCGGTCTTCGACGCAGACGGACACATCTGCGAGCCGGCCGCGGTGTGGACCGACTATGCGGAGCCGCGCTACCGCGACCAGATCCTGCAGCTGCGCCGCTCGCCGGCGGGCCGCGACACGCTGTGGGCGGAGGGCCGCGACCGCGGCGTCAACGTGGCCCCGGCCTGCGTGCCGGGCGCGTTCAGCAACGCCGAGCTCACGTGGGACGCGATCCTGCCGGGCAGCTTCGATCCGCTCGCCCGCCAGCAGGTGCTCGACGAGGAGGGTCTCGCCGAGGTGCTGCTGTTCCCGTCGGTGTGGCTGCTCTCGGGCGACATCGAGGATCCCGCCGTGGCCGCAGCCAGCACGCGGGCGTACAACAACTGGATCGCCGACTTCGTGAAGGCGGCGCCCGAGCGGCTCCACGCGATGGGGGTGTGCCCGCTGCAGGGGGTCGACGAGGCGGTCGCCGAGATCGAGCGGATCGCTGCGCTGGGCCTGTCGGGCTGCACCTTCCGTCCGGAGCGGTACCACGGCCGGGAGCTGGCCGGGGAGGAGATGGACCCGGTGTGGGCGGCGGCGGCCGGCAGCGGCCTCGCGGTGGGCGTGCACGGCAGCTTCGGCAGCCGGATGCCTGGCCTCGCCCGCACCCGGTGGACCAACCAGTTCCACGTCCACATGGTGTGCCACCCGTTCGAGCAGATGGCGGCGGTGCTCGACGTGATCGCCGGCGGCGTGCTCGACCGGTTCCCCAGCCTGCGGATCGGGTTCTTCGAGTCGGGGATGGGTTGGCTGCCGTACTGGATCGAGCGCTTCGACGAGCACCAACGCACCATGGGTCACCTCGTGCCCACGCTGCGCCGCCGGCCCAGCGAGGCGTTCGCCGAACAGTGCTTCATCACGATGGAGGCGGGCGAGGCCGAAGCGCTCGGCCAGGTGCACGAGCTCGGCCTGTCCGGCTGCGTGCTGTGGGGGTCGGACTACCCGCACTACGACTGCACGTATCCCGGCGCGCTGGCCGAGCTCGAGGCCTCGCTCGCCGAGGTGGGGGCGCCGGGCCTTCGCGAGCGGGTGCTGTGGGCGAACCCGCGGCGCTTCCTCGGCCTCACCTGAGGGGTTCAGCCCTCGCCGAGGGCCTCGACGAGCAGCTCGAGCGCCGCCTGCGCGAACGCGGCCATGTTGGCGGCGCGGTCGGCGCTGCCGGTGCCGACCCGGCGCGTGTGCACGGCGCCGTCGGGGCCGACGACGGCCACCCACGCGTGCCCGGCCGGATCGCCGTACCGGTTGCCGCTCGGCCCCGCCGCGCCGGTCTCGCCGACGCCCCAAGCGGCGCCGGTCTTCGCCCGGACCGAGCGAGCCTCGTAGAGGGCGAACTCCTCGCTGGCGCCGCGCATGCCGGGCGTGGCCGGCGCCTCGGGCGTCTCGATCAGCGCGCGTGCGGCGAGGGTGTAGACGACCGCGCCGCCGAGGAAGTAGTCCGACGCCCCGGGGATCGCCAGCAGGGCGGCCGAGATCAGCCCGCCGGCCGCCGATTCCGACACGGCGATAGTGGCCCCCTGGGCGCGCAGGAGCGCGGCGGCTGACTCGGCGGCGGCTGACTCGGGAGCGGCGGGCACCGCCCGATCGTAGGTCCCCGGCCCGCCCGGTTTCGCCCATCCAGCCGCCGCCCGTATCACGAGCCCGGGGAGCGGCTCCTACGGGGCGTGGCTGACGCACTTCAGGGCCCCGCCATGCTCGAGGTCCCCGGCTACGAGGATCTCTCCGAGATCGGGCGGGGCGGCTTCGCCGTGGTCTACCGGGCTCGCCAGGTCTCGCTCAATCGGCCGGTCGCGCTCAAGGTGCTGTACCGCGGCGGCGTGGACCCTCGGGTCTTCGACCGGTTCCTGCGCGAGTGCGAGGTCATGGGCAGCCTGAGCTGGCATCCCCGCATCGTCGGCGTGTACGACGCCGGCCGCCTCGACACCGGCGGATTCCTCGCGCTCGAGCACCTGGACGGGGGCACGCTCGACGACCGGCTGACCCGAGCGGGCCGGATCCCGTGGCCCGAGGTCGTGAGCATCGGGATCCAGGTGGCCGACGCGCTGCACGCCGCGCACCTGGCCGGGGTGCTCCACCGAGACGTCAAGCCGCAGAACGTGCTGACCGACCGCTTCGGGGGCGTGAAGCTCGGCGATTTCGGGATCGCCGCCGTGGCCGGCCAGGAGACCACCGCCGACCGGGTCGCCGTCGGCACCCCCGCCTACATGGCCCCCGAGGTGCTCTCCGGGGCCCGGGCCGATCGGCGCGCCGATCTCTATTCGTTGGGCTCGCTGCTCTACACCCTGCTGGCCGGATCGCCCGCGTTCGTCCGCCCGACCGACGAGAGCATCGTGCAGGTCTTCGTGCGGGCCACCCAGGAGCCCGTGCCCGATCTGCGCGGGTTGGGTCTGCCCGACGAGCTGGCCGGCGTCGTCGAAGCCTTGATGAGCAAGAACCCCGAGGAGCGGCCGGCCTCGGCGGCCGACGCCATCGGCGCCCTGGCCGGCATCGAACGGCGCTTCTCGCTCGATCCCACGCCCACCTACTGGAACGGTGGGAACGGGTCGGCCACGGGCAGCGTGACCTTCGAGGTGCTCGCCCCGCCGGCCCACCCGGCGGCGCCGACCCCCACCGGCGCCCGAGTGGCGGCGGCCCTGCGCCGCCGCCCGCGCCCCCTGCTCGTCACCGCGGTGGTCGCCGCGGCCGTGATCGGCCTCGGGCTCTTCGGGCGGTACCGGACAGCCGACGTCGCCTCCCCGAGCGCGGCGGGCGCGGAGGCGGCGTCAGAGATCGCCGGCAACCCCTCACCCTCGAACCCGGCGGCGAAGGAACCGCAGCCCGCCACGCCGAGCGAGTTCCGGCTGATCTCGCTGCCGCTGGCCGATCCCTGCACGAACCCGGACGGCACGGCGTTCGATTCGGGCTCGTGCCACGTGATCGAAGCGACCTGGATCGGCGACGCCGATCCGGCGGTGCACTACAACCTGACGCCGGAGCCCTTCGCCGTCGGCGGCCCGACCACGCTGCCGATCGGGCCGGCCCCGTACCCCGAGACCGAGGGCCGCCGGCGGGCCACCTTCGCCATGCGCCCGGGATCGAGCGTCTGCGTGGCGCTGCGGGCGGTGCGCTCGGCGCCCGCGGGTCAGGTCACCGCGTCGTCGGAGACGGCCACGACCTGTCTCACCACCCCGGCCCCGACCGAACCGCCGCCGCCGGCGGTCACCTCGCCGGCCGTCACCTCCCCGCCGACCCCGACGGCGCCCCCGGCCACGGCGCCCCCGGCCACCACGGCGCCGACCCGGCCGCCCGCACCGGAGCCCGAACCGGCGCCGCCGTCGACGACCCCGCCTCCCACCGCGCCGGCGCCCGAGCCGCTGCGGGTCCCGACCGAGCTCGCGCTGCGGGTGCTGCGGGCGGTCGACCCGTGCGTCAACGCCGAGGGAACCGCCTTCGGCTCGGGGCCCTGCTTCCTCATCGAGGTCCTCTGGACCGGCCAGGACGACCCGACCGTGCGCTACAGCATCGTGCCCCAGCCCTTCGCCGTCGGCGGCCCCACCACCCTGCCGATCGGCCCCGCCGCCTTCCCCCACAAGGGTGACCGGTACCGGGCCACCTTCGCGATGCGGCCCGCCGCGTCGGCCTGCGTGGCGGTGCGGGCGCTGCGAGCCGACGCCGCCGGGCGCACGACCGAGATCACCGAGCCGGCCACCGCCTGCGTCACCACGCCGACCAACGCGGCCGGCGGCTGAGTCAGCCCAGCACGAACTCGATGCGGCGGTTCAGCGCCTTGTTCGCGGGCGAGTCGTTCGGCGCCTTCGGCTCGGCCTCGCCCTTGCCCAGCGCGTTGAGCCGGCCCGCGTCGATCCCGCTGTCCACCAGGTACTGGCGCACGGCCTCCGCCCGATTCTGGCTGAGCGCCAGGTTGGCGCCCTCCGAGCCGTCGGTGTCGGTGTGGCCCTCAATCGTCACGCTGCCCGAGCGGGCCGCCCGCAGGATCTCCACCGCCTGGTCGAGCACGGCGCGCGCCTCGGGGGTCAGCTCGGCCGACCCGCTGGCGAAGAGCACGTCGCCCTGGCTGAACAGCTGGTCGAGGCTGCCCTCCACCGCCCGGGCGTCGGTCGACACCTCGAGCGTGAGCTGCGAGTCGTCGAACCGGTAGCCGGTGGCCGCCGCGGCGTCGGCGCCGAAGCGCCGCAGCTGGCCGGCGACGGCGGCGTCGGTCAAACGGCCCGAGATCACGATGATCGTGCCCTGCTGGGCGGGCTGGGCGGCCACGCGCAGCTCGTTGACCACGTTCCCGGGCCCGACCGCGCTGTTCGCCGCGGCCACGATCGCATCGGCGGTCGCCTGGTCGGGAACGAGGCCAGTGAGACGCAGCTTGGCCCCGCCCGCCTCGTAGGCGGCGGTCACCTTGCCCACCTCGCCGGCGGGGACGGTGGAGACGGCGGGGCTGGCGACGGCCAACGCCATCCGGTCGGTGATCGTGGCGGTGGCGGCGCCCTTGGCGATGGCCACGATCCGGTCGCGGATGGCCGCTGTGCCGGCCACGCCGGTGAGCACCACCGAGCCGTCGGCGGCCGCAGCGACGCGGGCCTCGGGATAGCCGGCCCGCACGAGCGCCGCCCGCACGGCCGCCGCCGGGTCGGCCGGCGCCGAGGTGGAGGAGGTTCCGCCGGTCGACGCGGGGCCGACCACCAGACGGTTGTCGACCTTGGCGCCCGCCGGCGCCGCGGCCGTGGCCACGCCGGCCGCTCGCGCCTTGTCGGCTTCGGAGGCGGCGCGGCCGCCCAGCACGATCGACCCGTCGACGCCGGCCGACACGTCGACGGCGCGGAAGCCCTCACGGTCGAGCGCCGCCCGCACCCGGTCGAGGACGGTGCGGGTGAGCAGGCGGTTGTCGATCGTGGCGCCGGGCGCCGCGGCGGCGGCCAGGCGAGCGGCCTCGGCCTTGGCCGCGTCGTCCTCGACCAGGCCGGACAGCGTGATCACGCCCCGTGCGTCGACGGCGACGCCCACGTCCTCGTAGCCGGCGTCGGCCAACGCGGCCCGCACGTCGCCGGCGGGGTCAGCCGGGTCCGAGGCGAGACGCAGCTCGTTCACGAGCGGCGCCCGCCCGTTGTTCACCTCGAGCGCCAACGCGCTCACTCGGGCCAGCACGGCTTCGGAGGACGCCCGCCCCCGGTAGACGACCTTGCCGCTCGGCCGCACGTGGACGTCGATGTTCTCGATGCCCTCCGCCGCCAGCCGGGCGCGCAGCTGCTGCGCCACGAGCGACGACGCGGCTCTCGAGGTCGAAACCCGCGAACCGTCGTCGTCGCCGCAACGGGCGAGCAACAGCCCCGCCACGATGAAAAGGAGGAACACGAACAGGCCGATCACCACCGGTCGGTATCGGTTCGGCCGCTCCTCGGTTTCTTCGCCGGCCGGCGGGGAGACGAGCACGCTCGGATCGGGGTCTGTCGCAGTCATGACGCGGCAGACCCTATCTCAGCGCCTGTCGCTCAAGGATCTATGCGGGCGGTGGCGCTGCCGCTCACCACCGCTTCACCGTTCTGGTTCGTGGTGGTGACCTTCAGGTCGACGAAACGCTCGCCGCCCTCCTCGCGGATCGCCTCGACCTCGGCGGTGGCCGTGAGCGAATCGCCGGGCCACACCTGGCGGACGAAGCGCACGCCGTACTTGGTGAGCCGCCCGTCGCCGACGTAGTTGGTGAGCATCTTCCCGGTGGCGCCCATGCTGAGCATGCCGTGCGCGAACACGGTCGGGTAGCCGGCCACCTTGGTCACGAACACCTCGTCGGTGTGGACCGGGTTGTAGTCGCCGGACGCGCCCGCGTACATCACGAGCTGTGTGCGGGCGAGATTCTCCGCCACCACCTCGCTATGGGTGTCGCCGACCTTCAGTTGGCTTGCCTTCAAGGCCATCGTCTGCCGCTCCTGCTTCGTGCCAGTCCGTCGGTTCTCGGTTAGTTCTCGATGACCTTTTCGGTGCGCACACCGACGCTGCGTGCCGTGACCACCAGCTCGCCGTTCTGATCGAAGTACTCGGTGACGGTTTCGTTGAAATGCAGCCGGCCGCCGCGCTTGCCCTCCTTGGTCCAGCTCTCGCCGGGCTTGGTGCGCGCGGTGAGCACGTCGCCGGGCTTGAGGTGGCGGTGGTACTCGAAGTGCTGCTCGGCGTGCAGCCCGCCGGCGGCGGCGCCGTCGCCCTCGCCGTCGGCCTTGTCCTTCTTTTCCCGCTTGAGCCCGGTCGGCTCGCCGGCGGAGCCGAACCAGGCCTGGTCGGGCTTGGGACGCAGGAAGTAGTTCGGGTCGAACTGGGCGCTCGAGATCGCGAACGTGGGCGGCGCGATGATGTGGCCGACCTCGGTGCCCTTCGCGTACTCCTCGTCCTGATAGATCGGGTTGTAGTCGCCCACGGCCCGGGCGAACATCATGATGTGGCTGGCTTCCACGGGGAACCGCTCGACTGCCATGCATCCCCTCCTGGTCTGGCTGCAGCAGCCAGTCTCGCGCGCCGCCGAGCTAGGACGAGCACAGCGAGTCCTGCCGACCGTGCGAGCGCCAGCGAGCCGGGCGGCGATGGGGTCTGGGGGCGCAGCCCCCAGCAACAGCTAGTCGGCGCCCAGCTTGAACCAGCGCAGGGGCGGCTCGCCGTTCGCACCGGCGCCGCCGTGACCACCGGCAGCGCCGTCGCCTTCGGTGGAAGCGTCTCCGTCGGCGGGGCCCTCGCGCAGCGCGAGGGCGTACCCGTCGGCGAGGTGCACGAGCAAGGCCTGGGCGGCGCCGACCGTGGCGCAGCCTCCGAGCGCGGCGGGTGGAACCCACGCCGGCTTGGTCCAGCCCGAGGCGGGCCCGAGCGGCGCCCACGGCGCCCGCTCCACCGACGAGTCCCGGCCGTCGAAGCGCACCGAGGTGAGGGCGTCGGCCCCGGCCCACAGCGCGGCGGAGCGAACCCGGGGATCGATGGCCAGCACCCCTCCCGAACGGGGCGCCCCGAACGCGGCCACGAGCCGCTGGCGCAGCACGGCCAGCCCGCGGGCCATGGCCGCCGGGGCCGGGTCGGGCACGGGTTGGGCGGCCCACCCGAAGGCGTCGACCACCTGCGCCGCCAGCTCCGGATCGAACGGGCCGGGCTCGAGCTCGGGGGGCTCGGGGCTGCCGCCCAGCACCGCCTCGCCGTCGCTCACCAGCCAGCGGACCTCGATCGTCTCGTCGCAGCTCAGCCGCCACACCCCAGGCGGGGGCGAGGCGGCGCCGGCGGCCCCCGACGGCCAGCCCGGGGCGCCCGGCTCGCGCAGCGCGCCGATGCCCACGTGACAGTCCCCGTCGAGCGCGTAGGCGCGTTGCGCGGCGAGGGCCAGGCGCAGCAGCGCCGGCGGGCTCGGCGCGGCGGTGACCCACACGCCGACGCGGCCGCCGTCGAGGATGAGCAGCTCGGTGCGCCAGCTTCCGGCCAGCACCAGGGTGGGCAGCGCCTGCCCGGCCAGCTCGGCCAGCACGCAGCCCGACGACGCGAGCTCCGGCGGCAGCGCCGCCCGAACCTGCTCCCCCGCCGGGATCAGCTCCGCGCAGACCGGGCCGCTGCCCGGTGCATGGGCCGCCTCGCACGCCGCGCACCAGGGCGCGTGCGTGATCCCATCCGCCGCCGCTGTGTTGCTCACCGCTCCTTACGATACGGGCGTGCGGGCCAGCTTGCGGCTGATCGCGTGGCGAACCAGCGCGACCAACGCATCCTTGGTGGAGGTCCGGTCGCGGGCGTCGACCATGAGGATGGGGATCTCCCGCTCGATCGCGCAGGCCTCACGCACCTCGTCGGGCGGGTGGCTGAGCTTGCCGTCGAAGGTGTTGAGCACCACCACGTAGGGAAGCTGCTTGGCCTCGAAGTAGTCGAGGGCGGGGAAGCAGTCGCCGAGCCGTCGGGTGTCCACCAGCACCACGGCGCCGACCGCCCCCTTCGACAGCTCGTCCCACATGAACCAGAAGCGGTCCTGGCCGGGCGTGCCGAACAGGTACAGCATCGTGTCGGAAAGCGTGATCCGGCCGAAGTCCATCGCCACCGTGGTGGTCGTCTTGGTGCTGACCTCACCGGGGTTGTCGACCCCGATCGAATGCGAGGTCATCTGCGCCTCGGTGGTGAGCGGCGTTATCTCCGATATCGAATCGACGAAGGTGGTCTTGCCGGCCGCGAACCCACCGGCGATCACGATCTTCAATGGCTTGGCCGCGACCGTCTCCGGCTCGGGCCGCAGATCAGAGGGCTTGGAGGTCATCGAGGAGCCTTTCGAGCGCGGGGAGGTCCGGTCCGTCGTCGGCGTAGTCCGAGGTGCTGATGGCCACGTAGCTGCTGGCGACCATGTCGCTGACGATCACGCGCGCCACCCCGAGGTACACGTGGAGCCGGGCGGCGATCTCAGCGATCGACAGCGGCCGTTGGCTGAGGCTGATGATCGCCGCCTGCTCGGCCGGCATCCGATCGGCACGGCCCGTCCCGGCCTTGGTGGCCTGGACGAGCGTGTCGAGGGGCAGGTCCTGCCCGATCGAGCGGACGCGGCCCTGTGTCAACGCGAATTGGCGTATGAACCGCGGGCGTGGACTGGCGTTTTCGGTCATGTCACTCGCGCGGCAGCAGCGACTGGAGCTCGTTGACGAGCGCCGGAGTCAGGACGCTGCCGACCCGCTTGACGAGCATGGTCATCTCGTAGCCGACGAGGCCCACGTCGCAGTTCTTGGCCGACAGCACGGCCAGCGACGAGCCGTCGCTGATCGACATGAAGAACATGTAGCCGGCGCGCAGCTCGACGATGATCTGGTCGACATCACCGCCGCCGAAGCAACGGGCCGCCCCGTTGGTGAGGCTCTGGATGCCCGAGGCCACGGCGGCGAGCTGATCGCCGCCGGCCCGGCCGATGCCGTTCGACATGGCCATGAGCAAGCCGTCGGAGGACACGACCACCGCGTCCACGACGCCAGGCACTCGGTCGACGAACGACGCCACCAGCCAGTTCAGGTTCTCTGCTTCGACGCTCAATGCAGTCATCGCCAGGCTCCTCTACTTCTCGCCGGCTTCGTCGGGCTCCTGCTCGCGACCGCGAGTCACGCCGCTGCGCAGGTTGTTCAGCATCTGCAGCCGCTGGGCCGCGTCCTCGTCGTCCCCCACGGCGGCGGCGTTCGGCGCCGGCTTGGGGGCGTCGGGCACGGGCAGCCGCCGGAACTGGCCGCTGTCGACCTCGGCCGCCTTCTGGGGCGCCACGTAGGCGGCGCCCGGCCGGCGCTTCGCCAGCCCGCCGGTCCCCGCGGTGTTCGATCCAGCGGTGCTCGATCCAGCCGCGTCGGATCCAGCCGCGGCGGGCCCGCTCCCGGGGCGGCTGGCGGGGGCGTCGGCGCTCTGGCGGCCGCCCGTGGCCGGCGACTGGCGGTCGCCGCCGCGGCCGCCCTGCTTGGCCTCGCCCGGAGTGCGCTTCGGCGTCGCCGCTGACCGAGCCGGCGCCGCCGGCCGGGTCTGGGTCGGCACGGTCTGGGTCGGCACGGTCTGAGTCGGCACGGTCTTGGCCGGCACGGTCTTGGCCGGCACAGCCTTGGCCGGCACAGCCACGATCGGCTCAGCCTCGGTCGGCTTCGGGGCGGCGACGAGCCCGGCAGACACGCCCTCGGCGTCGGCCGTGGGCCGGTCGTCGCGGCGGGCCCGTCGGGCGGGCTCGAACGAGGAGGCGGGCTGGCGCAGCTCGCCGCTCGGCGCCGCGGCGCCGTCGATCATCGACATCGGCGCCAGCACGCAGGCGGCCAGGCCCCGGCCCGGGTTGGGCTGCAGGAACACCTCCACCCCGAGCCGGCGGGCGAGGCGGCCGACGACCTGGAAGCCGACCCGGTCCGCCGAGAGCTCGTCGATGTCGGGCGGGTTCTTCAGGCGCAGGTTGGCGTCTTCGAGCTCGTCGGCGGGCATGCCGAGGCCGCTGTCGATGACCCAGATCTTGTACTGGCTGCGTCCGGGCTCGGTCCGCAGCGTCACGTTCGCCGAGGGCGGGGAGAACTGCGTGGCGTTCTCGATCAGCTCGGCGAGGAGGTGGGAGAGGTCCACCGCGCTCCGGCCCTCCACCGTCGCCTGGTCGGCGGACGACGCGTCGATCGTGATGCGCTCCATGGCCTGCACCTCGGAGGTGGCGCCGCGCAGCAGGTCGAGCATCGGCACCGGCTCGCTCCAGGGCCTCGCCGTCTGCTCGGACGCCAGCACCAGCAGGTTCTCGGCGTTGCGGCGCATGCGGGTGACCATGTGGTCGATCTGGAACAGCCCGTTCAACAGCTCGGGGTCCTGCTGCATCGACTCGAGCCGGTCGATGAGCTCGAGCTGCTTGTCGATGAGGGCCTGGTTGCGACGGCCGAGGTTGACCAGCATGTTCGTCATCGTCTGCGAGCGCCGCTGGGAGTGCTCGATCGAGGTCTCCACCGAGGTGCGCAGCACGGTGTTGAACGACTCGGCCAGCACGCCGATCTCGTCGGTCGAGTCGGAATGCACCTGGGGCAGCGCGCCCGCGAGCGCCTCCGGGCTGGGGTTGCGCAGGGCGTCGAGCACCTCGGGCAGACGCTCGGTGGAGATCAGCTTCGCCTCCCGGGTGATCTGGTCGAGGCGGCGGACCATCGAGCGAGCGAGCACCACCACCGCGCCGGCCGCGCCGGTCACGGCCGCGGCCACGAGCAGCAGGTAGCTGAGCGCCGCGTTGCTGGCCGACTTGGCGAGGTGGTCCGCCTCCTCCACGTAGAGCTCGAACGCGGGGTCCTCCACCCGGTCGATCGCGTCGAGCTTGCCGACCAGGGCCGTGTTCCACTCCTCGAGGGTGATCTCGGGCAGCATCCCGACGCCGCCGGCGCCGAGCGCGCGGTCGATGAACGCGTTCGCGCCGAGCCACGACGAGCCCTTCGTCTCCTCCGCGAGGCGGGCCCGCAGCTCGGGCCCGGCGATCTCCTCGAAGAGCTCGAGGAAGCCGTTCTGCGCCTCGTTGCGGGCCACCAGCTGCGCGTAGTCCTCGGTGGTGAACTGACCCGAGGCCAGCCGCACCGCCACGAGGTAATGGATCTGCGAGGTCTGCTCGTGGGCGAGGACGAGGTCCACCAGCGCCGTGCCGTGCTCGGAGAGCGACGACTCGGTGTTGTGGAAGGCCACGGTGCGGATCAGCAGCATCAGGTCGTCGATCACCGCGGTGTACTCCGCGTAGCCCCTGGCCTCGGAGAACGCCAGCGCGTCCACCTGCTGGCGCAGCCCGTCGAGGCGCTGCTCGGCCGCCTGGGATTCCACGCGGCCCGGCTCCTCGAACTCGTGGGCGCCCTGCTTGGCCAGCTCGTCGAGGAAGGCCCCGCGCCGCAGGTCGGTCTCCTTGCGCTGCAGCTCGAGCTCGGGCCGTCCCTTCGCCGCTCCGGTCACCAGCGCCACGCCGGTGGCGGCCCGCTCCTTCTCCAGCTCGTCGAAGAGCTCCATCGCCGACTGGGCGAGCTCGATCTCCTCCTTGGCGTGGGTCGCGGTGCGGGCGTCTCCGAGTTTCGGGGCCGACACCGCCCACGCCATGATCAGGATCGCCACGAGCGGCGGGGCGACCACGATTCCGAGCTTGGCCCGAAACGACAGGTTTCGTAACATGCGCGTCTCCCACTTGGCAGGACACGCGGGGTATCGGCCGTCGGAAGGGCCGACTTGACCAGGCGGAGGCGCCCTAGACCACGGCCCGCAGCACGGCCCGCCTGCCCGCTCCGACCTTGGTGTTCACCTCGGTTGGCTAAGTCGCGCGGTCGATGCTCGCAGCGGCCGCGGCCTCCCTACACTGCGCTTCGTGGACCCCACGAAGAACCCGTTCGGGTCGGGCGAGAGCGAGCAGCACGCGCTCCTCGTCGGGCGCGACGCCGAGCTGGGCCGCCTGCGGCAGCTCTTCGGGAACCTGAGCTGGGAGGTCGTCGGCGATCCGATCGTGGTCACCGGGATGGCCGGCGTGGGCAGGAGCGCGTTCTGCCGCGCCGCCGCCGCGCTCGCTGAGGACGAGAAGTGCTCGAGCGCGGTGCTGCGCGTGGCCCCCGGCCAGCCGCTCGCCGGGTTGGTGGCGGTGGGGTTCCACCAGGCGCTGGCGTCGCTCGTGGCCAAGCGTCCGGGCAGCTTGGCCATTCCCTCGATCCGCGAGGCCCTCGACCGGTTCTGCACGGCGCGGGCCGAGGAGTCCGCCGCCTTCGACGGCGCGGCGTCGTTCCCCACCCTGGAGCCGCTGCTGCGCCGCCTGCTGACCACGATCGGCGACGCCGCGCTCGACGTGGGCGGCGGGCTCGCCTTGGTGATCGACGATCTGCACGTGGCGACGCCCGAGGAGGCCGGCGCGCTGCTGCGGGCCGTCGCCGCGGCGCAGAGCAAACGGTCGGGCTCGGTGGTGCTGGCCAGCAGCCTGCCCCACCACCCGGCGCTGGCCGGCGCCCCGGCGGCCGTGCTCGAGCTGGCGCCGCTCGGCGTCGACGAGGTGGCCGAGGCGGTGCGCGTGCCGGCGCGGCGCGAGCACGCCGCGGTGGCCGACGAGGCGGTGGCGGCGCTGGCCGAGCGCACGGGCGGGTACCCGCGGCTGCTCGCCGCCTACGCCCATCACACCTGGAACGCCTCGCCGGCGCCGCCGCTCACCGCCGTCGACGTGGAGGCTGCGGTGGGCGCCGCGGAGGCCGATCTGGCCGCTTCGTTCTACAGGCCCATGCTCGAGCCGCTCACCGCCGGCCAGCGCCGCTACCTGCGGGCGTTGTCCGAGCTCGGCGGCGTGCTGGCGCCCTTCAGCGAGATCGCCCGCCGGCTGGGCGACAACACCCGCTTCGGCGCCCAGGGCTCGCAGCTCGCCGGCGTCGGCGCCTCGCTGATCGAGCGGGGCCTCATCCACTCGCCCGACGGCGCCCGCCAGAGCTTCAGCGTGCCCTTCCTCGGCGAGCACCTCCGCACCCCGGGCTGAGGCTGCGGCGGCGCCCCGGAAGGCGGGCGCCGCGGCCGGCTAGGGTCTCGCGCATGCGTGATTTTGCCCTGGCGGCCGAGGTGGAGGAGCTGCGGGCGGCGGCCGATCGGCTGGCCCGGCGGGAGCTGGCCCCCGCCGTACGCGACTCCGAGGCCGCCGGGCGCTGGCCCGACGAGGTGCTCGCGGTGCTGCGCGGCTTCCCGCTGGGAGGGCTCGATCTGCCCGCCCGGCTCGGCGGGGTCGAGGCCGGCCTGGTGGCCAAGGCGGCGGTGCTCGAGACCCTGGCCCACGCCGACGCCGGCGGGCTGGCCGCCGCCGACCAGCCGGGCAGCGCGGCGGGCGCGCTCGACGCGTGCCCCGACCACGCCCTCGCCGCCGAGATCGCCGGCGCGTGCCTCGAGGGCGCGGCGCAGTGCGCGTTCACCGTGCGGGACCGGGAGATGCCCGCCGCGCAGCTGGACTGGGCCCCGAGTTGGCCGGCGCTGCGCTGGGTGTGGGTGAGCGACGGCGACGATCTGGTGCTGCTCGAGGCCACCGGCGAGCCGACGCCAGGGCTGGCTCTCGCGTTCCAGGCGTCGGGCGCGGTGACGCTGCCCTACTCGCAGACCGGCGAGCGCGGCCGGTGGACGCTGTCGCCTCGCGAGGCGCTGGCCGTGCGGGGCCGGGCCCGGCTGTGGGGCGCGGCGGTGGCGGTCGGCGTGTCGCAGGCGGCGCTGGAGGAGACCATCGAGTACACCACCGAGCGGATCGTGTTCGGCAAGCCGGTGGCCCACCACCAGGGCAACGCCTTCGACCTCGCCGCCGCCGCCGCCGGGGTGCACGCCGCCCGCCTCGTGGTGCGAGACGCCGCCGCAGCGTTCGACCGGGGCGAGCCCGACGCCGGCTTCTGGGCCACCCAGGCGTGGCTCGAGACGATGGACGCCGCGTTCACCGCCACCAACGTCGGCATCCAGCTGCTCGGCGGCCACGGCTTCATCGTGGATCACCTCGCCGAGAAGCGCTTCCGCGAGGCCCGCATGCTGGCCCTCGCCGCCGGCGCCCGTGACGCCGCCGAGCACGATGCGGCGAGTCATGTCCTCGACGTGCCCGACGCCCTTCTCGCCAGCTTGGAGCGCTAGATGATCGAGCTCGATGCCCGCACGCGGGAGATGATCGAAGAGGTGCGGGCCCTCGGCCGGGAGCACATCCGGCCGATGGGCCTCGAGGCCGACCGCAGCGCCGCGCCGCCCCCCGTCGACCATCCCTTCTACCTGATCTGCACCCGCCAGGGGGGCCTGGTGAGCAAGATGATCGGCGCCGAGGAGGGGCCGACCGCGCTCGACTGGAAGCCGGTCCGCAACTTCCTGCTCGGCGAGGAGACGGCGTACTGGGATCGTGGGGTGGCCCTGTCGCTGCCGGGGCCGGGCCTCGGCGGCCCGGCGCTGCGCAACACCGCCACCCCCGAGCAGCGGCAGCGCTTCCTCGAGATCTTCAACGACCACTCGAAGGCCCGCTGGGGCGCCATGGCCATGACCGAGCCCGGCGCCGGCAGCGACGTGGCCCGCATCCAGACGCGCGCCCGCAAGGACGGCGACGAGTGGGTGCTGAAGGGCCAGAAGATGTTCTGCTCGAACTCGGCCCGGGCCGACTGGGTGGTGGTGTGGGCCACCCTCGACCCCGAGCTCGGCCGGGCCGGGCACCGCGCGTTCGTGGTCGAGCGGGGCACGCCGGGCTTCGAGATCCTCAAGATCGAGCACAAGATGGGCTCACGCGGCTACGAGACGGCGAGCTTCGCGCTCGACGACGTGCGCCTGCCGGCCGACAACCTCCTCGGCGGCGAGGCGTTCTACGAGTCCCGCAAGGGCTTCAAGGCGTCGATGGCCACGTTCAACATGACCCGCCCGCTGCACACCGCCCACGGCGTGGGCATGGGCCGGGCGGCGCACGACTTCGCGCTGGACTTCGTGCGCAGCGACTACCCGGCGCAGGGCCGCCGCCGCGAACGCGCCCTCGAGCGGCTGGCCCGCATCCGGCGGGGCCTGCACACCGCCCGGCTGATGTACCTCAACGCCGTCTGGCTCGCCAAGAACGGACAGTCGAACGCGCTGGAGGCCTCCTACGCCAAGCTCTACTCGCCGCCGGTGGTGCTGGCCGCGGTGGTCGCCGCGCTCGAGATCCTCGGCGAGGCCGGCGTCCGCAACGACAAGATGCTGGAGAAGCTCTACCGGGACGTGAAGATCCTCGACATCGGCGAGGGCACCCAACAGGTGCAGCGGGTCGTCGTGGCCCGCCAGCTGTTCGACTTCCCGCGCGACTCCTGAACTTGGGCGTTTGCGGACCTATGAGCTCGTGAAGCTCGGGTCGCGCCGCTCGAGCCGGGCGGCGACGCCCTCCTTCGCGTCCTTGCTGCGCAGCGCCGTGCGGACGAGCGCGTCGGTGTCCTCGTGCCAGATGCCGTCGCGGAACTGCAGCTGCCGGTTGATCGTGGCCTTCATCGCCTTCAGGCTGAGCGGCGCGTTGCGCACGAGCCGGCCGATGACGGCCTGCGCCGCGTCGTCGAGCTCCTCGGGCGCCACGCAGCGGGCGATGAGGCCCAACGCGGCCATCTTCTCGGCCGGGAGCGGGTCGCCGAGCAGCAGGATCTCCCGGGTGAGCACCGGGCCGCCCACCTCCATCAGCTTCTTGGTGAGGAACCACGACGGCGCGAGGCCGATCTGGGCCAGGGACATGCCGAAGCGGGCGGCCGAGGAGGCGACCACGAAGTCGCAGTGCAGCGCCAGCTCGTTGCCGCCGGCGATGGCGGGGCCCTGCACCACCGCCACCACCGGCAGGGGCCACATCTGGACCCGGTGGAACAGCTTCTCCACGTCCTGGTCCTTGCCGAGCCCGCCCCGCAGGTCGAGCCCGGAGCAGAAGATGCGGCCCTCGCTGCGGATCACCGCCACCCGCTCGTCGACGCCGGGACCCGGGTTCGGGGCGAACACCTCCTCCAGCGCGGTGAGCATCTCGGCGTCGAGCGCGTTGCTCTTCTCAGCCCGCGCCAGCGTCACCGTGCGTACGGGCCCGTCGATCTCCACCCGGATCTTGTCGGTCATCGCGCCACCCTAGGCGGCGCCGTGATCGGGCGCAGCGAGGCGGCCCGGGCTCAGGCGGAGGCCATCGCGCCGAAGCCCCGCAGCAGATGCTCGGCCGCCTCCTGCTGGGCCCGTTCGGCCTCGGGGAGCACGGCGGCGGCGCCGAAGAACTCGTGCATCACGCCGTCGTAGCGGGTGCATGCGGTCTCGACGCCGGCCGATTGCAGGCGCGCTGCGAACTCCTCGCCCTGGCTGCGCAAGGGGTCCCGGTCGCCGACGATCACGAGCGTCGGCGGCAGGGCTCGGAGCCGTTCGGGGGCGACGTCGAGCAGGTCCACCCGCCAGTCCTGGGCGGCGCCGGGCGCTCCCTCGAACGCGTGCATGGCCATCCACGAGAGCAGGACCTTGTTAAGGGGACGGGCGTCAGCCGCGTCGGTCATCGACTCGCCGTACTCCTCGGCGGTGGTCAGCGGGTAGACGCACACCAGCGCGGACGGCGCCGGCTCCCCCCGCTCGGCCAGCGCCAGGCTGGTGGCCGCGGCCATCGTGGCGCCCACCGACTCGCCGCCCACGGCGAGGCGGGCCGGGTCGCCGTCGAAGGTCGCCGCGTTGTCGCGGACCCAACGCCACGCGGCGAGCACGTCGTCGTACGCGGCCGGGAACGGCGCCTCGGGGGCGCGGCGGTAGTCGGGGGAGACGACGATGGCGCCGGTCTTGTTGCACAGCCCGCGGCAGGACGCGTCGTAGGTGTCGAGGTCGAAGAGCACCCATCCGCCGCCGTGAATCCACATGACGACCGGCAGCGGACCGGACGCGTCGGTGCGGGGACGGTAGATCCGCAGCGTCTGGGCGCCGCCGGCGGCGTCGGGGATGTCGAGCTCCTCCACCGAGCCGACGGGCTCGGGGCCGTGGATGCCCCGCTCCTCCATCACCCGCTTGACCGCCGCGTCCGGCCCTGGCTGGCGGCGGGCCTGCTCGGGGGTGAGGATCTCGAAGGGCTGCGGGCCCAGCTCAGAGAACGCGTCCATGATCGCCTGGGCGTCGGGCACGAGCAGACCCGAGCCGTCGGTGGCGAGGCGGGGCTTGCGGCCCGAGCCGACGTCGCGGACCATGTCGACCACCTTGGCGGCGGCGTCGCCCAGGGTGTGGCCCAGCCCGCTCGAGGGCCCGTGGGGGTGCGCGTAGGTGGGGGCTTGGCGTTTGGCGTGCAGCAGCTCCCGGCCCAGCTCGGCCATGCGCGCCGCCCCCAGCCGCTCCCGCAGCTGCGGCAGCAGCGCACCCTCCTCCTCGGCCACGTGGTCGCGAACGGCCCGCATGAGCCGGGCCAACGCGTCCTCGAACTCGGTCGAGCCGGGGTCCTCCCGGTTGAGCACCACCAGCAGCTCCTTCATCAGCTGGTGCTCGTCCACCGCATGCCCGGCGGCAGGGGCGAGGCCGGCGTCGGCGGCGGCGGGGTACACCACCCGCTCCTCGGCCGACGCGTGCAGCGCCAGCTCGAACGCGATCTGGTCGGCGAGCACGCGGCGGTCGCCGCGGCCCGCCTCGAGGTGCTGGAACTGACGCTCGACGATCAGGTGGTCGTCGGCCAGCAGGTGGTCGACGTCTCCGGGCATCGTCGGGTAGGTGAGCGGCATCGTCTCCTCCGGTTCTCGGCGGTGGTCAGGCCGAGCTACCCCGCGGCCGGGGTCTGCGAGACGGCGGGCCAGGGCAAGCATCGGCCATGCCCGAGCACGAACCCGACCAGCCCGACCAGCCCGACCAGCACGAGGCGCACAAGGACCACGAGGAGCACGAGGAGACCAAGGCGGGCATCTACCCGCCTCCGGAGACCGCAGCCGACGAGATGGACTGATCGGCCGTCGTCGCCGCCGCCGAACGGCGGCGGCTGGCGTCGGGCCGGTGCGGGTATCGCCCGCCTGATGAACTGGACGTGGAGCATCCGCAGCGCCGACGGAGGCATGAACGGGCTCGAGTTCGCCCGCTGCCTGACGGCGGGGGGCTTCGAGCGGGTGCTCGTGCACGCCGCCCCCGCTCACGCGCAGGTCGAGGTCACCGCAGACGACGGTTCGCTCGTGGCCCGGGGCCGGCCGGAACGGACCGGCGACTACTCGCCGATCACCGAGCTGGTCCTGATGCCCGACGACGAGACGCCGACCGTGCGGCGTGTCGAGCGGGCCGAGATCTGGCCGGACGAGTCCCAAATCGGCCTGCCCGTGCTGCTGGCCGGGGGTGAGGCCGGGATCCTCACCGCGTGGCGCCATGCGCCCGATCGGAGCTGGTGGCGCTGGTCGGTCGAGTTCTCCAACCACGCCGAACGCCCGCCCGACTGGTCGCCGCCGGGCTGATCCCCGCCCCGCGGCGCGAGGGTCAGCGGAACGCGGCGATGCGCTCCTCGGTGTCGGCGATCTCGAACTCGCTCGCCGCTTCGTAGGCCAGCTCCTCGGCGCGCTGCGCCTGGCCGTGGGCGCGGTAGAGGTCCTTGTAGGCGGCGAGCGAGCCCCGGCTGTTGGCGGCGATCTCCTCGGCCAACGCGGCGACCACCTCGTCCAGGCGTTCCCGGGGGCAGGCCCGGGCCGCGAGACCCCAGCTCGCCGCCTCGGCCCCGGTGAAGCTGCGCGCCGTGTAGGACAGCTCCCGCGCCCTCGCCAGGCCCACCAGCGCCGGCAGTCGTTGGCTCATGCCCCAGGTGGGCCGCAGACCGAACTTGGCGTGGGTGTCGCCGAACACGGCCTCCTCGGCGGCCACGATCAGGTCGCACGCCAGCGCCAGCTCGAGCGCCCCGGTGAAGCAGTACCCGTTCACCTTGGCGATCACCACCGCGGGCAGCGCCTCGATCCGCTCGATCACCCGGCGCGCCGGCACGTCGAGCAGGTCGCCCACCTTGCCGCCGTGGAGCGCCCGTCCGCCGAGCGCCTTCAGGTCGACCCCGGCGCTGAACGCCCGCCCTTCGCCGGTCAGCACCACCACCGGCGCCGCCTCGCTCCCCTCCAGCGAGGCGAACGCGGCGTCGAGCTCGGCCAGCATCGTCGGCGTGATGGCGTTGAGCGCGTCCGGCCGGCGCAGCGTGACCACCGCGACGGGGTGGGTGAGCTCGACGCTGATCGTCTCGAACGGTGCGGCCATGCGCCGGAATCTACCGGAGCGGCGCCCGGCCCCTGATCAGTAGACGCCGCCGAGGCGGCTGTGGTCCCAGGAGGCGATGTGGTCGGGCTTGAGCCGGCAGATCACGCGCTTGCGGGCCACGTCGGGCAGGTCGATCGGCGGCAGCGGGTCGGTCGAGGCCGCCTCGGCCGCGGCCTGGACCTCCTGCATCGCCCGCAGCACCACGTCGTAGTCCTCGCTCAAGGTCACGTCGCCCCGCAGGAGCACGCCGCGGATCTCGTGGTATGGCGAGGGGATCTCCACGAGGAAGCTGGCTCGAGGGCAGCGCCGCAGGTTCACGACCTTCTGGGCCTTCGCGAACGACGAGAACACCAGCTCGCCGTCCCGGTAGAGGTAACCCATGTGGACGAGATGGGGCGCGCCGGTGGCGTCCACGGTGCCCAACACGCCCGAGGTGCGGGAGGTGAGGAAGGCCTCGACCTCCTCCGGCGTCATGCGGATCTGCTCTCGGCGCGACGGCACCCGGGCCTCCCCTTGTTGCCCGCCGGAGGCCTCCGATCGAGGGGCGCCTCGGCCCCGGCCGCCCCCGGCTCGTTCGTTCGGGGCGCAACCTAGGACGAGGACCTTCGGCCGTCAATCGACCCCGCCGCCGGCCGCGGCGGCGTCCGGCGCCGGCCCGTCTTCGTTGCGCCCCTGGCCCGGCGGGCGTAACGTTCGGCCCCGGAGCCCGCCGTCGTCTGCGTCTGTTCGCTCAGCGCGTGATCGGCCCGCTCCAGGGGGACAAGGGGGGAAGCGCCGCCAGCGGTGCGCCGCTTGACGCGCCGCCGCGGCGACAAGCGAAAGGAACAGGCGATGAGCCTTTCCGGGCTGGGCCGACCTCGAGCGGCGAGGGCCGCCGCGCTGTTCTGCGCCGCCGCGCTCCTGGCGGCGTCCTGCGGCAGCGACGACGACGAGGGGGCGCCCGGCGCCGCCGAGGCGACCACCACGGCGCCGGCCCCGGCGGCGAAGGACGAGGCCTTCGGCCGCCAAGGCGACGTGGTCACCGGCCGAGGAGGGCTGAGGATCGACCTGAAGAAGTGCGCGTCGGGTTGGAGCGACACCGCCGGCATCACCGACAAGGAGATTCGTCTCGGGCAGAGCTATCCGATGTCGGGCTCGCTCGCCTCGACCGCGCCCCTGGCGCTCGGGGTCCGGTACTACTACGAGCACATCAACCGCACCGAGGGCGGCGTCGGCGGCAAGACGCTGTCGCTCGCCACCAAGGACGACGGGTACGAGGCGGCGCGCACCACGAGCAACGTGACCGAGTTCCTCGAGACCGGCAACGTGTTCGCCATGACCTCGATCGGCGGCACGCCCCCGAACCTCGCCGTGCGGGACGTGCTGAACGAGCGCTGCGTCCCCCAGCTCATGCCCTCGAGCGGGCACCACGCGTTCGGCGATCCGGAGAACTACCCCTGGACCACCAGCGGGATCCTCGACTACCGGAGCGAGCCGAAGATCTGGAGCAGGTACATCACCGAAGCCGTCGGCAAGGGCGCCTCGATCGCCGCGCTCGTGCTGAACAACGACTTCGGCAAGGGCCTGTCGAGCAGCTTCACCCAGTACGGCAAGGAGGAGGGCCTGAACCTCACCAAGGTGGTGACCCACGAGGCGAACGCGCCGACGCTCACGAACGAGATCACCACCCTGACCTCGAGCGGCGCCGACGTGGCCCTGATCATCACCACCGGCAACTACTGCACCCAGGCGCTGCAGGGGGTGGCGAACTCGGTCTGGAAGCCCAAGCTCAAGCTGATGTTCTCCGGCTGTGCGCTGACCTCGCTGATGAAGCCGGTGGGGGCGGGGGCCGACGGGTGGGTGTCCTTCGCCTACAACAAGGACCTGTCCGACAAGGCGTTGGCGAACGATCCGGGTGTGGTGGCCGCCCGCAAGGTCATCACCGACGGCGGCGCCAACCCCGACGACAACTCCTATTACGGGCTCGGCGTGTTCTTCGCCGTTCCCACCGTCGAGATGTTCAAGCGCGCAGCCAAGCGTCCCGGCGGGCTGACCCGCTCCAACGTGGCGATCGAGGCGTGGGGCTTGAAGTTCAACCACCCGCTGCTGTTCGAGGGCGTTGCGTTCGAAGCGAACGGCCTCCAGGACCCGTACTACGTGCAGGGCGGTCAGCCGCTCAAGTACACGATCCAGCCCGGTCAGGACGTCGGCGTGTTCGCCCCCTTCGGCAAGGCCGTCGACGTGAACGGCTCGATCGGGCCCTGCAAATGGGACGGACGGGAGTGCGCCGCCTGACCGGGCCGCTTCGGATCCCGTCGATGGGATCCGAAGCTCGGGCCAGCAGGGCCGCTTAGGAACAGCCCGACGTGGTGCCGCAGCTCGGACAGGCGTGACAGCTCCCGGCTCGAACCATGTGCACCCCGCACTGCATGCAGATCGGCGCGTCCGAGGTGGCGCCCAGGGCCCGTTCGACGGCGCCCGCCGCCGAGAGCCGAGCACTCAACTCCGAGGCGGAGGGGATCGACGGGGGATCGGCGGCCACGTCATGGCCTTGCACCGTTTCCACGACGGTCTCCTCCACGCCGGGCAGGGTCAGCTGCGTCCGCTCGTGAGTGGTGAAGATGCCGAGCTCCGCCCGTTCCCCGTAGCTCAGGTACTCGACCGCCAGGCGGCGGAACAGGTAGTCCATCAGGCTCGTGGCGATGCGGATGTCGGGGTCGTCGGTGATGCCGGCCGGCTCGAACCTCATGCCGGTGAACACCTCGACGAAGGCCCGTAACGGCACCCCGTACTGCAGCCCGTAGCTGACCGAGATGGCGAAGGCGTCCATGATGCCGGCGAGGGTGGAGCCCTGCTTCGAGACGTTGATGAACAGCTCGCCCGGCCGGCCGTCTTCGTACTGGCCGACGGTGACGAAGCCCTTGCAGTCGGCCACGCGAAAATCGAAGGTCTTCGAGACCCGGGTGCGAGGCAGCTTCTCCCGCACCGGGGCGTGCACGATCTTCTCGACCACCCGCTCGATCACCGCGGCCGCCCCGCCGCCGACCTCTTTCTTCTGGGCGGCGAGCGGCTGCGCCACCTTGCAATTGTCCCGATACAGGGCGATGGCCTTCACGCCGAGCTTCCATGCGTCGATGTAGAGCTGCTCCACGTTTTCGACCGTCACCTCTTCGGGCATGTTGACGGTCTTCGAGATGGCGCCGCTGATGAACGGCTGCACGGCGCCCATCATCCGCACGTGGCCGAGATAGTGGATCGTGTTGTCGCCCATCGAGCAGGCGAAGACCGCCGCGTGCTCGGGGTCGACGTGAGGGGCCCCGAGGATCGAGCCGTGCGCGTCGATGTGCGCGACGATCTCGTCGATCTGCGCCGCGCTGTAGCCCAGCCGACGCAGCGAGCGCGGCACGGTCTGGTTGACGATCGTCATCGTGCCGCCGCCGACCAGCTTCTTCAGCTTGCACAGCCCGAGGTCGGGCTCCACGCCGGTCGTATCGCAGTCCATCATCAGGCCGATCGTGCCGGTCGGGGCGAGCACGGTGGCCTGCGAGTTGCGCACGCCGACGTCCTCGGCCAGCTCGCACGCCGCGTCCCAGCTCTCCTGGGCGCCGCTGAGCAGCTCGGAGGGGACCAGCTCCTCGTCGATGCGGGCCACCTCCGAGCGGTGCATCTGCAGCACCCGCAGCATGTGCTCACGGTTCTCGGCGTAGCCGGCGAAGGGGCCCATCCGGGACGCCGCCCGCGCCGAGGTGGCGTAGGCATGACCGGTCATCAAGGCGGTGATGGCGCCCGCCCAGGCGCGGCCCTGCGCAGAGTCATAGGGCAGCCCGAGCGCCATGAGCAACGCGCCGAGGTTCGCGTAGCCGAGCCCGAGCTGGCGGAAGCGCCGCGAGTTCTCGGCGATGGCCTCGGTGGGATAGTCGGCGTTGCCGACGATGATCTCCTGCGCGGTGAACACGACCTCGACCGCGGCCTTGAATCCCTCCACGTCGAACACGTCGTCGTCGCCGAGAAACTTGAGCAGGTTGAGGCTGGCGAGATTGCACGCCGAGTTGTCGAGGTGCATGTACTCCGAGCACGGGTTGCTGGCGTTGATCCGCCCAGATTCCGCCGCCGTGTGCCACCGGTTGATCGTGGTGTCGAACTGCATGCCGGGATCGGCGCACTCCCACGCCGCCTCGGCGATCTCCCGCAGCAGCGTGCGCGCCGGCAGGGTCTTGACCACCTCGCCGGAGGTGCGCGCGGTGAGGGCCCAGTCGCGGTCCTCGAGCACGGCGCGCATGAACTCGTCGGTCACCCGAACCGAGTTGTTCGCGTTCTGGTATTGCGTCGAGTGGCTGTCGGCGCCGTCGAGATCCATGTCGAAGCCCGCGTCGCGCAGCACGCGCGCCTTGCGCTCCTCGACGGCCTTGCACCAGATGAACTCGTGGATGTCGGGATGATCCACGTCGAGGATCACCATCTTGGCCGCCCGACGGGTCTTGCCGCCGCTCTTGATCGTGCCCGCCGAGGCGTCGGCGCCGCGCATGAAGCTCACCGGGCCGCTGGCCGTGCCGCCGCCCTTCAACAGCTCCTGCGAGGAGCGGATCCGGCTCAGGTTGATGCCGGCGCCCGAGCCGCCCTTGAAGATCGTGCCCTCCTCCACATACCAGTTGAGGATGGAGTCCATCGTGTCGTCCACCGACAGGATGAAGCAGGCCGAACCCTGCTGGGGCACACCCGGGACGCCGAGGTTGAACCAGACAGGCGAGTTGAAGGCGGCCTTCTGGTGCACGATCAGGTGCTTCAGCTCGTCCTCGAAGGCGGCGGCCTCCGCCTCGTCGACGAAGTAGCCATCGCGCCGACCCCACGCCGAGATCGTGTCGACCACGCGGTCGACCACCTGACGGAGCGAGCTCTCCCGCCCGGCGGACCCGAGCGTGCCCCGGAAGTACTTCTGCGCCACGATGTTGGTCGCGTTGAGCGACCACGCCGCCGGAACCTCGACGCCGAGCTGCTCGAAGGCCACCGAACCGTCGCGGAAGTTGGTGATGCGCGCGTCGCGCCGCTCCCAGATCACCTCGTCATACGGGTGCACTCCACGCGACGTGAAGTGCCGTCGAATCCCGATCCCGGTCTGCTCCGGCGCCAGCGCCATCCACTCTCCCAACGAACTGGCGCCGCTCGCACTGCGCAGCAACGCCTCCGAAACGCGTCAACTTCCGGCTCACACACGCCGCCCACCACCCAACGTGGCACCACAACATGTAGGGCTCCAGGAGCCTTCCCCGCCGGCCAAGCCACTATATGCGGGGGCTACACCATCGTAATTTCAGCCGTGTCGCTCGGTCAAGGGGCGGATGCGGCGACAGGTGGTTTCACCCCCCGAGGCCTCGCACCGCCCTGCACGTGCGGGGCCGCAAGACGAGCGAGCTGCGACGGTCGCAATCAGGTCAGAGATCGAACGCCGGCGCGCGAGCGCGCCGACGCTTCCTCTCAGGAGCCGCCCCACACGCAGGGACGAAAGGCGCCACCCACCATTCCGATCGCTTCGGCGCCGCAGCCCGCTCGTGGTACGCCGACAACCTACGAAGCCCGCCCTGTGGAGCGCTAGAGGGCGATCCTGTGGATTTTCCCACCTCGACCTGGGGATGACGTGGGGTTCGCGGGCCGACCGTAGGCTCGCCCTGTGCGACGACTGCTCCCGGACCGCGCCGACGCGGTGGACCCGGCCTCGGTCTACGCCGAGGCGGACCGGCCGGCGCCTCTTGGCCGGCCGTGGCTGCTGGTGAACATGATCGCCAGCGCCGACGGCGCCAGCAGCGTGGAGGGCCGCTCCGGCGGCCTCGGCGGACCCGCCGACCGCCGCGCCTTCGCCGCCCTGCGCAGCCTCGCCGACGTGATTCTCGTGGGCGCCGCGACCGTGCGGGCCGAGCGCTACCGGCCCCCGCAGGTGGCCCCCGAGCTGGCGGCGCAACGCCGGGCCCGGGGCCAGGCGGCGCCGCCCCAGCTGGCGGTGGTCACCGCCTCGCTGGACCTGGCGCCCGACGCGGCGATCTTCACCGACGCCGACAATCCGCCGACGCTGATCGTGCCCGGCGCCGGCGCCGAGCGCGCCCGCCAGCGTTTCGCCTCCCTCGGCGCGACGATCCTGCCGGCGGGCGCGGCCAGCGTCGACCTCGCCAAAGCGCTGAGCGCCCTCCACGCCGGCGGCGCCCGCCTGGTGCTGTGCGAAGGCGGACCGAGCCTGAACGGCCAGCTCGCCGCGCTCGACCTGATCGACGAGCTGTGCCTCACCGTGGCGCCCGTCATCGCCGCGGGCGAGGCCAAGCGGATCGCCGCCGGCCATCCGGCGCCCGCGCTGCGCCGGCTCCGCCTCGCGCAGGTGCTCGAGGAGGACAGCACGCTGCTGCTCCGCTACGTCAGGCTGCGCTGATCGGCCTTCGGCGGGTCGAGCCGGCCCGCCAGCAGGCCGATCTCCCGCTCGAAATCGGCCGGATCGTCGAAGCCCTTGTAGACGCTGGCGAAACGCACATAGGCCACCTCGTCCAGCCGGCGGAGCCGTTCGAGGACCGCCGCGCCGATCTCCGCCGAGGAGGCCTCCCGCCCGAGCAGGCGCACGGCATCCTCCACGCCCGAGGCCAGCTCGTTCATCTGCGCATCGCTCACTGGGCGGCCCTTCGCCGCCGCCTTGACGCCGGCGACGATCTTCTCCCGGATGAACGGCTCCCGCCCACCGGAACGCTTGCACACGAACAAGGGCGCCTCTTCGACGCGCTCGAAGGTGGTGAAGCGGTGGCCGCAGCCGAGGCACTGCCGCCGCCGGCGTGTGGACGAGCCGTCGTCGGCCATGCGTGAGTCGACCACGCGGTCGTCTAGCGCTGAGCACCGGGGACACCGCACCGCCGCAACGCTACCTCGCAGCGCGCAGCGCCGACGGCTCCACCCTCGCCGGCACGGCGGCCCGCACCCGCCGGCGTGACCGGCGCCGGGTCCGCCCGGCGGCGGACTCTGCGGCTAGCGCCGCTCATCCGAGCCGCCGCCTGCGGCCTCGAGGGCCAGCCGCTGACCAACAACGGGAGCGGCCGTGCCGTTGGCCTCGACGAGCCGATCGACGACGGGCCGCACGTCTCCCTCGGGCTGCAGCCGCCGCCCGAGCTCCCAGAGCGAATCCCCCGGGACCACGACGTGCACGGCGCTCGGCGCCGGCGCCGGCCCGCCAGCCGAGAAGCCGCGCCACGCCCGGCAGCTGCCGCCCACGGCCAGAGCGGTGACGACCACGCCGGCAGCAGCCACCGCCGCCCGCCGCCGGCGGTAGACAACCTGCGGCTGCCGCGCGCACCGCGCCGGCGCGCCGACCCCTGCGCCGCCGCTGCCGGTTGGCGGGCCCGAGCGGACCACGCGCAGCCCTACGGGCCGGGCCGATGGGCCAACGAGCTTTCGTGCTGTCGTCATACCCGGCAGTCTCCTCGTGGGGTGTGACATCGAAGGCGGCGACGCCGAGTGCGGCCGCCCACGGCGTGGATCCACAACGCGGACTCCCGCACCCGCCCCGTGATCCACCTACCTGAGCAGCGACCGAACTATCGTTCGCCCGACGCCATGCAAGCACGTACGTTCGATCCCGGTCAAGCGGCCGAGGGAACAAATGTTTGTGCACTGAAAGGCGCCGTGATAGCGTCACGAACACCAGTTTGCCGCCAGGTGCGGCCATCTCAGCCCGAGCCGTCCCCGACCCCGTTCCCACGCTGCGGCCGGCATCGCGGTGGAGTTCAAGCCCAAGCGATACGAAAGGATGCGTCGAGTGGCCCTCAACACCAACGCCCTCACGCAACGCCAGCGCGACATCCTCGCCTGCATCGAGCGCCACATGACCGAGCGGGGCTACCCGCCCTCGGTGCGGGAGATCGGCCAAGCCGTCGGGTTGACCTCACCGTCGACCGTGCACTCCCACCTGGCGACGCTGCAGCGCCTCGGCTACCTGCGCCGGGACCCGACCAAGCCTCGGGCCATCGAGGTCCGGTACGACTCGAGCCTCGGCCAGCCGGCCGAACGCCGGCCCGCGCGGCACGTCCCGCTCGTGGGCGATGTCGCCGCCGGGGCGAACGTGCTCGCCGCCGAGAACGTGGAGGAGGTGCTGCCGGTCCCGGCCGATCTCACGGGAGACGGCGACCTGTTCATGCTGCGCGTGCGAGGCGACTCGATGATCGACGCCGGCATTCTCGACGGCGACTACGTGGTGGCGCGGGTGCAGGCCACCGCCCTGCCGGGCGAGATCGTGGTGGCGGGCATCCCGGGAGGGGAGGCCACGGTCAAGACCTACAGCAGCCAGGACGGCAAGGTCGTGCTCCTGCCGGCCAACGCGGCGCTCTCGCCGATGGTGTTCGAGCCGCCCGAGGTCACGGTCTACGGCAAGGTCGTCACGCTGCTGCGGAGGTTCTGAGAGCGCGGCCGGCGGTCAGCAGCCCCCGACCAGCAGCTCGTGGAGGGCCGCGTACACGCCGTCGAGCTGTGAGCGGGTCACGCGCTCGTCGGGCGCGTGGGCCAGGGTCGACTCGCCGGGGCCGAAGTTCACTGCAGGCACGCCGAGGTCGGCGAAGCGCGCCACGTCGGTCCAGCCCAGCTTCGCGGTGACCGCCAGGTTGCCTCGGCGCTGAACCCGCGCGATGGCGGGGTGGGTGAGCGCCGGCGGGGCGGCGCGAGCCACGTCGGTCAGCTCGGCCTCGTCGCCCGCTTCGAGGTGCGGCGCGAGGAGCCGGCGCACGTGGGCTTCGGCTTCGGCGGCGCTGCGGTCGGGCGCGAATCGGAAGTTGAGCGTGAGGCCCGCCGAGTCGGGCACCACGTTGCCGGCGACCCCACCCCGCACGGCCACGGCCTGCAGCGCCTCCCGGAACTCGCATCCGTCCAGCACTGGCCGACGGGGCTCGTAGGCCGCCACCGCCGACAGGATCGGGGCGAGGCGATGCACGGCGTTGCGCCCCATCCACGGCCTGGCGGTGTGGGCGCGCACGCCCGCCAAGGTCACCTCCAGGCGGAGGGTGCCCTGGCACCCGGCCTCGAGGCCGCCGCCGGTGGGCTCGCCGAGGAAGGCGACGTCTCCTCGCAGCAGCTCGGGGCGCAGCCGCGCCAGCTCGGCCAGGCCGCTGTGGACCGAGGCGACCTCCTCGCGGGCGTAGAACACGTAGGTCACGTCGAGCGCCGGCTGGGAGACCGTCCGGGCCAGCTCGAGCATCACGGCCAGGCCGCCCTTCATGTCGGCGGCGCCGAGCCCCCACACGCAGTCGCCTTCGATGCGGGCGCGCTCGTTGCCGTTGGGCGGCACGGTGTCGGTGTGGCCGGCCAGGATGACCCGCTGCGCGGCGCCGAGCTCGGTGCGGGCCACCAGGTTGTCGCCGACCCGATCCAGGCGGAGCCAGGGCGCGTCGCGGAGCGCCGCCTCGAGCCTTTCGACGAGGGGGGCCTCGCCGCCGCTGACCGAGGCGACGTCGATCAGCTCGGCGGTGAGCGAGACGAGATCGGCGAGCGGGCGGGCCGGGCTGAGTGGGCCGCCCCGGCCGCGGTTGCTCATGTGGCGGCCCCGTGCTCCCTCAGGATCTCGTTCAGCCGGGTCTTGTCGTGGCGTTCGCCCTCTTCGAGCTCCTTGATCACGAGCACGCAGGGCATGCCGAACTCGCCACCGGCGTAGGTGCGGGGTCGGCTGGCGGCCACGGCCACGCACCAGGCCGGCACCTCGCCCCGGCTGAGCTCGCGGCCGGTCGCCGCGTCGATGACCGGTATCGATCCGGTGAGCACGGCGCCCGCGCCGAGCACGGCGCCCTGCCCGACTCGGGCTCCCTCGGCAACGATGCAGCGGCTGCCGATGAACGCCTCGTCCTCGACGATCACCGGCTCGGCCTGGGGCGGCTCGAGGACGCCGCCGATGCCGACGCCGCCCGAGAGGTGCACGTTCTTGCCGATCTGGGCGCACGAGCCCACGGTGGCCCAGGTGTCGACCATGGAGTTGGCGCCCACGTACGCGCCGATGTTCACGTAGGACGGCATCATGATCACGCCCGGCTCGAGGAACGAGCCGTAACGGGCCGAGGCGCCGGGCACGACCCGGACCCCGGCGGCGGCGAAATTCGACTTGAGCGGGATCTTGTCGGCGTACTCGAACGGGGCCAGCTCGATCGTCTGCATCTTCGAGAGCTTGAAGAGCAGCATGATCGCCTGCTTGAGCCACTGGTTGACCACGATCTTGCCGTGCTCGTCGACCTCGGCCACCCGTACGGCGCCGCGATCGAGCAGCGCGATGGCCTCGTCGACGGCCGCCTTCGCGTCTTGGTCGTCGGCGGCGAGCGAGTCGCGGCGATCCCACAGGTCTTCGATGCGGCGCTGGAGCGGAGCCATGGCCGCACACCTTACCGATGCCGCCCGGCGGGGCCCGGCGCGGCGGAGCGCTCAGCGGGGGGGTTCGGGCGCTGGCGGTTTCGCCTCGTGCTGGTCGGGCGGCGGCGGCCAGGGCGGCGGCGCGGACTCGGCGGGCTTGGACGAGGCCGGGGCCACCGCCGGCGACTGGCGGGTGGGCTCGCCCCGCTGACCGGGCGCTGCGCCGGGCGTCGCCTCGGGGTTCGGCGACCAGGGCTCCGAGGGCGACGGCGACCCC
>JBJXGF010000224.1:0-2529 GCA_046153015.1 Acidimicrobiales bacterium | reverse complement strand
CGGGCAGCGGCGGCCCGGAGCCGGGTGAGCTCGGCGCGGCGTTCGGGCCGGTCCCGCAGCTCGGCCCGCAGGGCAGCCCGCTCGGCCTCGTCGAGCGCGTCGGCGGCGTACGCGCCGAGCAGGTCGTCGGGCGGCACGGAGCTCATCGGCGGCAGACCTCGGCTGCGGGCCCGCGGGCCGGGCGGCGCCGGGCGCGGAACGGGGTTTGGAACGGCGGCGGCCGCGTCGCCCACACGTTCGCGGGGCTCGGGCGATGGGTGCGGCGCCGTCTCACCAGGCCTTCGAGGCCGGCGGCCCCGGCGGATCATCCGCCGATGCGCTGGCGCAGCCAGCTTCGCAGGTCGGTGATGCATTCGGGGCGGATCTCGTGCTGCATGGGGTACTCGCGGTACGTGACGTCGACGCCGTGCTGCTCCAGCGTCGACGCGCTGCGCCGGCCCCGTTCCGCCGGCAGCATCGGGTCGTGCGTGCCGTGCTGGACCCACACCGGCGGCAGGTCGGGCGCCCGCCAGTCGTACTCGAGCCAGTCCGGCTGGTGGAGGAAGCCCGACAGGCACAGCGCCGCAGCCGGCCTGGCCTTGCCCGAGCGGCGCAGCGCGAGCGCCAACGCCATCGAGCCGCCCTGCGAGAACCCGGCGACCACCACCTCGCTGCGTTGCGCGCCCCGGTGTTCGCACACGGCGTCGAGCAGATGGTCGAGCTCGATCAGGCTGCCCTGGAACGTGGCCGGGTCGGGGCCGTGGTCGGTGAAGTGGTACCAGCTGGCGCCGCCGTAGGGCTCCACGTCGAGCGGGCCCCGCGGGCACACCGTGAAGAACCGTCCCTCGGGGTCGAGCGCCGGGGTCAGCCCGGCCAGATCGTGCTCGTCGGCCCCGTAGCCATGGATGAGCATCAGCACCCGCGTGCCGAGCCCGGCGGCGCCGACCACGTTCACCCGCAGGGTCATGGCCGCCGAGCCTACCGGGGCGGCGCCGACGGGGCCGGCGCCGCCGGAAGATCAGGTCAGCTCGGGGTGACCTTGAAGCCGTAGCGCTCGGCGGCGTCGCCGAACCCGTAGACGGTGAGCTTGTACGAGCCGGCCCGGTCGAGCTTAAGCGGTCCGCGGCTGCCGCAGCCGCCCATCCCGGTGTCGAACAGCTCCTTGTCGTTGGGGTCCTGGAGCCGCCAGTAGAGGCTGTTCGGGCACTTGTCGTCGAGCTTGTTCACCTGGAAGAAGAGCGTCTGACCGTCGGCGCCGTTGAACGTGTACACGTCGACCACGCCTGGCGTCTCGATCTCGCCGGCGCCCGCACCCGGGGCGCCCGGGCCGACCACGTCGCCGAGGTTCATGGCGAAGGTCTGCGGGGCGGGCACGGCCCAGAGCTTGAACTTGTACCGGTCGGTCGCGTCGGCGTAGCCGTAGACGGTGAGGCGGTACTGGCCGGCCTTGTCGAGCTTGATGGGCCCCTTGTCGCCGCAGCCGCCCATCCCGGTGTCGAACAGCTCCTTGTCGTTGGCGTCCTGGAGCCGCCAGTACAGGCTGTCGGGGCAGCGGTCGTCCAGCTTCTCGGCGTCGAAGAAGAACGCCTCGCCGGCCTGTGCGGTGAGGGTGTACACGTCGGTCACGCCCGGCGTCTCCACATCGCCGGCGCCCGCTCCCGGCGCGCCGGGGGAGATCACGTCGCCGGCCTTGATCGTGAACGCATCAGGGGCCGGCACCGGCCACACCCGGAACTTGAACTTGCCGGTGGCGCCGCTGTAGCCGTAGATCGTGAGGCGGTACTGGCCGGCCTTGTCGAGCTTGATGGGCCCCTTGTCGCCGCAGCCGCCCATCCCGGTGTCGAACAGCTCCTTGTCGTTGGCGTCCTGGAGGCGCCAGTACAGGCTGTCGGGGCAGCGGTCGTCGAGCTTCATCGAGTCGAAGAACAGGCTGTCGCCCGCGGCGGCGTCGTAGGTGTAGACCCGCTCCTGGCCGGGGTTGTCGATGCTGCCCTCCACCGGGGTGGGCATGGCGACGGGCTGCTTGGGGCCCTTCGGCGCGCCGGCGGACGTCGTGGGCGAGGCCGCGCCGGGCAGCGACCCGGCGGGCGCCGACGAGGCGGCCGGCGTGCTGGCCGAGGGGATCGTGGAGCTCGTCTCGACCTGGCCGGCGGATCGGGCGGCGACCTCGTCCTGGTCGTCGTCGCCGCCTCCGCCGCCGCGAGTGAGCGCGAACACCCCGCCGACGAGGAGGACGAGCACCACCGCCGCGCCGACGAGCAGGGGGAGGAGCGGCCGGGCGCCGCTGGCGGAGGGCCCTCCCTGAGGCGTGGGGCCGGGCAGCACGGTCGGCCCGCCGCCAGGGCCGCCTCCGTTCGGGGGCGAGGAAACAAGGGTGGGCGGCCCGGGCGGCGCCGCCAGGGGAGGCAGGGTGGGGGGCCCGCTGGGTGAGGGGGGCGAGAACGCCGGCGGCGCGGCCGCGAAGGCCGGCGGCGGGGCTGGGCTCGCCGGGGGAGGCGGCGGCGGTCCGGAGGCGGGGGTGGCGCCCGAGACCGCGCTCGGGCCCGTGAT
>JBJXGF010000218.1:0-21984 GCA_046153015.1 Acidimicrobiales bacterium | reverse complement strand
CTGCGCCGCGGCGTGCAGGCCGACGCCGTACCGGGCCAGCGCGGTGAACGCCCCGGCCAGGAGGGCGGCGCCCAATGCCGCCAGCGGCAACACCTGCCCGGCCTCCCGCCGCCGGCCCCGGCCAACCGACTCCCCGCACCTGCCCATTGCGCCCGCCTTCCTCGGCTGTCAACGAGAGGGGAAGGAACGCGAACGAGCCACCGGCCCGGCAACGCCGCGGAGGTTAGGCCTCGGCGTCCTCGACCGAGTCGTCGCCGGCCAGGACGGGGGCCACGGCGGCCACCACGTCGTCGGGGCCGAGGTTCATGACCCGAACTCCGGTGGCGTCGCGCCCCTGCAGCGAGATCTCCCGGGCCGGGGTGCGGATCACGACGCCGGCCGAGTTGATCATCATGATGTCGTCGTCGTCGCCCACCATCAGCGCCGCCACCACGTCGCCGCGCACGTTGGTGGTGCGCATCGCCCGGATGCCCTGGCCGCCGCGGCCCTGCTGGGTGAACGCGTCGACCCGGGTGCGCTTGCCATAGCCGGCGGCGGTGACCGTGAGCAGGGTCGCGTCGGGGCGCACCACCTCGCAGGCCACCACCTCGTCGCCGGAGCGCAGCCGCATGCCGCGCACGCCGGCGGCGGCTCGGCCCATCGGGCGGACGTCGTCCTCGTTGAAGCGGATCGCCTGCCCCGCCCGGCTGACCATGACGATGTCGTCGTCGCCGTCGGTGGGGATGACCCGCACCAGCTCGTCCCCCGGGCGCAGGTTCAGCGCGATGAGCCCCGCCCGCAGCGACGAGTTGTACTCGGTGAACAGCGTCTTCTTGACCTGCCCCTGACGGGTGGCGAAGAACAGGTAGCGGTTGGTCTCGTAGTCGCGGGTGTCGATCACCGCCTGGATCGTCTCCCCCTGCTGGAGCTGCAGCAGGTTGACGATGGCCATGCCCTGCGCCGTGCGGTCCCGGATCGGCGCCTCGTGCGCCCGCAGGCGGTACACGCGCCCGGTGTTGGAGAAGAACAGCAGGTAGGCGTGCGCGGTGGTGTGCAGCACGTGGACCACGTAGTCCTCGTCCCGCAGCTTCGCGCCGGTGACGCCGCGGCCGCCGCGCGCCTGGGTGCGGAACTGGTCGGCCGGCACCGCCTTCACGTAGCCCCGAGCCGACAGGGTGACCACCAGCTCCTCATCGTCGATGAGGTCCTCGATGTCCATCTCGCCGGTGTCGACCATCAACTGCGTGCGCCGTGGGGAGGCGAACTCCGCCCGGACCGCGGCCAGCTCCTCCTTGATGACCGAATGGAGGCGGCCCTCGTCGCCCAGGATCGCCTCGAGCTCGGTGATCGTGGTGGTGAGCTGGTCGCGCTCCTCCTCGAGGTTGGTCCGCCCGATGCGGGTCAACCGGGACAGGGTCATGTCGAGGATGTACTCGGCCTGGCGTTCGGTGAACGCGAACTGCTCGCCCAGCAGACCGGCCTTGGCCTCGGCGCGGTCCTCCGAGGCGCGGATCAGGGCGATGATCGCGTCGATCAGGTCGATGGCCCGGAGCAGGCCGACCACCACCTCGAGGCGGTCCCGGGCCTTTTCCAGGCGGTTCTCGGACCGCCGCCGGATCACCTCCACCTGATGGTTGACGTAGGCCCGCAGCAGCTCGACGAGGTTGAGCGTGCGGGGCACGCCATCCACCAGCGCCACCATGTTCACGGGGAAGTTGGTCTGCAGCGGCGTGTGCTTGTAGAGGTTGTTGAGCACCACCACCGCGGTGGCGTCGCGCTTGAGCGTGATCACGAGCCGGGTGTCGGTGCCGGCCGACTCGTCGTTCACGTCGGCGATGCCCTCGATCTCGCGGCTGTTCACCAGCTCGGTGATCCGCCCCGCGATCGAGGCGATCGAGGCCTGGTAGGGCAGCGCCCGCACCACGATCACCGAGCGGCCCCGCACCTCTTCGATCTCGGCGTCGGCCCGCATCCGCACCGAGCCTCGGCCGGTGCGGTAGGCGTCGGCGATGCCGGCCCGGCCGAGGATGAAGGCCCCGGTCGGGAAGTCGGGCCCCTTGATGAACTGCATCAGATCGTCGGGGGTGGCCTCGGGATGGTCGATCAGGTGCACGACCGCGTCGACGACCTCGCCCAGGTTGTGGGGCGGGATGTTGGTGGCCATCCCCACCGCGATGCCCTGGCTGCCGTTCACCAGCAGGTTCGGGAACCGGGCCGGGAGCACGACCGGCTCCTGGTCCTTGCCGTCGTAGTTGGCCACCATGTCGACGGTGTTCTCGTCGATCCCGTCGAGCAGCGACATGGCCAGCTGCGCCAGGCGCGACTCGGTGTAGCGCTCGGCGGCGGGCGGGTAGTCCGGCGAGCCGTAGTTGCCGTGGAAATCGATCAGCGGGTCCCGCAACGAGAACGGCTGGGCCATGCGCACCAGCGCGTCGTACACCGACGAGGTGCCGTGCGGGTGGTAGCTGGCCACCACGCTGCCGGTGGTGCGGGCGCACTTCACGTGGCCGCGGTCGGGGCGGAACCCGTTGGTGTACATGCTCCACAGGATCCGCCGGTGCACCGGCTTGAGCCCGTCGCGGGCGTCGGGCAGGGCGCGGCTGATGATGACCGACATGGCGTAGTCCAGGAAGGACCGCTCCATCTCCTCCTGGATCTCGATCATCTGCACCCCGTCGCCGGAGTCCCCTGTGTCGCCGGAGTCGCCGCCCGGGGGTTCTGGCGGCTCGACCGGAGGGGCGGCGCCGTCGGCTGCGGCCGGGCCGAGCCCGTCGTCGGCTGCGGGGGGGAGATCGGTCATCGCGTCAGAAGTCGAGGTTGCGCACTTCGCGTGCGTTGGTGACGATGAAGTGCTTGCGGGACTCGACGTTCTCGCCCATGAGGATGCTCATGATCTCGTCGGCGATGGCCGCCTGCTCCACGGTCACCTGCAGCAGCGTGCGCCGAGCCGGGTCCATCGTGGTGTCGCGCAGCTCCTCCCAGTCCATCTCGCCGAGGCCCTTCAGGCGCTGGAACTCGTAGCGCCGGTTCGGGTTCTCCGCCTCGAAGGCCGCCTTCGCCAGGTCGTCCTTCAGGTACTGCTTCTCCTTGCCGATCTCGACCGAGTAGAGCGGCGGCTGCGCGATGTACACGTACCCGTGCTCGACCAGCGGCTTCATCTGGCGGAAGAAGAACGTCAACAGCAAGGTGCGGATGTGGCTGCCGTCGACGTCGGCGTCGGCCAGGATGATCACCTTGTGGTAACGGGCCTTGGCCACGTCGAACTCTTCGCCGAGACCAGCCCCGATTGCGGTGATCAGCGTGCCGATCTCGGCGTTCTTCAGCATGCGGTCCATCCGGGCCCGCTCGACGTTGAGGATCTTGCCCCGGATCGGCAGCACCGCCTGGGTGAGCGGGTTGCGGGCCCGCACCGCCGACCCGCCGGCCGAGTCCCCCTCCACGATGAAGAGCTCGCACTCCTCGGGGTTGCGGGAGTTGCAGTCCTTCAGCTTGTCGGGCATGCCGGCGCCCTCGAGGGCGGACTTGCGCCGGATGGCGTTGCGCGCCTCCCGCGCCGCCATACGCGCCCGGGACGCCTGCACCGCCTTCTGGAGGATCTTGCGGCCCTCGGCGGGATGCTCCTCCAGCCACACGGCCAGCTTCTCGTTCGTGGCCCGCTCCACCAGCGAACGGATCGACACGTTGCCGAGCTTGCCCTTGGTCTGGCCCTCGAACTGCGGGTCGCGCAGACGCACCGAGATGATCGCCGTGAGCCCCTCCCGGATGTCTTCGCCGGTGAGGTTGTCGTCCTTCTCCTTGAGCGTGCCCTTCTCCCGGGCGTAGCGGTTCACCACGTTCGTGAGAGCCTTCTTGAAGCCCTCTTCGTGCATGCCGCCCTCACCGGTGGCGATGCCGTTGGCGAAGCTGTGCAGCCCGTCGGTCTGGAAGCTGGTGTTCCAGGAGAACGCCACCTCGACCTCGTCGTCCTCCACGGCGTGGAAGTAGCCGACCGAATCGAACAGCGGCTCCTTGGCCCCGTTCACATGGCGCACGAAGTCGCTGATGCCGCCCTCGTAGCGGAACGTGGCCCGCTCGGCGGCCGCGCCGTCGGCGCCGGCCCGCTCGTCGGCGAAGGTGATGGCCAGCCCGCGATTGAGGAACGCCATCATCTGGAACCGCTCGAGCATCGTCTGCGAGCGGAAGACCACGTCGTCGAACACGGTCGGGTCGGGCCAGAAGCGCACGGTGGTGCCGGTGCGCCCGCCCGGCGCCTCGCCGATGCGATGCAGGCGCGTGTTGATCTTGCCGCCCTCGATGAAGTCCAGGTAGTGGCGGGCGCCGTTACGGTCGATCTCCACCTCGACCCGGGTGGACAGCGCGTTGACCACCGACACCCCGACGCCGTGCAGGCCGCCGGACACCTTGTAGCCCCCGCCGCCGAACTTCCCGCCGGCGTGGAGCACGGTGAGCACCACCTCCGCCGCGGACAGGTCGGGGTACTGGTGGCTCTGGTCGACCGGGATGCCGCGGCCGTTGTCGACCACCTCGCACCCCCCGTCGGGCAGGATCGTCACGTCGATCTGCGTGCAATGGCCCGCCATCGCCTCGTCGACGGAGTTGTCGACAACCTCCCACACCAGGTGGTGAAGACCGGTCGGGCCCGTCGATCCGATGTACATGCCCGGACGCTTCCGCACCGCCTCGAGACCCTCGAGGACCTGGATGTCCTTGGCGTCGTACGTGTCCGTCAACCACGAGCCTTTCGCTGTTCGGAGCGCACACCGCCCCGATCGGGGCGCGCCCGCGCCGGCCGCATGAACTGCGTAAGTCTACCAGCCGGCCCTGGCCGGCCAGGTCTACTCTCAGCCGTCGAACGCGCGCGCTCAGCGTGGCCGGACCCGGACCTCCAGCTGGGTGACCGAGGCGTCCACCAGGGCGAGGCGGGCCAGCACGTCGGCCTGGAGCCAGCGGACCTGGCTGGCCCACGCCGGGTCGTCCGCCGCCACCACCAGCCGGCCCCGCTCGAGCGAGACCGGCCGCACATGCGCGGCCAGCGCCTCGCCCACCAGCTCGTCCCAGCGGTCGAACACGGTCGCCACCACCGCCGCCCGCTCCCCGGACAGGCCGCGCACCACGCGGTCGAGGGCCTCACCGAGCGGCCGGGGGCCGTCCCCACCGCCGCGCCGCGCGCTCATCGGGCGCATACCACCCCTTGGCGCACGCACAGGATGCGTTCGGGCACGGCCCCCTCGGGTGGTCCGACCGCGCTGGTGAGCAGCGTCTGCGCCGCGGGCAACGCCGCCACGAGCGCCGCGGAACGGGCCGGGTCGAGCTCGGAGAACACGTCGTCGAGCAGCAGCAGTGGAGCCGACCCGGTGTGCTCGGTGATGAGGCGGTGGGCGGCCAGGCGCAGCGCCAGGGCCAGGGACCGCTGCTCGCCCTGCGAGGCCTGGCTGCGCGACGACAACGGTCCGACCCGCAGCACCAGCTCGTCCCGGTGCGGGCCGACCGTGCTCACCCCCCTGCGCAGGTCGTCGCGCCGCCCGGCGACCAGCGCCGCCGCCAGACCCGACTCCAGCCACGGCGCCTCGTAGACCGCCGTGATGTCGGCCTCCTCGCGGGCCAGCGCGTCGTAGGCCGCGCCGATCAGGGGAACGAGCCGCTCCAGCAGCGCCAGGCGCCGGCGGGCGACCGCCTCGCCCACCGAGGCGAGCTGGGCGTCCCACACGTCGAGGGTGAGGAGCGCGTCGCTGTCGGGCCGCCCGCCGGTCTGGCGCAGCAGGGCGTTGCGCTGGCGCAGGATCCGGTCCACGTCGCCCCGCTGGGCGTCGTGCTTGGCCGAGATCGCGGCCAGCGTCTCGTCGAGAAAGCCTCTCCGCTCGGCGGGGCCGCCCTTCACGAGCACCAGGTCGTCGGGCGCGAACACCACCGCCTGCAGGGCCCCGGCCAGGTCCCGGGCCCGGTGCACGCGCTGGCGGTTGAGCTGCACGCGGTTGCGCCCGGCGAGGGAGATCTCGGCCTCGATCAGCAGCTCCCGGCCCTCCCGCTCGGCCTCGCCGCGCACCACCGCCCGCTCGGCGCCGCTGCGCACGAGGGCCTCGGCGGCGGCGCCTCGGAACGAGGAGAGTCGGCACAGCCAGCCCACCGCCTCCAGCAGGTTGGTCTTGCCGTGGCCGTTGGGCCCGAGGATGGCGGTGAGGCCGTCGGCCAGCTCCACCTCGGCGTGCGCGTAGGAGCGGAACTCGCTCAGCTCCAGCCGGCGCAGCCGCATGGGGCTCAGCTGACCCGCACCGGCATCAGCAGGTAGAGGAACTCGGTGCCCGAGCCGCGCAGCAGCGCCGGCTTGAGCGCGTCGACCGTGTGCAGGGTCACCTGCTCGCCCGGCGCCACCTCCAACCCGTCGACCAGGTAGTCCGGGTTGAACGCCACGGTGAGCGCCTCGCCGTCGTAGACGGCGTCGAGCTCCTCGTGGGCCTGGCCGACGTCCTGGGTGATCGCCACCAGCTCCAGCCCCTCAGGCTTCATCACCATGCGCAGCGGGGTCGCCTCGCGGGCCATGAGCCGAGTGCGCCGCACCGCGTCGAGCAGCTCGATCCGGTTGACGGTGAGCACGTTGGGATGGCTCTGGGGGATCAGCCCCCGGTAGTTGGGGAACTCGCCCTCGATCAGCCGGGTGGTGAGGCGCACGTTGCCCAGCTCAAAGGCCGCCTCGCGCTCGCCGAGGCGGAGCGTGAGCTCCTGGTGGTCGCCGCCGAGGATACGGGTGAGCTCGTTCAGCGCCCGGGAGGGCACGAGCACGTGCGCGCCCTCCTCCAGCACGCGAGCCCCCGGCAGATCCCGCACGGCGAGGCGGTACGAGTCGGTGGCGACGAGGCGCAGGCCGCCGTCCTCGGCCGCCAGCAGCACCCCAGTCAGGATCGGCCGCGAGTCGTCGGCGCTGGCGGCGGGCACCACCTGACGCAGCGCCCCGGCGAGCTCGGCCACGGCCAGGGTCACCGCCTCACCGGCCGGCTCGGTGGGCCGCGGGAAGTCGTCCGGGGGGATGACCCGCAGCGAGAACTGCGAGCGCCCCGCGGTGATCGCCGCCGTGTCGGGCCCCACCTCCACCGTGACCGCCCCCGGCTCCAGCGCCCGCACGATCTCGGACACGAGGCGGGCCGGGATCACCGCCACCCCGTCGGCGCCGCCGCTCACCTTCACGTCGACCGCGATGGCCAGGTCGAGATCGGTGCCGAGCAGGCGCAGGTCGTCACCGGCGAGCTCGAACCGCAGCCCGGACAGGATCGGCAGTGAGCTCCCCCGGCTGCCGACGGCGCGCGTGGCGATCCCGACCGCTTCGATCAGGGTGTCTCGCTCGCATCGGAACTTCACGATTCCTCTTCACCTGTTCTCTGCCTAGTTGGGGCAGTAGCAGTACTAGGTCCTGTGGATTGTGGACAACCGCAGATCATGCCTGGTCGCGGGCGGTTGCGAAACGAGCCGGTCCTCCACCGGGCTCCACAGCTGCCGGCGCCGCGGGCGGCGGGGGCGTGGACAACACGGCCACGATCCCCCGCGCGACGGCGGCGGCGCCCAGTCTCGTCCACCGTTCGTCCACAGGGCGAGCGCTCAGCGCCCGCCCCCGCTCTTGATGCGGGCGATCAGCTCGGTGACCTGGTCATAGATCGGGCGGCGCTCTTTCATCAACGCGCCGATCTTCTCCACTGCGTGGATCACGGTCGTGTGGTCCCGACCGCCGAACTCCCGGGCGATGGCCGGGTAGCTCAGCTCGGTGAGCTCGCGCATCACGTACATCGCCACCTGGCGGGAGGTCACGAGCGGCCGCCGGCGGCTCTTGCCGCAGATCTCCTCCAAGGAGAACCCGAACATCGCGGAGGTCTCGTCGAGGATCAGCCGCGGTGTGATCACGCGGGGCCGGTTGTTGAGCAGGATGTCGGTGAGCACCCGCTCGGCCAGCTCCACGGTGAGCTGGGTCTGGTTGAGGCTGGCGTAGGCGCAGACCCGGATCAACGCGCCCTCGAGCTCGCGGATGTTGTTGGTGATGTTCCCGGCGATGAACTCGAAGACCGGGTTGGGGATGACCGAGGGCTCCTGCTCGGCCTTCTTGCGCAGGATGGCGAGCCGCGTCTCGAGATCGGGCGGCTGGATGTCGGTGATCAGGCCCATCTTGAAGCGGCTGCGGAGCCGGTCCTCGAGCGTGGAGATCGAATCGGGCGGCCGGTCGGAGGACAGCACCACCTGGCGGCTGGCCTCGTGCAGGTGGTTGAAGGTGTGGAAGAACTCCTCCTGGAGCCCTTCCTTGCCCTCCATGAACTGGATGTCGTCCACCAGCAGCACGTCGATCTCCCGATAGCGCTGCTTGAAGAGCTGCGACGTGTTCGAGCGGATCGCGTCGACGAATTGGTTGAGGAAGGTCTCCGTCGAGACGTACTTCACCTTGTAATAGGGGTAGTTCTCTCGCACGTAGAACGCGATCGCCTGCAGCAGGTGGGTCTTGCCGAGGCCGGCGTCGCCGTAGATGAAGAGCGGGTTGTAGGAACGGCCCGGGGTCTCGGCGACTGACAACGCGGCGGCGTGGGCGAACCGGTTCGAGGCGCCGGTGACGAACGCGTCGAAGGTGTACTTCTGATTCAGGTTCTCCGGCGGGCCGTCCCGCGGACCGGCCGCTGGTGGTGCCGCTCTGGGCATGCTCCCCGGCGCCGCTGAGGCCGCCTGGGCGACCCTGTCGACCCGCTCCGCCTGGGGTGAGGCGGAGCGGGTCTCGGCTTCTGCGTCGGTGTCGCAGGCCGGGGTCGAGGGCGCGGTGACCACCTCGACCACGATCGAGATCCCCAGCGCCCCGGACTCTCGCAGGGCGTTCAGCAGCAGGCCCTGATACCGGCCTTCCAGGCGTTCCCGCTGGATCGCGCTGGGGACGCCGAGCACCAGCTGCCCGTCGCGCAGGTCGAGAGGGCTGACCATGTTGAACGTGGACTGCCACACCGAATCCGACACCTCGGGGCGAACGATCTCGGTGCATCTGGTCCACAGCGCCTCAGCGTCGCCCACGCCCACCCCTCGCCGTTCCTCTCCGTGCCATCCTGCGCACAAGCCGTCCTACCCACGATGTCGCTCTTGTCGGCAGCGACGCGGTCAGCAGGGGTCGTCCCAGCGGCGGCTCGTCCACAGCATCGTCCACACCTGTGGACAAGACGACGGCGACACGGCATCGCCCGCTTCCCGCTGACGGGAAGCCGGCGCTGCACACCCGTGCCGCCTCGCTGAACAGTCTTCCTTGAGTTGCTTCCCCGGGGCGTGTCTCCGGCTGTCTCGGTGTGGCTGTCTTGACCGTCTCAGTTTGGCAGGTCGGTCTTGGCTGACTCGGTTCGCCGAGCTCGCCTGGCTGATTCCGGCTGCCGCCGGCGTCGCCGCGAGACGGCGGCCCCGGCGCGAGGGCGAGGAAGAAACGTAGCAGTCGTCACGTGGCGCCCGCACATGTCATGGTTCCGGCGCCTGGGGGTCGATGACCCCCGTGGCGCGACCAGCGGCCGGGTCGGGACGTCCTGGTTGGCGTGGGTTTGGCGTTGCCTCTACGCTTGCAGGGTTGGCGTTGGCGAACGTTTGGCGTCGTGCCGGTAAGGGTCGCTGCGCTGTGAGCGAGTTCGCTGCACCCGCCACGACCGGCGTGATCGCAGCTGCGGGCCCACCGTGTGGGCGGCGGCCTACGATCGGCCGCCGCCTCGTGAGGTCCAGCGGCGAACGTTATGACGAGGTGACGAAGCGCCCAGCCGGCTGAGCCCGGCGTCGAGCCCTCGTCGAGGAGGCAAAGCTTTGAAGCGCACCTATCAGCCCAACAAGCGCCGCCGTGCCATGAAGCACGGATTCCGCGCCCGGATGGCCACTCGGGCGGGTCGTGCGGTGGTCAAGGCCCGCCGCCAGCGCGGCCGGCTGCGCTTGTCCGCCTGAGACGAGTTGATCTGGCGGATTCGTGATCGCGCCACGTTCCGGGCACTGCGGCGCGGACGGACCGGCCGCTGCCCTCCTGTCCGCGTCCGTTTCGTGCCCGAGCCCAGCGCGCCGGCGGCCCGGGTCGCCTACGCCGTGAGCACCGCCATCGGCACCGCCGTCGAGCGCAACCGAGTCCGCCGCCGGCTCCGGGCCGCAGTCGCGTGTCTCGACCGTTCGACCCCGGGCGGCCTGGCCCGCGGCGCGTATCTGCTCACCGCCGAGCCCGCCGCCCGCACCACGCCCTACGCCACGCTGTGTGCGGCGGTTGAGGCTGCGGTCGAGCGGGCGCAGCGGCCCGAGCCCGATCGGGCCCGCCGGTGACGCCTACGCCGTCTCCACCCTCGTCTCCCCCGCTCTCCCCCCTGGCCGCGCTGCTCAGCGCCGGGGTTCGGCTCTACCAGTGGGCGGCCTCGGGCCGCCCGTCGCCGTGTCGGTTCGTGCCCACGTGCTCTCACTACGCGCTCGAGGCGCTGGAGACCCACGGCGGCCTGCGGGGCGCCGGCCTCACCGTCCGACGGCTCACCCGCTGCAATCCGTGGGGGCCCACGGGGTGGGACCCGGTCAAGCCCCTCGCCTCCTCTGAGCTCTCCCCCTCCACTCCCCAAAGAAGGCCGCACTGATGGTCGCTTCCCTCGAGCGCGCGATGTCGGCGCTGCTCGCCTGGTTCTACTCGCTGCCCGTGATCGGCGATTCCTACGGGGTGGCGATCGTGCTGCTCACCTTGACGGTGATGCTGTTCACGACGCCGCTCACGATCCGGGGCACCAGGCAGATGCTGCGCATGCAGCAGCTCCAACCCGAGATCAAGCGGCTGCAGCAGGAGTACAAGCACGACCGCCAGAAGCTCAACGAGGAGATGCTGCGCTTCTACCGGGAGCGCAACGTCAACCCGGTGGGCAGCTGCCTCCCCCTCATCGTCCAGGCGCCGGTGTTCATCCTCCTCTACCGGGCCATCCACAACCTCACCTCGGTCGGGCCCGACGGCTTCTTCGAGCCGAAGTTCCTCGACAAGACGACCGAGATGTACCAGGCGCTGCACACCTCGAAGGAGATGCTGTTCTGGGGCATCGACCTCTCGATCAGCACGCAGGACGCGCTGACGAGCCGGAGCTTCCTGGTGGCGCTGCCGTATCTGGTGGCGATCCTGGTCGTGGCGGCCACGAGCTACATCCAGCAGTGGCAGGTGTCGGGGCGCAATCCCGACGCGATGACCAACCCGCAGCAGAAGATGCTGCTGAAGGTGATGCCGATCTTCTTCGGCGTCTTCTCCTTCACCTTCCCCGCCGCGCTGGTGGTGTACTTCCTCACCTCGAACACCTATCGCTGCGGCCTCCAGTGGTACATCTCCCGGGCCATCTACGGGGTGAAGGGCGGCGCGACCCCCCCTCCGGCGGCGCTGCCCACGCCTGACCCTTCGTCGGGCTCGCCGGGCGGCGGCGGATTGCTGGCCCGCCTGCTCGGCTCGGGCGGCTCGGCGCCGGCGCCGTCTGCCGACCCGCCGGCCAACGGTGCGGGGCGCACCGGGGACGCAACGCCGAAGGGGACGAGCCGCAGTCAGAGCAGCGGCCGGGCGAACACCTCGGGCCGGAGCCGCCAGCCCGGCGGTGAGCGGCCCGCGAATCGCCGTCCGGCGCCGGGTCGGTCGGGTCGCCCCGCCGCCGGCGGCAAGGGCGACGGCCGACCCGATCGCCGTCCCGACGGCAAACCCGGCGGCGCCAAGCCGGCCTCCGACAAACCGCCGGCGGGCCGCTACACCCCGCCCCGGCGGAACGGGCCCTCCGGCTCGTCGGGCGGCCGCGGCAAGAGCAAGGGGAGCTGAGCGGTGGAGTGGATCGAAGTCACCGCCCGCACGGTCGAAGAGGCGAAGGACAAGGCGCTCGACCACCTCGGCGTCGACGAATCGCAGGCCGAGTTCGAGGTGCTCGAGGAGCCCCGCCCCGGCTTCCTGCGCAAGCTGAAGGGCCAGGCGCGGGTGCGGGCCCGGATCAAGCCCACCCTCCCCCGACCCAAGGCCGACCGTCGTGACCGGCGCCGGCGGAGCCGCGCCGAGGGAACAGCCGCCGAGCCCGGCGCAGAGGCGACCTCGCCGCGAGCCGAGCGCGGCGGCGCTCGCCGAGGCTCGGCGCCGGCCGGCGACCGCGCCCCTCGCCGGCCCGCCCGCAGCGCAGCGCCAACCGGGGCCGCCGCTGTCGAGCCGGATGACACCCCGGCGGCGGGAGTCGAGCCCACCACAGCGACGTCCATGGACCGATACGAGGAGCACACCGACAGCATGAGCGTGGAAGAGCAAGCGGCCGCGGCCGGCGAGTTCCTGTCCGGGTTGGCCGACGCCTTCGCGTTCGACGCGCAGGTGAGCAGCGAGCGCATCGACGACGAGACGATCGAGGTGCGCCTCACGGGTGACGACCTCGGCCTGCTCATCGGGCCGCGCGGCGGCACGCTGCAGGCCGTGCAGGACGTCGTCCGGGTCGTGCTGCAACGGTCGGCCGGCACGGCGCCTCGGGGCCGTGTTCGCATCGACATCGGCGGCTACCGCCAGCGGCGTCGGGAGGCCCTCGAGCGGTTCACGCGCGGGATCGCCGAGCAGGTGCTCGCCAGCGGCGTCCAGCGGGCGCTCGAGCCGATGGGCTCCGCCGACCGGAAGGTCGTGCACGACACGGTGAACGAGATCGACGGCGTGGCCACGATCTCCGAGGGCGAGGAGCCCCGCCGGCGCGTGGTCATCGTGCCGGAGTAGCCGGTGCAGAGCGGGGCCGGCGCGCCGGCCCGCGTGCTGGAGCTGCTGGACGAGGCGCGGCGGCGCCGTCTGCTCGGCCCCGGCGACGTGGGCGCCCAGGCGGCGCACGCGCTGAGCTTCGCAGCGGCGCTCGGCTCGTTCGCCGAGGCTCGCCCCGTGCGCGTGATCGACCTCGGCTCGGGCGGCGGGCTGCCCGGGCTCGTGCTGGCCGCCGCCTGGCCCGAGTCGCGCTGGACCCTCGTGGAGGCCCGCGAGCAACGGGTCGAGTTCCTGCAGTGGTCGGTCGCCGAGCTGGGTTGGACCGAGCGAGTGCAGGTGGTGCACGGCCGGGCCGAGGAGCTGGCTCGCGTCCCTGGCCAGCGGGCGGCGTACGGGCTGGTGACCGCCCGCTCGTTCGGCCCGCCGGCGGTGACCGCCGAGTCCGCGGCGCCGTTCCTGGCCGTCGGCGGCCGCCTGGCGGTGAGCGAGCCGCCCGAGGGCGGGGACCGCTGGCCGCCCGAGGGCCTGGCGCAGCTCGGCCTCGTGCGGGTCGAGGCGGGCGCGGCGGCCCATCGCATCGCAGTGCTGGAGCAGTCGACGCTGTGCCCCGAGCGCTTCCCGCGCCGCCCGGCGGTGACGCGTCGGCGGCCGCTGTTCTGACTGCTCTGTTCTGACTGCTCTGTCTGACTGCTGGGCGTTTCACGTGAAACATTCGGCGGGCGCCGCTGATTCGGACGGCCCCGATGGCGCCGTCGTTGTCCTACTCTCATGCGCGGCTCTACGCTTGCGCCGGCCCCCCGTCCGGGGGCGAGCCTCGAGAGGGAGATGCCGATTCCCGAGTACCCACGCATCATCGCCGTGGCGAACCAGAAGGGCGGCGTCGGCAAGACCACGACAGCGGTGAACCTCGGCGCCTGCCTGGCCGAGCTCGGCCGCCGCACGCTGGTCGTCGACCTCGATCCGCAGGGCAATGCCACCACCGGCCTCGGGCTCAACCCCTGGCAGGTCACCACGTCGATGTACGACGTGATCCTGCACGAGGTCGACATCGAGGACTGCATCGAGCCGACCTCGGTGCGCAGCCTGTTCATCGCCGCCGCCAACCTGAACCTGGCCGGCGCCGAGGTCGAGCTGGTGCCGGCGTTCAGCCGAGAGCTGCGCATCGCCCGGGCGCTCAAGCCGATCCGGGCCGACTACGACTACGTGCTCATCGACTGCCCGCCGTCGCTCGGCCTGCTCACCGTGAACGCGTTCGCGGCGGCGACCGAGGTGCTGGTGCCGATCCAGTGCGAGTACTACGCGCTCGAGGGGCTCGGTCAGCTCCTGCGCAACGTCGAGCTGGTCAAGAAGAGCCTGAACCCCGAGCTGGAGGTGCGCCACCTCGTCCTCGTGATGTTCGACGCCCGGACCCGGCTGGCCGAGCAGGTGGCCAAGGAGGTGCGGGACCACTTCGGCGACAAGGTGTGCCGGAACGTGATCCCGCGGGCCGTTCGCCTGTCGGAGGCCCCCTCCTACGGCCAGCCGATCTGCGTGTTCGACGCGATGTCGCGGGGCGCCATCGCCTACCGGGAGCTGGCCAAGGAGGTCGACGGTGTCTAAGCCGGGCGGGTTGGGGCGGGGCCTGGGCGCCCTCATACCCTCAGAGCTCAGCGCACCTGACGGTGAAGCCGCCTTCCGGGAGATACCGGTCAGCCAGATCACCGCCAACCGCCTCCAGCCGAGGGAGCGCTTCGACGAGCAGGCGCTCTTGGCTCTCAGCGACTCGGTGCGGGAGCTGGGCGTGCTGCAGCCCATCCTCGTGCGCCAGCGTGACGACGGCGGCTACGAGCTGATCGCCGGTGAGCGGCGGTGGCGGGCCGCGCAGCGGGCCGGGTTGGCCAGCGTGCCGGCCATCATCCGCCGGGCCGACGACACCGCCTCCCTGGAGCAGGCCCTCGTCGAGAACCTGCACCGCCAGGACCTGAACCCGCTGGAGGAGGCCTCGGCGTACCGGCAGCTGATCGAGGACTTCGGCATGAGCCAAGAGGAGGTCGCACGGCGGGTGGGCCGGAGCCGCCCCGCCGTGTCGAACACGATGCGCCTCCTCCAGCTCCCTCCGGCGATCCAGCGGCTGCTCCTCGAGGGCGCCCTTTCGGCCGGTCATGCTCGAGCCCTGCTCGGCTCCCCCGACCGGGCGTTTCAAGAGGGCCTGGCCCGGCGGGCGGCGGCGGAGGGCCTCTCGGTGCGCGACGTGGAGGAGGCGGTCCGCTCCCGGGACGAGCTCACCGCCAAGGTGGCGGGAACGAGCCGACCGAACCCGCCTGCGCCCGGCGAGGCCGACCACGCGCCTGACCCGCGGGCCGACTCCACAACGGAGAGCCGGACCGAGGAAAGCCTCGCCGCCCGGGCCGAGCTCTCCGATGGCCTCGACCGCCCGGCGGCGTTGCCGGAGCGGGGGCCGAGGCCGCCTGCAGACGGGGCAGGGGCCGACGGGGCGGCGGCGTCGCAGCTCGAGCTGGAACGCCTGCTGGCCGACCACCTCGACACCCGAGTCAGCGTGAACCTCGGCGCCGCGAAGGGCCGCATCACGATCGAGTTCGCCGACCTGGCGGACCTCGAACGCATCTACCGCCGGATCGTGCGCCGCTGACCCTCCATCAGCCGACCTTCGAGCGTAGATAGTGCCCGGCTGAGCACTGCATGAGGTAGGACGTCTTCCACAGGTTGTGGGTAAAGCTGTGATCAACCGACGCGCCGAGGGCCGCAGCCGAAGCTGCGGCCCTCGTTCGCGGCGCCGTGCAGCCGGCGCCTCACGTCTCAGCTCGAACGGCTTACATGAACTCGGAAAGGTCCTCGAGCAGGGCGCCCTTGCCCTTGGCGCCGACCAGCCGCTTGGCCTCGGCGCCGTCCTTGAACACGATCAGCGTGGGGATGCTCATGACGCCGAAACGCCGGGCGATGGCCGGGTTGTCGTCGACGTTGAGCTTCGCCACCCGCAGGCTGTCCGCCTTCTCGGTCGCCAACTCGTCGAGGATCGGGGCGATCATCTTGCAGGGACCGCACCACTCCGCCCAGAAGTCGACGACAACCGGCTTGTCGGCAGCGCCGATCTCCTCGTCGAAGGTCGACTCGGTCAGCGCGGTGATGTTCTCAGCAGCCATGGCTCCTCTTCTTGGGTCGACCGCCGACAGGGCGGCGGCACGGCGATGGGGGAAACAGCCGAGCGCCCCCGGGCATTCCGGGCGGGCCCGAGCGTGGCCCGCCTCAGCCGGCGGGGTGGCGGGCCTCGAGCCAGCGCTCGGCATCGATGGCGGCCATGCAGCCCGAGCCGGCAGCGGTGACGGCCTGGCGGTACGTGGAGTCCTGCACGTCGCCGCAGGCGAACACGCCGGCCACGTTCGTGCGGGTCGAGCCGGGCTCGGTGACGAGGTAGCCGCTGTCGTGCAGCTCCAGCTGACCCTTGAACAGGTCGGTGTTCGGCTTGTGCCCGATGGCGATGAACAGGCCGGTCAGGGCGAGGTCGGCCTCCGAGCCGTCGAGGGTGCTGCGCACGGTGACGCTCTCGACGGTCGACTCCCCGTTGATCCGGCTCACCGTGCTGTTCCAGCGGAAGGCCAGCTTGGGGTTGGCGAACGCGCGGTCCTGCATGATCTTGGAGGCCCGGAGCTGGTCCCGACGGTGGATGAGGGTGACGGTCGTGGCGAACTTGGAGAGGAACATCGCTTCTTCGAGGGCCGAGTCGCCCCCGCCCACCACCCCGATGTGATGGTCGCGGAAGAAGAACCCGTCGCACGTGGCGCAGGTCGAGAGGCCGTGGCCGATCAGCCGGGCCTCCTCGGGAAGGCCGAGCATCAGCGACTGGGCGCCCGTGGCCACGATCACGGCGTGGGCGCGGAAGGTCGGCGTCGGCGCGTCCGGGTCGCCGAGCCACACGCCATGCGGCCGCCCCCCGGCCAGATCGACCTTGGTGACCTTCTGAGTGATGATCTCGGCCCCGAAACGGGCGGCCTGCTCCCGCTGACGGGTCATCAGATCGGGCCCCATGATCCCATCGGGGAAGCCGGGGTAGTTCTCGACCTCGGTCGTGAGCATGAGCTGACCGCCCGGCTGGTCGCTCGTGGAGGAGGGCTCGCCCTCGATCACCAGCGGGTTCAGGTTGGCTCGGGCCGTGTAGATGGCGGCGGTCAACCCGGCGGGGCCGGAGCCGATGATGATCACGTCACGCACGGCCGGGTCGGTAGGGGCAGAAGCGGTCATGGCAGCGCTCCGAACGCGAGGGTGAGGCGGGCGGGAGGCGGCCCGGTCAGGACCGCTTGCTCCACAGCACCGCGCCGATGAGGAAGAACACGAAGCCGAGGATCAGGTAGGTGATCCACACGTTGTCGCCGAAGGGGATGGTCAACACCCGCACGGCGAGGATGATCAGCAGCACGAGCGAGGCGACGCCGAGCACGGCGGCCACGAGGCCGTAGACGATCCCCCGGGAGACGAGCAGGGCCGGTCCGGTCGTCTTCGAGCGGACGGCGCCGACCACCCGCTCGACGGCGTCGGTGGCCTTGACCGGCCAGTCCCCACCGAGGGCGGCAGTGGCGGCGTCGAACGGCGCGCTGGCCAGCCGGCGGGCGGCGTCGCCGAGCTCGGCGCCCTGGCCGCGCGGCTGGGCGATCGGTCCCTGATCAGCCGTGTCGTCCTCCGCCAACCGGTTCGCACGATCGTCCATGGGGGCCGATCCTACCCATGCCGACTGCGCTGGCCGGCCTGCCTGCTCGGGCGGGGGAACCCGGCCCGAGTCGGGGCCGGGCGGCGGCCTAACGCGGGCTCGCGGCGAGCACGGCGCAGCCGAGCGGGTCGAGCAGCACGACCCGTTGGGCGTCGGCCAGCGCGAGCACGGCGCGCCCCGCAACCCTCGCCGAGGCGAAGACCGCCAGGCCGAGGCCGGGGCACGCCGCCGCCGCGGCGCCAGCCGGTGTGGTCGAGCGATCCGTCAGGGTCTCCGGCGCCGCCTCCAGCGCGGCCCGGGCGGCGGCCAAGGCATCGGCGGCGGTGGGATGGGCGCCGAGATCGGTCAGGGCGCCCGCCGCCACGCCAGCCGGGGCGGCGGTGGGGATCGTCGCCGAGGGGCTCGCCGGGGCGGAGGGGGGTGAACCCAGCGCCGTCCCCGCGTCCTTCGCGTCGTCGGCCATCTGGGCGCCCGCCGAGGCCGACTCCGCCTCGGCGGCTCGGCTCGTAGTGGCCGACGGCGGCGCCGCGCTGAACGACTCGGCGTTCGGCTCGCCGGTGCGCAGCGCGCTCGCGCCGACCAGCGCCACGGCCAGCGTTGCGGCGGCGGCCAGCGCGGGGAGCCTCCACGAGCGCCGCCTGGTCGCCGGACCGGCCGGTGAGGCCGCATCGGCGCCGCGGCGGCGGGCCAGCTCGACCACCTCGGCGCCCTCGGCTCGGCGGGGCTCGGCGGCGTCGTCGTCGGCAGCGCGGTCAGCGGCGCGGTTGGCGTCGAGCTCGGCCCGCACCGCGAGCAGCGCCCGGTCGAGCGCGTCGGGCGGGGGCGCCGGCTCGGGCGCCTCGGCCAACGCGTCGATCACCGCCCGCAGCTCCGCCGCCCGGGCGGACAGCTCACCGCTCGACTCGACCAGCGCCCGCTCCTGCGGCGTCGCCTCGCCGTCGAGGTACGCGGAGACGAGCTCGTCGCGCCAGTCCTCGTCGCGATCGTGCGGGGTCGTGTCGGTCATGGTCGTGGGGTTGGACGTTCGCTGGGGGCGGGCTGGTTCCCGACCAGGCGGCGGGCGAGCTGGGCCCGGCCCCGTGCGATGCGAGACCGGACGGTGCCGGGCTTCAGGTCGAGCGCCTCGGCGATCTCGGCGTAGTCGAAGCCCAGCATGTCGCGCAGCACCACCGGCGCTCGGAACTCGAGCGGCAGCTCGGCCAGCGCCGCGGTGAGGTCGGCCCGGCCGCTCACCTCGGCGTCGACCGGCGGATCGGCGCGGCCGAGCCCCGCGGCGGCGCCTTCGAGCCCGCCCTCGAGGTGGTCGAGGCCCGGCGTCGGCCGGCGCTGGCGGCGGCGGAGCTCATCGAGGCAGGCGTTGGTGGCCACGCGGTACGACCACGTCGAGAAGCTGGACCGCCCGTCGAAGCGGTCGAGGCGGCGGGCGATGCGCAGCAGCGCTTCCTGAGCGGCATCCAGCGCGTCGGCCTCGTTGCCGGCGAGGCGCCGGCACACCGCGAAGATGCGCGGGTAGTGGCGGCGGAGCAGCAGGTCGAGCGCAGCGCCGTCGCCGGCGCGTGCCGCCGCCGCCAGCTCTGCATCCGATCGGTCCTCGGGAATGGCCGCAGCGTAGCGGGACGTTCCGCCGACACCGCTGGCGCTCCCCGGGCGTGCCGGCTCGCGTCGCTCAGCTGTGGACCGAGATCTCGCCGATCTCGGTGCGGTACTGCCCGTTCGCCTGCTGGGTGAGCCCGGTGATCCACAGCAGCACGTAGCGCCCCCGCTTCCCGGCGAGATCGAACACGGCATCGCCGCTCAGCCCCGCCGCGGTGGTGGTCGGCTCGCCCCAGCCCTCGAGCTGGTCAGCGGGTTGGCCGGCCACGAAGATGTCGGCGGCCCAGCTCTCGCTCGGGGACACCGCCGACAGCGACGTGAGCTTCGCGTCGGCGGCGAGCTCGATCACCAGTCCGACGCCGGGCTTGAGCGCGGGGAACTGCTGCGTGTAGCCGACCGTGCGCCACGTGGTCGAGGTGTCCCCGTCGGTCACGTACGGCAGCCGCTGCGTGTTCTCCACCTTGTCGTCCCCGAACGGGTCGAAGTCGGTGACCCGGGCGATGGGCAGCGCCGGGCCGGGCGGCGCCGGCGTGCTCCGGGTCGGGTTGGGGGCAGCGTCGACCACGCCGACCGCGTCGAGGGCGCTGTCGAGGATGTCCTGGCCACGTTCGGTGCGCCCGAGCAGGAGCCCCGCTGCGCCGAGCATCGCCGCGATCAGCGTGACCGCCAGCGCAGGCGCCAGCCACGACCGCTCGGAGGTGCGGAAGCTGACCGGGGCCACCGCCGTGTCGTCGAGGTTGGGCGGCGCCGGGTCGGGCCCCGGGTCGGCGGCGAGCAGCGCGGCGCGCAGGTCGGCGGCGCTCTGGAACCGGTCGGTCTTGCGGCGGGCGAGGGCCCGCATGATCAGCGCGTCGAGCGGGCGGCTCACGGCGGCGCGCAGCTGCCGGGGGCGCAGCGGGTCGGTATGCAGCCGAGCCATCGCGATGGCGAGGTCGGAGTCGCCGCTGAAGGGGGCCCGGCCCGACACCGCTTCGTACAACACCACGCCGAGGGCGTAAATGTCGGTGCGCGCGTCGACGTCGGCGCCTTCGACCTGCTCGGGCGAGAGATACTTCGCCGTGCCCAGCAGGCTCCCGGCCTGGGTCAGCGCGGTGATCTCGCCGACGCTCTTGGCGATGCCGAAGTCGGTGACCACCACCCGCTGGTCGTCCCGCAGCAGGAGGTTGGCCGGCTTGATGTCGCGGTGCACGAGCCCGGCGCGGTGGGCTTCCTCCAGCGCCGCCGCCACCGCCGCGGCCAGCATGACCGCCTCGTGCAGATCGAGCTGCCGGCGCTCGTCGAGCACCGCCCGGAGGTTGCGCCCCTCCACCAGCTCCATCACGATCGCCTCGAGCCCGTTCTCCGAGCAGGTGTCGTAGATGGCGACGATGCTGGGATGGTGGACCCGGGCCGCGGCCACCGCCTCTCGGCGGAACCGGGTCACGAACGCGGCGTCGGCCGCGAGGTGCGGGTGGAGGACCTTCACCGCCACCGGGCGGCCGAGCACGTGGTCGACGCCGCGCCACACCTGCGCCATGCCGCCGGTGGCGATGACCTCGTCCAGCTCGTAGCGGCCGCCGAGCACCAGACCCGGGTGGGCGGCGCGGCCCGCGCGCGACGGATTCGGTGCGGCAGTCCAGCCCGGCTCGGGCTCGCCGGTCTCGTCGGAGCGGTTGCCCAGCTCGCTCGACGCGCGGGTGGCATCCGGCCGGGCAGGCGGGGAGGTCGGCGTCTCGCTCACGACACGTCACACGCTAGCCGGCGGCGGCGCGGCGGGCGGCGGCGCCCTCAGCCCTGGCCCGGGAGGGCGGCGGGGTCGATCAGGCGGCGGTTCCGGCGGCTGGCGCGGATGTTGCGCCCCCACCACACGGCGAGGAATACTGCCGCGCCGGCCGACAGCAGCAGGCCGACCCCGGAGATGGCGGTGGACCTCACGTCGATCACGGAGTCCGCCGCCAGCGGCAGGCGTCCGTCGGGCGTGGTCACGCTCAGGCGCAGCTCGTAACGGCCCGGTCCGGGGGCGGTGACCGCCAGCTCCACGTCGGTCGGGCCGGGGGGCAGCGTCAGCTCCTGGGCGGTCGAGGCCAGCTTCAGTTGACGGCTCTCGGTCCCCAGCCGGGCTCGGAGCGGGCGCTCGCCGCGGTTGAGCAAGGTCACCGGGATCGACCCCTGGCGTGAGGTGAGCGTGACCGAGTGGCGCTCCTCCCACTCCACGACCGACAAGCGCTGCTGGATCGCGTCGTACACGCCGTCGAGCAGGGCCCGCCGCTGCGCGGGGTCGAGTGTGTCGGCGCCCGAGCTGAGCACGTCGCGGCGCAGCGCGGCGGCCACGGGATCGTCGGTGGCAGCGCCGACGAAGCTCTCCACGTGAGCTCGGGCCACCGCCAGGCGGGCCGCGTAGTCGAGGTCGGGCGCGGGGGGCGCGCCGGCGAAGCGGCGCACCGGTGGGGCGCCCTGCTCGCCGGCCGCGGGCGCCGGACTCGCCGCGGCGAACAGCTCGGTCAGCTCGACGACCCGCACCGGCCCCCCGGAGAGCCCCTCCCCGAGCGCGCTCAGCAAGGCGGGGGATGGCGCCGGCGGGAGCCTCAACACCGCGGCCCGGGGCCGTCGCGGGTCGGTGTTGTGCACCAGCGCCAGCTCGGCCAGCGCGTGCGCCGAGGCGAGGACCGGCTCGTCGCCGGCCTCGGCCGCCAGTCGGTCGGAGATGGCGAGGTCGAGGGGCGCGGCCAGCGTGGGCCGCTCGGCGCCGAGGCGGAACAGCCGCGCCTCGTTCGTGGCCGCAGCCTCGGCGAGGGCGCCGGTGGGGATCACCAGCCGGTCGAAGCCTCGGCTCTCGAGCCAGGCGACCGCGGCGTCGGACAGCGGCCCGTCGGCGACCCAGATGCGAGGGGTCAACCTCTGCCCGAGGGCCGCTTCCAGCGCCGTGTCGCCCTCCCTCAGCTGCCGGTCGAGCTCGTCGCCCAGCCCGGCGGCGAGCCAGGCGCTCACGTCGAGGTCGACGAAGGGGCGGCGCAGCACGACGGCCCCGGCGGCGGCCCGCGCCAACGCGTCG
>JBJXGF010000202.1:0-2983 GCA_046153015.1 Acidimicrobiales bacterium | reverse complement strand
CAGTCGACCTTCAACCTTCACTCGACCTCGAGCAGACCCCCGCCTGCGGTGGCAGACACCCAAGTCGGCCGAACCCGCCAGCTGCGGCTTCTGACCTCCGGGAGCGGCCGGCGCTCTACAACGGAGCTGCCGGCGATCGCGGATTCTCCCCAGTGTCGATCATCGAAGTTCCCCTGGTGATCGGCTGGGTGGGTGTGGCTGAGGTTAGGTGGTCGGGGTCGTGGTGATGGCGTTGCGGAGGTTGTTGGCGCGGGCGCGGTGGGCGCGCATGCGGTAGCTGTCGCCGTTGATGTTGAACACGACGGAGCGGTGGAGGAGCCGGTCCAGCATGGCGACGGCGACAGTGGGGTCGTCGAAGATGCGGCCCCAGGAGGCGATGCCGAGGTTGGTGGTCAAGACGGTGGAGCTCTTGAGGTAACGCTGGGTGATGACTTGGAACAGGGCGGCGGCGGCTTCGGACGCGAGTGGCAGGTAGCCGACTTCGTCGAGCTATGCCGACGTCGGCATAGATCGACCTATGCCGAGCCGGGAACTGTGCCGAGCGTGATCGGTGGCGGTGCGGGTGAGCTGGGGGTTCTCGGGCTGAGTGTGCTCGGCGGGTCGGCATAGTTCCGGCGGTGGGTGAGCCTTCGAGGGCTGGGGCGTGGTGTCCCGGCGTAAGGAGGTCATGTCATGACAGGAACACCGCGACGTAAGCCGGGTGGGATGCGAGCGCACGTCGAGCCGTTCCGGGAATGGCTGGATGGGGCGGGCTACACGCCCGGCTCGGCCCGCGGTTTGCTGATGTTGATGGGGCAACTCGGCCGCTGGATGGACAGCGAGTCGCTCGACGGTCGTCTCACTGGCGGGGATCTGCGTCGATTCCAGGAGTTCTTGCGGGCCCGTTGCGCGCACCGTGTTCCTCGCCTGGCGGGCACCGATCCGTTGATGAGCTATCTCAGTTCCATCGGTGTCCTCGAACAAGAGGCGCCGCTGCCGGTCACACCGGTCGAGGAACTGATCGATGGGTTCCGGGCGTGGATGATCGGCGACCGTGGGCTGGCGGCGGGAACGGTCCTGCGATACGAGAACACGGCCCGCCGGTTCCTCAACGAACGCTACGTCGACGTGGGCGAACGGTTCATCACCGATCTGACCGCGCGGCACGTGACCGGGTTCCTGATCGTCGAATGCGGCCGGGTGTCAGCAGGATCTGCCAAGGGACGGGTCGCTGAACTGCGGGCGTTGCTGCGCTTCCTGTTCCTGCACGGTCTCACGTCACGCTCGTTGGCGGTGGCCATCCCCACGGTCGCTGGGTGGCACGGGACCACGATCCCGAAAGTGATCAGCCCGAGCCAGGTCAACGAGTTGATCGATAGCTGTGATCGTTCGACTGCGACCGGCGTCCGTGACGCCGCCGTGCTGCTGTTGGTTGCCCGGCTCGGGTTGCGCTCAGCGGAGGTCGTCGGCTTGACGTTCGATGACATCGATTGGCGCGTCGGAGAGATCATCGTGCGCGGCAAAGCACGCAGGCAGGACCGGCTCCCGTTGCCCCACGAGGTCGGCGAAGCACTCGCCGACTATCTGCGGTCGAGTCGACCGGTGTCGTCGAGCCGTCGGGTGTTTCTCTCGGCCAAAGCCCCGATCGCGCCGCTGCCCCCGGCACGGGTGAACGACATTTGCCGCCGAGCGTGCCTGCGGGTCGGGATCGGACGCGTCGGTGCTCACCGGTTGCGGCACACGCTGGCATCAGACCTGTTGCGCAAGGGCGCCACGATCATCGAGGTCAGCCAGGTGCTGCGCCATCGCGATCTGGCGACGACCGCGGTCTACGCGAAGGTCGATATCGACACGCTGCGCCGAGTCGCTCAGCCCTGGCCGGGAGTCGGGCTGTGAGCGCGCTTGGTGACGCCGCCGCCGAGTATCTGCGGTTGCGGCGACTGCTCGGCCACAACCTTGATGACGCTCACCGGTTGCTCCCACGCTTCATCGCGTATCTCGACAAGGTCGGTGAGACGACGATCACGATCAGCACCGCGATCGCCTGGGCAACCGACGGTGTCGACCCGGCGTCCACGAACCCGGCACGACGAATGACCCATGTCCGCGGTTTCGCCCGGCACATGGCGGGCATCGACGAACGAACCGAGATCCCACCTGTCGGGCTGATCCCGTTGAAGCAGCGTTGGCGGCCACCATTCCTGTTCACCAGCAGCGACATCACCGCACTGCTCGACGAGGCCCGCGCGATCCAGACCGGGCTACGCGTCACCGAGCTCACCGGTCTGACCTGCGCCGATCTCACCCTCGGCCCCGGTGCTGCGGTGTCCTGCATCGGGAAAGGACGACGACATCGAGCCGTTCCACTCACCGCCGCGACCGCTGCCGTTCTCAAAGTCTGGACAGCCGAACGAGCCGGTCAACCCGGAGATCCACTGTTCCCGACCCGCATCGGGAACCGCCTCAGCGCCGATGCCGTTCAGCGACTCGTCCGCAGACACGCCGTCAGCGCAGCCGTCGCGTGCCCGTCGATCCGGCCCGGCGAAATCCATCCGCACGTGCTGCGCCACAGCTGCGCAATGACCCTGCTCCAAGCCGGTGTCGACACCGCCGTCATCGCCCTCTGGCTCGGCTACGCCGACATCCGATCCACCCACACCTACCTCCACGCCGACATGACCATCAAGCAGAAGGCACTCGACCGAACCACCCCGGCGACCAGCCCACCAGGTCGCTTCAACCTCCGGCAGACAGCCTGCTCGCATTCCTCGAAGCCCTGTAACTATGCCGACCAGACAACGCCGGTCATGCCGCGAACCCCCAGCTCACAACCCATGCCACCACACACCGGTCGGCATAGTTCCCGGCTCGGCATAGGTCGATGATGAGCAGCCTGGGGCCGGCGAAGAACCGCATGGTGGTGGCCCAGCGGCCTTCGAGGGCGGCTCGGTGGCAGCGGGCGGCGAGGTCCGCGGCGGTGGTGTAGTAGGTGCGGTAGCCGGCG
>JBJXGF010000198.1:0-4293 GCA_046153015.1 Acidimicrobiales bacterium | reverse complement strand
GGGGCCGCGCCCGGGGCCGCGCCCGGGGCCGCTGCGGGCGGCGCCTCGCCCGCTTCGAGCAGCCAGCCGACCACGCCGCCGGGTTCGAGCGTGACGCCCGGCGCCGCCGCCTGGTGGAGCACGCCGGCCGCGTCGGCCTCGATCTCGCACTCCAGCTTCTCGGTGACCATGAAGAACAGGGCCTGTCCCGGCGTGACGGCGCCGCCCTGCGGGGTCAGCCAGTGCACGAGCGTGCCGTCTTTCATGGTCATGCCCATCTTGGGGATGACGACGGGAGTGGCCACTACTGCCTGCCTCGCTCGGTGAACAGCGCCCGGTCTGCGGCCAGGCCCATCACCTTGGCCGCGTCGATCACCCGGGGCCCGGAGCGGGTGATCCGCAGCGTGGCCGACTGGCCGGGCTGGAGCACGCGGTGGCGCTCGCCGTCGAAGGCGAGGATGCCCGGCCCGGCCACCGTCACCGGGGCGCCGAAGGCCACCCGGTCGGCGGCGGCGATCCCCACCTCGGCGTAGAGCCCGGGGGCCAGCGGGGCCCGCAGGCGGGTCGACCCGCCGGCCTCGGCCTCGTCCTCGTCCCCGGTGAGCGGCGCGAAACGGACGCACACGCCATGGTCGTCCTCGGCCGAGCACGGTGCGAGCAGGCCGCCGATCGAGGCGATGCCCACCGAGGCGGGCTCGGCCCGGGTCATCATCGCCACCCGCAGCGCGGTCGGGTCGAACAGCGCCCGGGAGCCCACGAACCGCTCGGCCACGAGCACCGCGTCGATCAGCGCGAGGTCGGGGCGTTCGCCCTCGATCTCCACGTCGATCACCTTCGACGGGCGGGCCGCCTCCTCCAGGCTCACCGACCCCGCGGCTACGAGCCCGGCCGCGGCGCCGGCCACGGTCGCTTCGAGAAAGCTGGGGAACACGTTGTTGGTGCCGGTCGAGATGGCCATGACCGGGGCGTCCCGCCAGCCGAGGGCGACGGCCCGGTTGGTCCCGTCGCCGCCGAGCACGGCCACGGCCCCGCAGCCGAGCTCGCGCAGCGCGGCGGCGGCGCGCACCGTGTCGGACTCGTCGTATCGGGCCGGGAGCTCGAGATGGGACCACTCGAACTCGAGGTGCAAGGTCTCCACGGCCCGGGCGCAGATGTTGTGCGGCTCGGGGAGGAAGAAGAAGCGCTCCACGCCGGCCTCGACCGCGCCGATCACCACTCGGCGCACGATCGTGTACTTCTCCTGCAGCGTGGAGGTGGGCGCGTTGGCCACGAGGCGCCGGATGTCCTTTCCGGAGACGGGGTTGGCGATCACGCCGACGGCTCGGGCCCCCATCGGCCCGCTACCGCCCCAGCACCTGACGGACCTCCGCGGCGATGGCGTCGGCGTTGGGCACGTACAGCTTCTCGAGCACCGGGCTGAACGGTGTGGGGCTGAACGGGGCGCCCACCCGCCGGATCGGCGCGTCGAGGTGGTCGAAGCCCTCCTCCTGGATCTGGGCGGCGATCTCGGCGCCGAAGCCGCCGAAGCGCACCGCCTCGTGCACGACCACCGCCCGGTTGGTCTTGCGGACCGAGTCGGCGATGGTGGCGGTGTCGAGCGGCGAGAGCGTGCGCGGGTCGACGATCTCCACCGACACACCCTCCGCGGCCAGCGCGTCGGCCGCCTTCTTCGCCTCCTGCACCATGCGCCCGAGGGCGACCACGGTCACGTCGTCGCCTTCGCGGACCACGTGGGCCTGGCCGAGGGGGATCGTGTACGGCGCCTCGGGCACCGGGGCGCTCACGCCCAGCGCCAGCTTGTTGTTGATGACGACCACCACGTTGTCGTCCTCGAGCGCGGCGAGCAGCAGCCCCTTGGCCTCGTACGGCCCGGACGGCATCACCACCTTCAGGCCGGGCACGTGGCAGACCCACGCCTCCAGGCTCTGGCTGTGCTGCGCGGCCATCGCCCCGCCGGCGCCGGCCATCGTGTGGATCACGAGCGGCAGCGTGGCCTTGCCGCCGAACATGTACTTCATCTTCGCCGCCTGGTTCACGATCTGGTCCATGCAGCAGCCGATGAAGTCCATGAACATGATGTCCACGACCGGACGCAGCCCGGTGGCGGCCGCGCCGATGCCCAGCCCGATGAGGCCGGCCTCCGAGATCGGGCTGTCGACCACCCGGTGGGCGCCGTGCTTGGCCTGCAGGCCCCGGGTGGCGCCGAACACGCCGCCGTACTGGCCGATGTCCTCGCCCACGATGAACACCCGCTCGTCGGCCGACATCGCCTGGTCGAACGCCTCGACCACGGCCTGCACGTAACGCAGGGAGCGGAGCTCCGCCTCGACTGCGGTCATGGGTCTCGCGCCTCCTCTAGCCGGTGTACACGTCGGTGAGCAGCTCGGACGGGTCGGGCAGCGGGCTCGCCTCGGCGAACTCGATCGCGGCGGTCGCCTCGGCGAGGGTGTCGGCGTGCACCTTGGCCGCCGCTTCGGCGCTCAGCACGCCCAGCTCGGCCAGGCGGGCCTCGAACAGCATGATCGGGTCCCGCCGCTTGGCCTCCTCCACCTCCTCCTCGGTGCGGTACGCCACCCGCATGCCCTTCACGCCCACGTGGTCGTAGAAGCGGTACGTCTTGGCCTCGATCAGCGTGGGGCCCTCCCCCCGCCGGGCCCGCCCGACCGCCTCCACCGACGCTTCGTACACCGCCATCGCGTCCATCCCGTCGACCACCACGCCGGGCATGCCCCAGCCGGCGGCCCGGTCGGCCACGTCGGCGATGGCCTGGTGGTTGCGCTGAGCGGTGAACTCCCCGTAGCCGTTGTTCTCGCAGAGGAAGATCACCGGCAGGCGGTAGAGCGCGGCCATGTTGGCCGCCTCGTGCACGCTGCCTTCGTTGGAGGCGCCGTCGCCGAAGAAGGTCACCGCGACGTGCTGCGTGCCCTTGTACTTGTTCGCGAAGGCCGCGCCGACCGCGATCGGCGGACCGCCGCCGACGATGCCGTTGGCGCCGAGCATGCCCACCGAGAAGTCGCAGATGTGCATGCTGCCGCCCTTGCCGCGGCAGTAACCGGTGACCCGGCCGAACAGCTCCGCGTACATCTGGCGGAAATCCCCGCCCTTGGCCACGAGGTGGCCGTGGCCCCGGTGGGTGGAGGTGATCTGATCGGCGTCGGTGAGCGTGGCGCACACGCCGGCGGCGATGGCCTCCTCGCCCACGTAGAGGTGCAGGGCGCCGGGCACCCGGTTGGCCTCCATGAGCTTGCCGGCCTCCTCCTCGAAGATGCGGATGCGCACCATTCGACGGTGGATGTCGAGCAGGACTTCGGGCGTGACGTCCATGGGCGGCCCCCCAGCTGATCCGGCGTCGGCGCGTGACTAGCACGCAACCCGGCGTCCGGCAACCGGCCCCGGCGGGGGCGGCCTCAGCGGGCGAGGCGCCAGGGCGCCCGCCACATCTCCCGGCCGAGCGGACCGTTCAGGTCGGCCTCGTTGAGGATCGAGTAGGGCAGGCTCTCGCCCACCGCGAAGCGCACGGTGTGGCGCAGCAGCCCGAGGAAGGTGTCCTCGGTGAGCTCGAGCGTGCTCGGATGGCCGGGTGCGCCGCACCGCTTGAGCAGCTCGACCACCCGGTCGGGGTCGTTCTGCTGGACCACGGCGAACGCGGACGTGGACAGGGCGAGCAGGCCGCCGTAGCTGGCCGGGCGGGCGAGGCGATGCTCGTAGGCCTGCACAAAGGTGTGCTCGGCGCCTTCGAAGAGCCGCCGGTGCCCGGCGCGTGCGCACGCCCCGGCCACCGCGGCGAGGAGCTGCGCCAGCGTGCGCACACCGTCGGCGGACACCGCCGCCACCTCCTCCGCGGCGTCGGCCAGCTCAGCGAGGGCCCGTTCGCCCACCGCGGCCACGGCGGGGGAGAACGGCACGCCGTGGCCCCGGGAGTCGGCGAAGCGCCAGTCCCACAGGGCGGTGTGGATCGAGGCGAGCTCGGCTGCGCCCGCCCGGGTGCGTTCGGGCGGCGCCGCCCGGATCAGCTCCACGTCGACCACCACGCGGGCGGCGTCGAGCTCCTCGGTGCGGATGAGCTGGCGGCGGACGCGCCGTTCGGCCTCGGCGGTGAACGGGGCGATCGTGGACAGCACGCTCGGCAGCAGCACCACCGGCCGGGCCGTGCGCAGCGCTAGCCACTTGGCCACGTCGAGGGCCAGGCCGCCGCCGAGGCCCACCACGGTCGCGGCGTCGGCCGGCTCGTCGGCCAGCAGGGCCTCGAGCGCCAGCTCCTCGAGGGAGTCCGGCGCCACGAGGCGGCACGGCGGGGGGCGGCGGGCGCCGTCG
>JBJXGF010000375.1:0-9298 GCA_046153015.1 Acidimicrobiales bacterium | reverse complement strand
CCGCCACCAGCCGCCGCTGCCGCTCATCCAACAACGGGAACGCCGTCGAGAAGAACTGTTTCAAGTCCTCCCCCGACACCTCCACACAACCAGACTACACCGCGCGACTAAATAACTGACGGACCCTTACCGCCGCCGCCGGCACGGCCGCTTGCACCACCGGCGAGATCCGTTGGCGCAGAACGCCGGGCGGGGGGGCTCGCCCACCCCCCGCCGACCTCCCCGCGCTGCCCCACCCTCACCACCGAACACAGCCGAGACCTGCCGGCGGGGAGCGCAGCGTGCTCCTCGGCCCCTCGACGGGGTCGAGCTGCGCGGCTCCTGGGAAGACGTCGGCCTCGCGCTCGTGGCCCCACGGGCCGGGAAGACCAGCGGCCTCGCCGCCCCCGCCGTGCTCGACGCCCCCGGCCCCGTCGTGGTCACCTCCAACAAGGCCGACGTATAGGCCGCCGCCGCCCACCAACGCGAGCAACTCGGCCGGGTATGGGTGTTCCACCCCCAACACACCCGCCGCCCTCAGCATCGGTGGTGGGACCTCCTCGCCGGGCTGCTCCTCGCCGCCGCGTGGATTGCGGAACCGAGTGCAAGCCGCGACCTTCGCCTACAAGGTTGGCCTCGTGACACGCGCCCCGCTCGGCCGGCAGCGATGAGCCGTCCTCACCCTCGACGTCGTTGCCGGCGTTCCTACCATCCCCCTGCGAATCCCGAGGCTGGTCACCAGCGGCTGCGGTGGACGACGTCGTCGAGGGAGCGGCGGTCGAGCCGGTCGAGGGGGCGGAGCGGCCCGTCAGCGGGGTGGCCGAGCGCGAGGAGGTAGGCGCCGCGGTGGGTGTCGGGCACGCCGAACAAGCTCCGGAAGCGTTCCTGGTCTTCGATGATGGCGTGGGCTGAGCCGATCCCGAGGTCGGCGGCGGTGATGGCCATGGCCATCACCGCTTGGCCGAGATCAAACTGGGCCCAGGCGCTTCGGTCGGCGTCGGGTTGGACGGGTGTGGCGACGGCGATCGTGGCGGCGGATCGTGCGACGTGGCTGGCGCCGCGCCAGACGGTCGCGAGGTCGGCGAGCTGGGCAGCTCCGGTGGCCACGATGAAGTCCCAGGGTTGGGAGTTGAACGCCGACGGGGCGCGGCGGCCGGCGTCGAGGATGCGGTCGAGTTCGGCGGGGTCGATGGGCTTGTCGAGGTAGGAACGGACGTTGCGTCGCGATCGGAGGGCATCCCAGGTTTCCATGGCGTGTCTGCTCCTGTGGTGGGCTGTCGTTGCGTTGGGTGCGGCGCCCGTTCAGCGGCCGAGGGTCTCGAGGAGGAGCTTGGCGACCTCGGCGCCGGAGAAGTTCTGTTGGCCGGTGAGGAGGTTGCCGTCGCGGATGGCGAAGCTCTTGAACAGCCCCGCGTGGATGTAGTTGGCGCCGAGTCTGCGGAGCTCGTCTTCGACGCGCCACGGCATGATGTGGGTGCCGGGTGCGACAGCTCCCGTGTGCCAGGTGGCTTGATCGGCAAAGTCTTCTTCGACGTTGGGGAACCCGGTCACGGTCTTGCCCGCCACGAGCGGTTCGCCGGTGGACAGTGTGGCGTAGCGAAGCACGGCGGTGCCGTGACAGAGCGCCGCGGCGATCTTGCCTCGCTCGTAGAACTCGACGAATTTGCGGTGCAGGTTGGTCGCTGCTTCGAAGGAGAACATGGGGCTCTGCCCGCCGGCGACGATGATGGCGTCGTAGACGTCGACATCGATGGCGTCCACGGGGCTGGTGTCTTCGAGGAGCTTGGTGAAGTGGGGATCGTGGAGGTAGCCGCGGCTGATGGCGTCCTCGGCCTGCCATTGGCTGGGGTCTTCGGGGTTCGACATGGCGTCGGCCTCACAGCGGCCGCCGTTGGGGCTGAAGATGTCCACGATGTAGCCGGCTTCGGAGAGGTGGTAGTAGGGGTGGGTGAGCTCGGACCACCAGAAGCCGACGGGCCAGCCCGTGGTGGTCGACACCGCCGGGTTGGCGATGACGATCGCCACACGTTTGGGCTCGGTAGGGTTGCTGGGGTTGAGGTTGGCGTGGGTCACGGCAGGGACCTTTCCGGTTTGGGTTAGGACGCGAGCTGGCGGAGGACGAGCGCCAGTTCGACGCGCGCGCTGAGCATTGGGCGGTGCGACGTGCGCAGGGCGTGGGTCGAGTTGGCGCCGAAGCGGCGGACATCTCGTCCTGGAATGCGGGGTTGACGCAGCGGTCGGCGGAGGTGTGGATGTAGGCCCGGGAGCCGGTCGTTCGCGCCGCCGTTTCTAGATGGCGAAGCGCGGGCCCGAGAGCGCGGTCGGCCATGCCCGGCGAGGTCTTGGAACCCGTAGAGCGACTCGCCGTCGGGGAGCAGGAAAGGCGACGAGGTAGATGACTGTCGACGCCAAATCTGGGCGCTGCTCGCCACGGTCGAGATCACGGCGCCGGCCATCGAATGGGCCACGAGGACGGCGGGGCCGGGGTCGGGTCATGACCGTGGCCGGGAAGGTCAGGGGCGAGGAACGTGTGGGCGCGGCCATGGAGTTCGGCGAGCACTCCCGTCCAAGACCGCGGCGTGAGACCACGCGGCGTGAACGGGCACGAGTAACGGCATCGATGAACTCCTGCAGAGCTGCGGTGGGGCTGGGGCGGCGCGACGCTCACCAGAGGTAACCGTCGACGGGGACTGGCGCGGCGGGGCGGTGATCGTCGCCGAGCTGCTCGCGCAGGTCGCGCTCGATCTCGGTCGCGATGGCGGTCATGGGGATGTCGGTCGGCGCGTTGAGGAAGGGCGCGTCGATCACGGCGCCGACCCGTTCGAGAACGATGAACACCCGGCGACGGAGACCGACAGCACGATCACAAGCCATTCCTGGTTGTGGGGGATGACGCTCTCGAGCCCGAACGGCAACAGGAGGGCGAGCAGCAGCACGGCTCGACGGGTGAAGTAGTCGTATTGGCGGGGGGTCGGCGTGGTCTTGATCCGCTCGCACGCCGCGACTGAGGCGTTGAGCGCGGCCAGGTTGGGTTCGAGGGTGATCGGGTCGAACTGGCCGACGATGCCGTCGCGGACCCCGTCCTTGATGCGAACGGCTTGGCGTTGGAGAAGCAGGTTTGCCTTGTTGTCGGCGCGAGCGAGCGCCTCGTACTCGGCGTCGCTCACGAACGGTGACAGCGCCGTCCAGTCGCGCTCGTCGCGCAACTGCAGGCGGAGCGCGTGCGCGAATGCGACGATTCGCAGGACCAACTCGCGGCGGTAGGCCAACACGTCCTCCCGGGCGCCGCCCGACCCTGACTCGATCGCGTTGTCCGTCGCAGCCACGAGTTGGCGGGCGAGGACCCGCGAGCTGTTGTGGATGTTGGCCCACACCGTCCGCGCTTCCCACCACCGCCCGTACGATGCATTGTTCCGAAAGGCTACGAAGATCGAGACAGCTGCGCCCAGCGTGGCGACCGGCGCCAAAGGGAACGCCAGTTGCGCGCTGCCGGTGGCCCGGCGGGCCACGACAACGACTACGGCGACGGTTGCGGAGAACAGCAGCGGTTGGCGGACGTAGCCGAACACCTTGGCCGGGTGGAGGTTGTCCTTGACGATCATCCCTCGCCATCATACTTTGATATCATTGCGTGATATCAAGTGATATTGCCAAGCTTTAGGATAGAGCCACTTGTCGCAGACGCGGAGCGAGGAGCCCGAGATGGCCAAGGCGACTGGCGGGCAGCAGCCCCGGCCCACCGAGCTCCACGATCACGTCGAACGGCTGCTGCAGGAATGGCCCGCCGTGCGGCCCGATCTCGACGTCACCCCGATCGGTGTCGTCTACCGGCTCACCCGCATCGCCGCAGCCTGGTCGCTCGACATCGAACGCGTGTTCAACGAGGCGGGGATCACCAGCACCGACTTCGCCGTGCTCGCCAACCTGAACCGCGTCGGCCCCCCCTACCGGCTCAGCCAACGCGAACTCATGACCGCGCTCCGCCTCACCTCGGGCACCGTGAGCCTGCGCATCGACAAGCTCGCGACACGCGGCCTCGTCGAACGCCACGTCGACCCCGCCGACTCGCGCGCGGCGGTTATCGCCCTCACCGACGCTGGCAAGGCCACCTTCGATGCCGTCGCCCCCCGCCACCTCGCCAACGAAGCACGTCTCCCCGCCGCGCTCCCCCACGACGACCTCCAAACGCTCGAACGGATCCTCAAGACCCTGCTCATCGACCTCGAGCAACCCGACGCAGGCCGCCCCGACCTCCGCCTCGGGTTCCGAACCGCGTCGGCGGCAAGCACCGCCCGCAAACGCGCCGACGTCGGCCTCCCCTTCCGGCCCGGCCTTCTCATCGAAGCCGTCGAGACCGACACACCCGCCGCGGCAGCTGGGCTGCACGTCGGCGACCTCCTGGTCAAGTGCAACGACACGCCCATCACCTCACTGGTGTGCCTTGAACGGGCGACCAACAAGCCATCCACTCGACTCACGCTCACCGTGCACCGTCAGGGCGACGACCACGCGCTCACCATCACACCGTGACCGACGCCCCCATGGCGTCTATTTGACCGAAAAGAGCATCACCCTCATCATCCGCTCTGATCAGATCGAACAGCCAGCGATTGCAGCCGAGCAGCGCCGGAGCCCTACTACTTGCTGTGCGGCCGCCGAGTTGGTACGAGCGACCTACGAACGCACCTAGTCGACCGGCTCGATAACAAGCGCTTGGCATCTTGCCGCTGGGGCCTGAACAGTTGCACGGGTTCGGCCTTTACGAGCGGCGGCCACCAGTCGACGGGCTGCGCCCGCCATCGCCACTCCCCGTGACGAACCCGGACAAGCCTGTCGAGGCGGCGGAGGGGCAGCGTGCAGCCGACCCGCGCGTTCCGAGCACCGCTCTCACACCACGGGGTCGTCGCTACGCGTCTACGGGCGGGGAGGGAGGTCTGCGTCGACGCCAACGGCGGGTGCACCGCCTCCGAACGGGTCGGCGTGCGGCTGCGCCTTCGGGGGCCGTGGCTGGCTGGTGCGGTGCTGGCGGGGGCTGAGGCCGTGGTGGCGCTTGTAGGCGGTGCTGAGCGCGAATGCGCTGCTGTAGCCGACTTGTTGGGCGACCGCCGCGATCGTGGCGTCGGGGTTGGCGAGGAGGTCGGCGGCCAGGGCGAGCCGCCAGCGGGTGAGATAGCCGATGGGCGGTACGCCGACGAGGTCGTGGAAGCGCCGCGCCAGGTTCGCTCGCGACACGCCGACCTCGTGGGCGAGGGTGGCGATGGTCCATGGCTCGTCGGGCCGGTTGTGGATGAGGCGCAGTGCGTGGCCGACGATCGGGTCGTTCGAGGCCCGCCACCAGCCGGGTGCGGCGCTGTCCTGACGGGTGCACCAGGCGCGCACGACGGCGACCACCAAGAGGTCGAGCAACCGGTCGAGCACGACGTCTTGGCCGGGATCGTTCTTGACGATCTCCTGGCCCAGCAACTCGACGAGGGGGCTGTCCCAGTCGTTGCCGCGCACGACGATGATGGGGGGCAGTGCGTCGAGGAGGGGTTTGGCGATGGTGCTGTGGGATTCGTAGGTCCCGGTGAGCATCATGGTGGCGCCGTCGGGGTTGTTCCCCCAGGTGCGGATGCCGAGTCCCATCGACAACGCCAGGTCCTCTCCGTGCAGCGTCGTGCAGCGCTGGCCGGGGTGGATCACGACCTGGGCCGGTGTGTTTGGTGTGTCGGCGATCTCGTAGTGGTCGGGACCACGGATGAGGGCAACATCACCGGCCCCGGCCGGGACCGGAGCGGCTTGCCCCATGGTCAGCCAGGCGTGTCCACGTACGACGGCGACCAGGGTGAGTGGGGCACGGTCTTGGATTCGCAGAGCCCACGGTGGGTCGAGGACGCCGCGGAGGAGGAACGCGCCTCGCGCGCGGGTGCCGTCGAGCAGTCCGACCATGGCGTCCATCCCCTGCGAGTGTAGACGGCGGCGCATGTATCTGAGCACGTCGACTATGGATCGTCTCGGCCGTGCGGTGTTGGCTCATCACATGACCGAACACAACGCTCCCCACCCCTTCGTCCTCGTCACCGCTGGCGCCGGCAAGACCGGCCGCCGTGTCGCTCAGCGCCTCCACGCCCTCGGCGTTGATCACCGAGTTGCGTCTCGTGCAGGTCACCCGCCGTTCGACTGGAACGCCCCACACACCTGGCCCGCGGCACTCGACGGGGTCACGGCGGTCTACCTGGCCTACTCACCGGACCGCAGCATCAGCTATGTCCCCGTCACCCTCGACGAGAACGCGGCGGTAGCGCGGCAACACGGCGGGCCCGCCGAACTCGTCGAGCTCCTCGCCCGTGTCCTCGACGGCCGCAACGCCCACCTCGACAACGGCGCCCAACGCGCGCTCGGACGCGAGCCCCGCGACTTCACCGCGTTCGCCATCGAAGCGGCCGCCTCGGGCGCCTGGACCCGCACCCACGAAAGGGCGTCGTGATGCCCGGCCGCATCGTGGACCACCTCACCGTCGCCACGGCCATCGGGTGCGGGATCTCCGGGGGCGTGTTCTTCGCGTTCTCGACCTTCGTCATGCCCGCCCTACGAGCACTCCCGCACCCCACCGGCATGACCGCGATGCAAGCCATGAACCGGAAAGCACCGAACCCGCTGTTCATGACCGCCCTGTTCGGCAGCGCCCTCGGCTGTCTCACCGTCGCCATCGCAGCAAGCGTTGATCTCCCCGAGCGCCGCGCGGTCTACCAACTCACGGCCGCCGCCATCTACCTCGCCGGCGTCGTCCTCACCGTCGCGTACCACGTGCCCCGCAACGATGCCCTCGCTGCGGTCCGTCCCGACACCGTCGACTCCGCTCAGACCTGGACCCGGTACGCCGCGGCGTGGACGAACGCCAACCACCTCCGTGCACTGACCAGCATCACCGCCGCCACGCTGCTGACCCTCGCCGCCCGAGCGACCTGAACGGCCTGGTCCCGTCAGGAACGGTCTACCGCGACGAACGCCAACCCGGGTGGCCGGGCGGGGCGAGGGAGTTGAGCACGGTCGCCCGCCTCCGGCAAGCACCTGCAGTTCGATGTTGCCGTGGTCGTCGACCGCTACGGCTCGGGCAACCCTGGGATCGGCGTCGTCGGACGACGACGTGTGGCGGCCGATCTCGATCGACAGCCCGGAGCGGACGTCGATGGCGCACGGCGACCGATTCATTCGGCTCCGTGCTGTCCTGCTCAAACTCGAACCACAGTGTCGGCCATGTGCGGCGCAATGTGCGTCGTGTTGACGTCGGCGACCTCGGGGCGTTCGGTGAGCCGTCAGCTGCGCAGGTCACTCGGCCTGATCCGACTCGCCGAGGCCACGCGTTCCTCCTGCGGCCGCCCTCGCCACGGCGCCTGTCGCCAAGCTGGGTAAGGCGGCGGGGCCGGCCGCGAGCCCCACGGGGGGAGGTGGCTGTCTCGGGTCCACACACCACTCTGCGGCCCGGGCGCCGGAAAGCCCCAATGGCCGGCACGCGTACGCTCGGTCCATGGCCGATGCGATGCGTCCGCTCGATTGGTGTTCAGTGCTCACGCGGTTCGCGCTGTTCACCGGGAAGGGCGGAGTCGGCAAGACCACGGTGGCATCGGGGGTTGCGGTGGCACTGGCTGATTCGGGCCGCCGGGTGTTGTTGGTGTCGACGGACCCGGCCTCGAATCTCGGCGACGTGTTCGAGACCCGGCCGGGCGACCATCCGGCGTCTGCGCCGGGGGTTGCTGGTCTCGACCTGATGGACCTCGACCCCGAAGTGGCCGCGAACGAGTATCGGTCCCGGGTGATCGGGCCGTATCGGGGGGTGTTGCCCGACGCGGAGATCGCGGCGCTCGAGGAGCAGCTGGCCGGCGCGTGCACGGTGGAGGTCGCCGCGTTCGACACCTTCGCCCGGCTCCTTGCCGACGAAGCGGCGATCGCCGGCTACGACTGTGTGCTTCTCGACACCGCTCCAACGGGGCACACGCTGCGGTTGTTGAGCTTGCCGGCGGCGTGGAGCGACTACCTCGGCGCCAACCCTGACGCGACGAGCTGCCTCGGGCCATTGGGTGGGCTTGCGGACCACCGCCCGATCTACGCCGCTGCGGTCGCCGCGTTGCAGGACCCGTCGAACACGACGCTGGTGCTCGTCACGCGGCCTGATCGCCACGCGCTAGCGGTCGCGGCAGACGCGGCGACCGAGCTGGCGGAGTTGGGGATCACCAACCAGCGTCTCGTCGTCAATGGAGTGCTCGTCGATCCGCTGGTCGGCGACGCGGTCGCGGAGGGCTTCGCCTCGATGCAACGGTCCGCGTTGGCGTCGATTCCTTCGCCGCTCGCCGAGCTCGATGCGGCGATGGCGCCGTTGGCGAAGATCGACCTCGTCGGGGTCTCGGCGTTGCGTCGGATCGTCGCCGGTGACAGCAGCCCCGTCGATGTCGCCCCGAGTCCTGCGGCAGGAGTCGTGGCGGGCCGCGGGATCGAGGAGTTGATCGCCGAGCTCGCTGAAGCCGGTCCGGGCGTCGTGCTGATCACCGGCAAGGGCGGGGTTGGCAAGACCACGGTGGCATCGTTGATCGCGACCGGTCTGGCGCGACGTCGGCTTCGCGTCCACTTGTCGACCACTGACTCGGCGGGTCATGCCGCGGCGGCCGATCCGGCGCTGGCAACGCTCACGACCGGCGCGGTGGACCCCGCGGAGGCCACCCGGGTATACGTCGAGGGGCGGATCGACGCGGCGCGTCGGGGCGGCTTTGACGCGGCGCAGCTGGCGTTGCTGGCGGAGGACCTGCGATCGCCGTGCTCCCAAGAGGTGGCGGTATTCCAGGCGTTCCGGCAGCTCCTTCGCCGAGGTCGCGACCAGTTCGTCGTGATCGACACCGCACCGACAGGGCACACGCTGTTGCTGTTGGACGTGACTGGGTCGTTTCACCGCCAGGTGATGCATGCCCCGCGCCCTGCAGGGCATGTGGTGACCCTGTTGATGTGGCTGCAGGATCCGACCTACACCAGGTTGCTGCTTGTGACGCTGGCCGAGACGACCCCGGTGAACGAGGCCGCTGCGCTCCAGGAGGACCTGCGCCGGGCTGGTATCGAGCCCTACGGGTGGGTGGTCAACGCGGTCTTGTCCGGGTCGGGCACACGTGATCCCGTGCTCGCCTCGCGAGCACGCCTCGAGGCCCGGCATCTGCGCCGCGTCGAGGACCTAGTGTCCTGGAAGGTTGAAGGGGTGAAGAACCGGGGTTATTTGGTTGCTCCGTTGTTGACGGCTTGGCAGTAGCCGGCGAGGCGTTCCAGGATCTGTTCGGCGGTCTTGTGCCAGACGAAGGGT
>JBJXGF010000374.1:0-19302 GCA_046153015.1 Acidimicrobiales bacterium | reverse complement strand
ACCCTTCGTCTGGCACAAGACCGCCGAACAGATCCTGGAACGCCTCGCCGGCTACTGCCAAGCCGTCAACAACGGAGCAACCAAATAACCCCGGTTCTTCACCCCTTCAACCTTCCAGGACACTAGTTGGTCAGTTGGCTAGCTGACTGACTAACCAACAGGAAGTTAGCCTCCTGGCAAGGAGCAGCGGCCCCGCAATCAGGGCATCCCGTGGCGCCGGCGGATGTCTGCCATCGCAGCCTCCACCGATGCCTTCATTCTTGCCGGGCGACGTTGTGTCCCTGGGTAGCTGGCGAAGAGGTAGTTGTGGAGCGGCAAGCCGTTGTGGTCGGACCGCTGCCACGCCTCCAAGAGTGACGTCGGGGAAACCCCCTGCTCGCTGATACCTTCGAGCTGGTCGACGTCATCGAGGTCCAGGATCGCGAGCGGCCCGATTCGCGGATCCTGCAGCAGGTCCGCACCTTCGAGGACCCTGCGAATATAGTTGTATGTAACGAAGTTCAAGGGCAAACCGCCGCCGATTACGAGTGCCGGGATGATGCGTACGTTGCGGACGCCTCCTTTCACTCCTGTGAGGGGTTCTTCGTCTTGGAGAATGCAGCACGCTGCATTGTGGAGCTGCTCACATTTGCCAAACACGAGCTTTTCCAAGTCGCGATCAAGGTTTGAAATGTCGTTGTGAACACGAGCCTTGACGGTGAGCTGGCCGCTCACGATCTCGAGTAGGAGAAAGCAGTCTCCGAAATCGATGGCGACGTCACAGCGGGCGACCTGTCCGTAGGCCGTCTCAAGGGATTCTTCGGTGTAGAATGTGGAGCCATTCGGTTCGAATGTCCTCGGCGCTGTCGCTCGCAGTGCGTCCTCTACATAAGACTCGATCATCGCCGCGAAGGCCTGCGTCCATCGAAGTCTCGCTGTTTCGCCCCTCGCTGCCTTGATGGCATCGTGGACGAACCAGTAGAGCCTGAGGGTGCCGGAAATTCGTCGGGATGGTCTTCCGGTCCGCCTGGGCGTGCAGGCCGCTGTGAGCGGATTGGCGGGTGGGCGCGTTGCGTCCAGGTTCCGCAGCTTGCTCGTGGTCGCCGTTGTCACGCTGCGGTGCGGTACTCGTTGATGAGTCCGCCGCAGGTGGCGTGTCGCTGGATCGGTTCGGCCAAACCAATCGCAGCGACCTCTTCGCCGGCGGGTGCTCGTTGCCTGAGTGAGCGGTGCGGCCGGTGCTCGTTGTAGGGCCACGTACTCTTGGAGGAGCCTCCGGAGCTGGCGTTCGTTCCAGATGATGGTGCGGTCCAGCAGTTCGTGGCGGACGCTTCGAACCCAGCGTTCGGCGAGCGCGTTCGCTTGGGGCGCGCCTGGTGGGGTGGTGACTGCTTCGGCGTCGATGGCGGTGAACACGTCGTCGAAGCTGCGGGTGTACTGGCCGGCGCCGTCGTGGATCACGAAGCGGACCGTCCGTTCGAGGCGCAGTAGCAGGTTCTGGCCTGCTGAGTGGTCCATGGGCCTGTCGGGTTGGTGGTGATCCCGCCGAGATGCACGATCCTGGTGTCGATCTCGATGAAGAACAGCACGTAGAAGCGTCGCAGCAGCGCCGTGTCCACGGTGAAGAAGTCGGTGGCGATCACCGCGCTCGCCTGGGAACGGATGAACGCCGACCACGACGGTCCTGTCCTTGATGGGGTCGGGTCGCGGCCTGCGTCACGCAGGATCTTCCACACCGTGGACGCCGCGATCTTGTGGCCGAGACCGACGAGCTCGCCGTGTACGCGGCGGTAGCCCCACGCCGGATTCTCGCTGTCCAGGCGCAGCACCAACTGGCGGAGCTCACGGGCTGTCGCCGGTCGGCCAGGCCTGCGGCGGGCGGGCTGGGTCCAATGCCGGGCGACAAGGCGGCGGTGCCATCGCAGCACGGTGGCGGGCTGAACGATCAAGAACACCCGAGCGAGTTGCTCTCGATCGAACACCTGGGACAGTACGCCCAGCACCGCACGGTCGCAGTCATCAAAGACCGGCTTGGGGACCTGACGCTGCAACACGAGCAGCTGGTGACGCAGCGCCAGGATCTCGGCATCGCGCCGATCGCCGCTCGCCAGCAGCAGACCAACACGAGCCAACACCAGCCGCACAACGAACGGCACCGACCTGAACACGGCCCGAGAGCATACCGCCGAAGGGCGCTCTGACCTGCACAGACGCGTTTCCGGCACGCTCAGGCTCAGAGGGTCGATTGCGCATGAAGCACATGTCCTCTGCCCTTGCGAACGTGTCCTAGGGCGTTCACGTCGGCGTTTCGGTGAGGGTGTTGATGATCTCGTCGGCGCGCCAGCGGAGTTGGCCGCGCCGGCCGTCCTGCGTTGGGTTGATGATGCCGAGGTTGTCGAGTTGGCGTAGTGCTTTGAGGGCTGCGGGTCGTGTGATGGCGAAGTGGTCTTCGACGATGCGGGCGGTGAGGACGGGTCGTTCGAAGAGGAGGTCGACGAGTTGGACGGCGACGCCGCGGGTGGCGGCGCTGACGGTGCTGCGGTAGCGCTCGCGGAGGTCGACGAGCCGTTCTGCTCGGGTGACGGCGTCGGTGGCCTGGGTGGTGACGGCGTCGAGGAACAGGGCGAGCCAGGTGTCGATGTCGCCGCGTTCGCGGACGCCTTGCAGGGCGTCGTAGTACTGGGGTCGGCGCGCCTCGAGGTAGGGCGACAGGTACAGCAGTGGTGCGGGGAGGCGGTGTCGCAGGACGAGGAGGAACACGATCAGGAGGCGGCCGACGCGGCCGTTGCCGTCGAGGAAGGGATGGATGGTCTCGAACTGGTAGTGCAGCAGCGCAGCTTGCAGCAGCGGGGGAAGTTGGGGGTCTTCGTGCACGAATCGTTCGAGGTCGTCGAGCAGTCCGCCGATCTCGGCTGGGGGTGGCGGCACGAACGTCGCGGTGGACACGGTGGCGTCGGGGCTGCCGATCCAGTTCTGGCTGGTGCGGATCTCGCCCGGTTGGCGGGTCCGGCCGCGGACGCCGTCGAGGATGATGGCGTGCAGCTCCCGGATGAGTCGCACGCTGAAGGGGAGCGAGCCGAGCCGGGCCAGGCCGGCTTCCATGGCCCGGACGTAGTTGATGACCTCCTCCACGTCGGCGCCGTAAGGGGCGTCGGTGGCTTCGGCGTCGTACACCTCCAAGAGGGTGGCCTGGGTCCCTTCGATGCGGGTCGATGCGACCGCTTCGCGCCGCAGGTAGGGCTGCACCAGCAGGTGGGGGTCGGGCAGGAGGCGAGCGACACCGGCAAGGCGTCCCAACGCGGCCTCGGCATCGGCGAGTCGCAAGAGCCCGTCGGTCGACACTTCGAGGGTGCGAGGGATGGGACGAGGGAAGTACGCCACGTAGCCGTGGCGGCCACCAGTCGGTCGGGCGACGCCGAACCGGCCGTCCTGGTAGCGAGCGCCATCCATCAGCGCAGACTACCTGAAACCAGATCCCGTCTTGGTTAATGGTCTGCGTCCGACTCGCAACTGGGGTTGCCGGTCGGTCGTTCCTCACGGTACGTGCCGTCCGAGCGGAACGTCGGCGAGTCGATGTGCATCGTGATCTCTACCACGATCTCTAACGATCCCCGCCGGACTCGAGACGACAGGAGCACACTCGACCGCACGACGGGTCCGCGAAACGGCTGGTCAGCCCTGGGCCGACGCGTTCATCGAAGCCCTCACCCGCATCCGGGCGCTGCCCGCCTTCGCCTGAACCGGCCAGGCACCACGCCCCGCTCCGCCGGAAACATCCCATCCAACGTCACGCTCGACTCATCCAGCGCGCCCCCGACACAGACCAGCGCCTCCCCAACGACAGCGGCACCGGCCTCACCGCTCAACCACCCCGCCCGCACCCCATCTCAGCGCCCACCTGCAATATCCGGGTCAGACGGACCAGCCCAGCAGGGCTCGGCGGATGTAGAGGACGGTCGCTTCGGTAGTAGCGCTGAGGTCTACGGGGCCGTCGCCGTCGACGTCATGGAACACGTCCACGGTCGGAGCCAGCACCCATCCTCTGGTTTCCTGGCGAAGCGCGAACCCGACGGTGAGGGCTTCGCCACGAACGTCGAGCTCGACCGCCGGCGCGCTGATGAGCACGGCGTCCCAGCCGGTGTCCATGGCCGTTTCGGTCACGCCGAAGACGGCGACCCGGTGGCGGCCGATGGCCACGGGTGGGAACCCCTCGACGGTCAGGGCGCCGTGCACGTCCACGTCTGCCGTCACCAACCGCCCGGACCGGACGCCGACGACGTAGTCCTCGGCGTCGTCGGGGCCTTCGAGACGCAGGCGTCCGTTGGGTGAGCCGTCGTCGCGCCGATGGTCCAGCGCGACGGTTCCGCCGTCGCCGCCCACCGATAGCGGGCCGCGCAGGTGCAGACCACCACCCAGGAATGCGTCGCCGTCGCCGCGGATCCGTGCGCCCACCGACCGCTCCGGGGTGCCCTCGGCCGCGACGAAGAGCTCCAGCGTGTGCCCGGCGCCGTCGTGGGCGACTTTGAGCGCCGGTTCCGCGAACTCGTTGCGCAGATCCAGCAACGGCCCTTCGACCCCGCCCATGGCCACGAGGCCACCGTCGGACCAGCGGTGGGCCTGCTTGTGGACCGGGAGGACGAAGCTGCCCGAGACCGCGCCGCCGTCGCCGTCACCCACACCGACCACGTCGAGGTACAGGTTGGCGGGCCCGGCGGGGTGTGCGGTGAGCAGCCCACTCACGACGATGGCCACGTGGTCGCCCTGCCGTAACGACACGTCCTGGGGCAGGGTCACACCCCACGTCGCTGCGGTCGGCGAGACCCAGACGTCCTCGTCCAGGATGGGTTCGGGCGCGGGACGGTCGTCGGCGAAGGACCACGACAGGGACACAGTCGCAGCGTTGGCCTCCGCCGCAGAGCAGAGGGCCCACCAGCGGTCCTCGGCGGGTCCGACATCCCAGCTCAGGATCAGCTCGGTCTGCCCGCCGACGAGCTCGATCGCACCGAGCACGACATCGGCCGCCAGCCGGATCTCGATGGTGTTGGTCACCCCACCCAGGTTCAGCACCTCGGCGCCGCGCCGCACGGCGGCCATCAGATGCAGGTGTGCCGGGTTGTGCTGCCACGGCACGACGTGCAGCGGCACCGACCGCGCCCCGGTCAGGGACCGCGCCGCGGCCGACGGGCCGGCGGGCGGGTTCGCCGGGTCCTCCAGGTTGTACTCGACGACGAGGCGGGTGGTTTGGGCGCGGCCACCCGGCAGCGCCGACAGGCCGCGCAACTCCACGACAACGTCGTCGCCCGGCGCCACGAGCAACGGCTCCTGGCACGACAGGTAGACGGCATCCCAGCGGTTGCCGCCCCGTGATCGTGCGTCGGCGATTGCCGTCGCCCGCCACGGGTCCGCCGCGCGCAGATCCGCGAGGCTCGACGGCGACAGCGTCCCGGCGGGCAGGTGCAGTGCAACGTGGTGGTCGGAGGCGGAGGGCTCTGGCGTCCTGGCCGCTAGCACCAGGGGCGCCGTGCCGTCGTTGCTGAGCCGCAGCAGCCCATCTCGGCCCGGTCCCGAATACAGCGCCGGTTCGCCGTCGATGCGGAGCGAGACGCCCAGCGGCAGGCTCATCTCGCCGCCCCCCGCCCGCTGTCGGGTGACGGCCCTGCCACGAGGAACCCGTCGCGCAGCTCGAGCACTGCGGGAAGCGGCGCGTGGTCCCCCAACGGCTCGATCGGCAGCTGGACCTCAGCCATCTCGTCGTCGACCCACGCCCACGCCAGGCCCGGCGTCGATGGCGTGAGATGGTCGACGTGGCCGGGTCTGGTCAGTATGGGCCCCGCCCGCAGGGTGATCTCCATCGCAGCCAGCCCTCCGTTCACCTGATCCTGGTCGACCGTCAACCGTTCGGTGGGCAGGATGCCCGAGATCAGATGGGTGGGACCGCGCGGGTCGACCAGCAAGGTCGCCGTCGCCGGCTTGCCCAGGGTGAGCTCGACCTCGCCCACGTTCGCGGCGCCGGTTCGGGAACCGGTGCCCGGCCCGGCGTGCGCGGTGATCCGGGAACCGCCCGTGCTGCTCTTGGGTGCTCGCAGGACGTCGTCGCCGTCGGCCCAGAAACCCAGCAACCCGTCGTCGAGACGCGGCAACCGGCCCTCGTCAGGAGGCGGCGCGCCGAGATGAAGGGGGAATCGGAGCGCCGACAGGCCGGCGTCGTCGGGAGGGCCACCGGCGAGAGTCAGCGCAAAGTCGTCCCAGCCCTGGCTGTGGGGTGGATCGCCCGCGAGCTCCAGCGCCACCGTGGCGCGCACGACCGCGATGGGACGGCCCATCAGCAGCGCCAAGCCCCGCTGGTGCGCGGCGGCGGAGGGGTCGATGAGGGTCTGGGCCTCGGCCATGGCGTCGCCGAACTGCTCGAACTGCGCCCGATCGGTGCTCAGCCAACCCACGACGGCCGCGAGGTCGTCCGACATCGGTGCCCACACCTCGGGCTCGTCGCTCGCCGGCACCCAGCCGGCCTGGTCGCCGTCCAACTCGACCGCGCCCAGCCGGCGACCCGCTGGATCGTACACCAGGACCCGTTCGTCGAGGCTGGCGACCACGAGCCAACCTTGCAGTGCCTGGTCCGCACGCAGCCGCGCCGGCGCCAACAAACGAGGGGGAAGGAACGCGTGGCGATCGCCGGGATCGGTCGGCAGGGTGCTCGGCAACGCGGCCTGGGCCATCGGCAACGATCGTCGGCGCCCGAAGTTGTCGACCAGACGCACGTCCGTCAACTGCAGCCAGCCAGTGCGCAGCGGATGGAACTCGTAGGCCGGCTCGGGTGCCCGGCCGGGCGGTCGGCCGACGAGGGCGGCGACCTCCGTTGCGAAGGTTTCGTACACCGACCCCGGCAGGGCCAGCGGATCGTGCACCGGCAGCTGCGGGCCGCGGCGCAGCATCACCAGCGCATCGTCGAGGCCGCTGAGGGTTGCGGACAGCAGCGGCGTTTCGGTCGTCAGACGATCCAGCGCCAGCCGTAGCTCAGCGACGACGGCGGGGTCCTGCGCGTCGTGCAGATCGAGCTCGGTCAGGTAGCGCTCGATCGCGCCGCGCAGCACCGTGCCAGCGCCCTTGGTGAGCAGCGACCAGCCCGTCGTCGGGACCGGGCTGCTGCGGGGCGCCTCGCCACCTGCGGCCAACACGCTGTGCAGGAGGTCAGGTGCGTGCCCGTCATGGGCCTGGTGGTGGAAGTGGCTGGTGAGGAAATCCGTCGGGTAGGGGCCGTGACCGCCGGACTGCCGCTCGTGCGCCAGACCCTCGAAGACGGCATCCCACTCCAGGACCAGGGGGTGCCACGGCTCGTCCCACACGAAGCTGAACGCGATCGCCGGCTGAGGGGCCGTGGCCCAAGCGTCGAACCGGCGACGGATCTCGTCGAGCACGACGGCGCGGGAGACCACCAGCTGGTCGACGTCGTCGCCAGCGCTCGTCGCGTCGGGAATCCAGAGCGTGCCGCAGCGCAGGAGCCCGTCGTCGTCCAGCCGGCCATCGGCGTTGTGACGGGGCGAGGGCAGGGCATCGTCGCTCCGCAGCACGACGCTGAGCTCGCGCGGCGAGAAGAACCGGGGTCCGGGCACCAGGACCAGCTCGTGGCCCTGCTGGTCGGAGGGGCCGTCGAGCCGGCGCTGCAGGTCATGCCACAGCTCCACGATCCGCATGGCCACCAGGCCCACCTGATCGGGGTCCATCTTCGGCCGCGTCTGGCTGTGCGGGTCGTCGTCGACCCAGACGATCCTGCCGGTCGCGCCGCGCAACGCCCGCAGCGGATCGAGCAGACCGGTCGTGATGGCGACACGGGCCTCGTCGATGTCGGGGAAGTCGGCCAGGCGGGCACCCTCATGCGGGTAGCTGGCGGCCAGGTACCGGCACCAGTCGGCGAAGAGCCGCTCGGTCATCGACCCGATCCGTTGCCAGGCGGCGTCGTACTCCGCCTGCGCGGCGACCAGGCGCTCGAAGGTCGCCAGGACCTCGGGCGCGGGCGAGCGGGTGCCGCTGGCGTCTCCGGCTGCGCCGTCCGTGGCGCCGGTGTCCACGGCGCTCGGCGCGCTGGCGGCGCGGGGGCGGAGCAGCCAACGCCGGCCGCCGTCCACGGCGTGGAAGCCCTCGTCGTGGCGGAACTCGGCAAGCGCATGCTCGAGATCGGTGCCCGAGGGTCGGCGCTCGGCGAGGTAGCGCATCGCGGCCAGTGCCGTCTCGGTCCGCTCGTCGCCGCCGGCCAGCAGCGCGGCCAGCGCCTCCACCGTGGTGTTGCCGACGCCCACCTCTGCTGTGAGCGGCTCGCCCCGCCGGCTGGGTGTACCGCTCGGGAACGTGACGGCGGCGTGGTAGACGGCGCGGGTCGGCTCCAACGGGTCACCCAGGCCAGGAGGAAGCTGATCCTCCAGCGCCCAGCGCAGGGCGACGGGCAGCAGGCTGGCCATCGGTGTTGGCGGCACCGGCGGTCGCCGCTTCCGGTCGCGAGGGTCCCGAACCGCTGCGGGTGCGGGGTGCTTCGCCCGAAGGCGCACCAGCGGGTCCGAGCCGGGGGCGACGTGATAGCCGACCACCAGGTAGGTCAGCCCCGCGGGCACGTGGGAACCGATCTCGGCATCGTGCAAGCCGAAGACGCCGGCGGCCCGTGAATACAGCGCCGCGAACGTGATCTCGCCGCCCACGGCCACGGTCAGCGGCGCCAGCCGAGGGCCATCGTGCAACGCAGGTGGGCTAGCGGCCGTCTCGTCCAGCACGGAGGTGACGCCCAGCCACGCGAACGGCAGGTCTCCCGGGGGCTCGCCCTCCGGCGGCCAGGGAATGCAGCTGGCGGGCCCGGTGACGGTCAGGCCCAGCCGTACGGCGTCGGACTCGATCAGCCAGGTTCGATCCGCCAGGCCACCGCCTTCCCGGCGGACCACCCAGCGGTCGGGAACGGGGGCGAGCGTGCCGTCGGCGGCCTGGTGGGCCAGCGCGTCGGGCATCGACCAGTGCAGGTGAATGCCGACGGGAAGGTGCCGGCCGGTCTCGTGGAACGCATCGCGCTCCACCGCAGCGGCCAGATAGGGGACGTCGGCGTTGCGGGCGCGGCCGTCGACCACATGGGGCAGATGCCAGTACGGCAGCGTCGGGGCCACGACGGCCACGGGCTCGGCGACGTGCAACGCGTCGAGGTGGACGGGGACGAGCAGCGCCAGCGTCACCGCGTCAACCCGCCTGTCCGGGCGTGCCGATATCCAGCTGGAACCGCAGCCGCGGCGAGCGCTGCACCATGCCCACGGCGAACGATGCGGCGTCTGCGGCTCCTGCTGCGGCGGCCAGTCCGGCGACATCGAGCTTGCGCGAGGTGTCGGTGCCGTCGGCAACGCCGAAGTGCAGCCCTTCGGGTTTGCGGGAGATCTCGACCGTGGACGGACCACTCGACTGGGCGAAGATCACCATGCAGACGCCAGCGCCCACCTCACGGCGGCGGTGCGGCAACGGTGTGACGCTGTCGTCCAGCGCATCCAGCCTGGCCAACTCGTCCAGAGCCACCGGCCAGATCCGAATCTGCAGGTCGTCCCAACGCACCAGCGGTGATCGCAGCACGAAACCTTGTTCTCTCGGCGGGCGGACCCTGGGCCGATCCGAGCCGTCGCGGCCGAGGCCGGCGGCCACGCTCATCGCCCCCTGCACCAACAACGTCGACCAGACGCGGTCCACCGCGAACCAGGCCAAGGTTCCCTCGGCCTGGCGAGGCGTCCCGTGCTCTGTCCAGGTGGCCTGGCGCTCGGGCACGAGGCGGTCCAGGTCGGCCAGCAGATAACGATCGGGCACCGAGGTCACCTCCGCCAGGTTTCTCAACCAGGCCACCGTCGCCTCGGGAAGTGAGACGTCGCCGACACGATGGTCGGCGAGTCCGTCGAGCTGACCGGCGAGGTGCTGTTGGCGGCGCCGCGCCCGGCGGTAGTCGTCCAGGCTGAGCGCGATGTCGAGATCAGCCAGCGCCAGGCTGCGGCCCAGGTTCCACGCCACTGCGTAGCTCACATCGGCCATCCCCAACGCGGTGTCGTAGAGCACCAGCTGCTCGGCTCGTTCGGGCAGCGAGTTGTTGAAGGTCTCGACGATCGCCGCGGTGTTGGGGTCCGAGGGCGACGGCGCCAAGGGACCTCGGTAGAAGGAGACGCCGGTGCCGTGGCGCAGCGGCACCGCGCCGCGTCGCAACCACGTGTCGGCCAACGGCTCTCCGGTGCGGGCGTGGAGCGGGCCGCTGTTGTGGGCCAGGGCGACGGCGAGGTCGCGGAACGCGGCGCCCCCGGCCATCGGGTGGAAGGACCAGGTGGCCAGTGACAGCAGCCGGACCGGTGGCAGGTTGGCCGGTGGTCCGCCAGCGCCCGCGGCCCCGGCCGGCGAGGCCACAACCGCGTCGAGGTCGATCGATTCGATGCGCACGAGATGCGCCTCGTTGAGCACGGCCGGCACGACCGCCCGGTTGGCGACGACGACGGCGAGCGCGGCGCTGGCTCCGAGATCCGGGGTCTCCCCCGCCCCTGAGCCGGCTGGTGCCGGCGTCTCACGGACGTGGGCCAGCAGGCGGGCGTCGGCCAGGGTGGGAAGGAGGCGGGCGGCCAGGTCGGCGGGGATCGACAGCTCCAGCGCGGCCTCGTCGGCCCGCTGACCCGGTTCGTCGTCCAGGCCGAGCGCCCCGGCGGTCGTGGTCTGCCGGCCGATCCGGGTCAGTTCGTCGCCGGCGAAGACGACCAGAGCCAGCCACGGCGTCAGCGGCGCAACCGGACCACCGGTCGACCCTGCAGGTCCGCCGACCCGGATCCACGGCAACGTGGGATCGGAGAGCAGCACGTGGGGCACGACGCCGTCCTCGTGCGCGGCAGAGCCCGCCGGGGGGAACCGGCCCGCCAAGGCCGACGCCGGCAGCGAGACGCGCGGCCCATGCGAGGCGAACACGAGCGAGGCGCCCGAACCGGCGTTCGCGCCCGACGACGGCAGGGCGGCGAGATCCCCGAACGCCTCGTCGATGGCGGCTGCCCCATCGTCGCGGCGGGCCGTCAGCCGCTGGCCGACGCGGACGGTGTAGCGGCCGGGGGGCAACGCCGCCTCGTGCCAGGCGACGAAGGCGAGCTCGGTCATACCGGCACCGCCTCGGTCACGGCCAACGTGGGCAGCATCAGCGAATGCGGTGGGCGGGGCCGGGCCGCCACGGTGGCCGGATCGAACCCGAAGCTGGTCCACACGTCCTGGCGAACCGCGTCGCGCTGGTCGGTGGGCACGGGTAGATCGAGCGCGACCAGCGGCACCAGCCGGGTCGAGGTCGCCAGGCCGGCGGTCACCGGTTCGTCGTTCAACGACTCGTCCAGCAGCGACGCCAACGGGATACTGGCGGTGTGGGGCGCAGGTCGTGGCGGCTTGGGGCGCAGGACCACACCCGTGGCGCCCGGCGCGATGCTGGGCGGCGCGGTCTCGCCCGCTGCGGTCCACAGCGCCGCCGGTTGGGCCTTGGTGGTCACCGTCGCCACGAAGTGACCGGTCACGTCGACATTCCCCGCGGCGTCGTGCCGCTCGACGTGGAACGCCAGCGGCGTGGCGGCGAGCGCCCGGCAGGGCACCACCGCCACGGAGTCACGCAGCGCCGCGGCATCGGGCAGGGCCAAACCGCCGGGCACCGAGCGGCCGCCCGTGCCGGCGGCGGGCGCGCCGAGGGCAGCGAAGGCCAACGCACCCGCATGGATGCTGGTGGCCGGCACCACGCTGGCGACGGACACCTCGACGTCGTTCGGCGTCACCATCCACACGCCCGTCGCGTCGTCGTGGCCCACCGCTCCCCCGCTCACCGAGGCGCCGCAGATCTGGCGGGCCGGCGGGAAGAAGCGCCCGCTGAACTGGTCCAACGGCAGCGGATCCCCAGGCGGCCTGCCGGCGCCGAACGCCAGGGCCATGGTGGCGATGCCCAGGTCGAGCGAGGCTGCGCCACCGAATGGCGGCCCGTACAGCTCGACCGCGGCGTGCACGCCCACCGAGATGTCGAACGGCCCCCATTGGAGGCGCCCGTGGACACCCATGTCGAAGCCGACCTCGTAGGCGTACGGCTCCCACTGCAGGCGGAAGTCGGCGGCGAGGGTGAACCGGGCGGACAGCCCGCCCGACTCCCAGTGGGCGTCGAGGCTTCCGCCGGCCATCACCGCGTGCGGTGCCAGCGCGAAGTACGCATCGCCGTGCACGCCCATCTGCGGGGTGACCTGCCAGTCCAGCGCCAGTCGGCCGACCTTCGGGTACCAGGGCTCCGGCCGGAAGTGGGGGTGGTAGCCGCCCACCGTCACCACGAAGTCGCCGGCCTTGGCGCCGCTCGTGGGGTCGTCCTTGAAGAACGCCAGGAGAGCGAACCCGCCGGTCAGCGTGGCCTTGGGTGACAGGACGTAGGAGCCGACCAGCTGGCCGCGCACGTCCAGCGCCCCACGGTCCACGTCGTAGGACGCCACCAGCCCGAGGCTGACCCGGGCCAACGGTGGCGGCGGCGGCGTGGGGCTCTGCCTGGTCAGCTCGCGGGGCGGCAGTTCGACGGTGGAGAGACCCACGAGGCCGATCCGGGCGCCTGCGCCGCCCGGTCCGGTGAACGACAGCGTGAGAACCGCGAAGGTTTCGGCGACCTTGAACGACGTGAACTTCACGCCGGCAGCGATGAACCATGCTCCGGCGCGCGGCGGGAACGCGGCCGCTGTGGCGGGCGCCTCCAGCATGATCACCAGGTCGTCGATGGTTGTCGCCTTGGGCCCAGTGCCGAGCGCTGCGGCGACCAGCAGGAACGACGCGACGTCGCCCACTGCGGGCAGGTCCAGGTCGCGCTGGTAGCCGAAGCCGGCGGCGAGGCCAGTGACGAACAGGAACGACGGTCCGCCCAGCTGACGGTCGAGCACACCGTAGAGGAACACCGACGGTTCGCCGTCGGCGGTTTCGGTGAGCGACACGAGCGCCCGCACCGACAGCGCCGAGGTGCTGAGCAGCGCCGCGCCATCGAGCCGGTCGCCGCGCCGCACCAGCGCGCCGCCGATGGTGACCGACGGGGTCGTGACCTCCAGACCCATGCCGTCCAGCCCGAAGCTGATGTCGCCCAGGCGGGTCGGGTCGGTCAACGCTGCCAGCGGGATGGCGGCCCGCAGTCCGACCAGGGTCAGCTCGAGGGGGCCCAACTCGACCGCTCCGGACAGCCCAACCGTGATGGCCCCCTCGGCGTGGCCGACACCGAGCTGGGTCAGGTGGACCGGACCAGCCGACTTGTCCACCGGAAGCCACGTGATGCCGCCGCTCGACGCGGGCGGCGCTGTCGCCGGCGCCGCGCCGGCGGCGGCTGGCGGTGCGGCACCATTCGCGGGCGGAGCGGGCGCCGGCAAGGCGAGACTGGTCGAACCGATCCTGATCCTGCCGGTCGTGGCGATCCCTGCGGCCAGCGGTGCACCGACGGCGCCGATGCGCCGATCGGTCAGCGTGTTCAGCTCGTCCGCCTCGTCAGAGGTGAGCGCCAGCGAGCTGTACTGCACCGCCAGACCCTCCAGAGCCAGCCCGAGCGCGTCCGGGTCGGGCAGGAGGCGGCCGACCAGCGGAACCTGGCCGAGCCCGACCGCGAGATCGGGGAAGCTCACCGACCCGGCGACGACCCGTTCGGGCGGTTGGCGCGTCAGGTCGAGCGTCGCCAGCTGGGCCGACAGCGGGTGCCCGCCGATCTCCACGCTGGCGGTGAACGCGGCCCCGCCGGCGTCCGGCTCGAACACGAGCGCCACCTCGTCGACCGCCAGGTCGAGGGTGGCGGGCAACGTGCCGGCGCCCAGTTCCTCGACCAGCTCGGCCAGCGTGACCAGGCCCGACTCCGCTGACAGCGATGCCCGGAATCTGGGGGTCGTCCCGCCGGTGGCGGCGAGGTTGAACACGTAGCCGCCGACGCTGAGGTGCAGGCTCGCCGACCAGACGCCGGCGGTTTCGCTGGCCTTGACCGTCAGCTCGGCCTGGAGTCCGTTGACCGTGATGCTGCCGACGATCGTGACCCCGTCGCTGCTCAGATCCACCCGTTCCAGGCCGACGGTCAGCTGGTTGCGGGCCAGTCCCACCGCGGCGCCGGGCAGGTGGAACAGCTCCACCAGGTCAACCAGGTCCAGTCGCAGGAACGGGACGGTCAACGCCGCGTTCCAGGCGCTGAGGCCCCCGGGCCAGCTCAGGTAGCCGAGCTGAATGGAGGCGACCTGACCGCCGGACCGGAACGGCACGGTGCCGGCCAGCCACAGCGACAGCTGGCTCGGTGTCGATGACGTGCCGGGCGTCCAGCCGACGTCGGCGGCGTAGACGACTGTGCCGTCGAGCATCGTGCGCAGGCCCTTCGGCGTCGCCGCCCCCAGCGACTTGAGCGCGTCGTCGTGGCCCCCAGCGGGCAACAACGCCCCCAGCAGTTGGGTCAATGACGGCGGCGGCAGGGAAGCGGCGGGCGGCGTGGGCGCGCCAGCCGACGAGGCGGCGGGCGGCTCGTAGAACTGACCGGCTTCGAAGCGGTAGGTGGGCGGGACGTCGCTGCCGAACCGCTGCGGATCGCCGAGCACCAGCCCGGCGCGCAGATCAAGCAGCCAGGTGGCGCCGCTGAGCTGCCCTCCCACCTGGACCAACCCGTCGCGGGTGTCGTAGGCGACCTCTCGCAGCGCCATGCCGACGGTGGGCAGGTGCGCGGCGAACCCGGCGGGAAGCGTCAGACCAAGGTCGTTCTGCGCGATCGCTGCCAGCGTGCTGGGCGGACCGTTCAGCCGGAGCCGCACCGCAACGTCGCGGCCGGTCACCGCCACCCTGCCCCATGCGGGCACACCGAGGAAGTCGCCGTCGCCCTCGAACCCGACGGCGCCGTCACCCGGGCCCACCTCGACGGCCACCGAGTGGAATCCCGACCCGGTGATGTGCCCGTCCAAGCCGGCAGGTAGGTCGGTCAGCCCGGTCGCCGACGGGCCGGCGAACGCGGAAACCAAGGCGTCGACACGACGCTGGGGGCCGGTCAGCGCCGTGATCTGTACGCGCGCGGCGACGCCCGCCGGTCCGGGGCGGAGCGTGACCACCACCGCTTCGGTCGCACCCAGGACGGTGGCCGTGCCCTCCAGGACCAAGTGCCGTTGCCACTGCTGGTCGAGCGCCGTGGGCGGTACCAACCGGATCGTGGCTCGGCTGGCGGTCACGCTGAGGGCTTGGGGCAGCAGGTCGACGGTGCCTGCGAGCGTCAACGTCGCCTCGAGCGCACACTGGGCACCAGCGCTCACCCAACGGAACGAGTCGGCAGCGCCAGCCCCGGCCAGGGCCGGAAGCAACGCCAGGAGGGCGTCGATGTCGCTGTCGACGCCCAGCAACATCGCCGCATCGAGCGCCGGCGTCGCCGGGATCGCGAAGCTCCACACGGCGCTGGCCGACGGATCGTCAGGGTCGAGGTGGACGTTCCTGACCTGCAGCGGCAGCGCGACCCCGTTGCTGTCGAGGGTGGCGTTGAGGATCCCGACGGGCAGGTCGTCACCGTCGTTCGCCTGGAGCTGCACCGTCAACGCCCGCCAGCCCAGGCCGCGATGGATGGGCAGCGCGCTGGTTGCCGTGCCGTCGAGCGTGCAGCTCGCTGCGTCACCCTGGCCGACGGTGAGGGTGACCGGCAGTGCCGCGAATCCCAACGCGTCGGCGATGCCGGTGACGGTGACGCCCGTCGGGGTCTGCACGACGACCGCTTGGCGGATCACCAACTGGCCGGTGGCGGTGAGCAGGCGGGCGAACTGAGCCAGCCGCGCCCGCACGTCGATCGACAAGCCCGACGCCGCGTCGGCGGGCAGGGCGATGGCGCCGCCAGGGTGCGCGTCAGCGATGCGCTCGAATGCGGCGCGGAGCTTGCCTGGTGTCATGGCAGGTACTGCAGCTGGGCGGTGGCGAGCAGGTTGGCGCGTTCGGCGGCGGGAAGCGCTTGCCACTCAGCGGAGGGGTTTGCGCCGGGCGCCGCCGTCCAGGGCGTCGCGCTCTTCGACCAGGCGTACATGACCGACCTGCTCTCTTCGCGGAACACCCGATCGAGATCGAGCGGCGTCAGGACCGCGAGGAACCTGGCCCGGTCCGTCGCATCCAAGGTCTGGCCCGGGTGCAACGCAAGTGCGCTCCAGTCGGGCTTCCAGATCGTGTTGCCGTTGTCGCTCGTTCCGCGCAGGAAGGTCGTCAGACGCAGCTGCTGGGCCAGTGGCAGCAGTTTGTTCGCTGTCGGAGGATGAACGGTGTACAACAGCGGCCCGACAACGGGGATCCTGGCGGCCGCCTGCGCCGCCGAGAACACCTCGGCCTTGGCCCAGAGCACCTCGCGCTTGCGCCGCCGGCGAGCGAACAACGCCGCGAGGAGGGGCCGGTCCCGGCGATGGTCGTTCACTGCGGCCACGACCCGATCGAAATCGTCACGACCGACTCCGGTCAGCTGATTGCGCAGCGCCAAGCGGTTCGTCGCCACGCCGGCGATGGACATGTGCAGCATGTCCGGGTTGCGGAAATCGGCACTGTCGGTGGCGATCCGGTTCGGGTAGGGCATGTAGGGCGCCAGCCGGTCGCAGCACACGAACCACAGGTCGGGTCCCGGCGGCACGCCTGGACGGCGCTGGACGAGCGCCTGGGCGCCGAGGTAGCGGAACACCTCCGCAGCGGGAAACGGACGCTGGATGACCCGGCCGACCCTCGGTCCCTGCGTGGCGAGCAGGTACCACTGCAGCATGTGGGTCCATTCGCCGTGGTCCTGGCCGACCAGCGCGTCCTTCAGATGGCGCCGCAGGGCAAGGCCACCGCTGAACTCGAGCGGGTGGAGGAAGCCCAGCGGCTTGAGGAGGCCGGGCGCCAGGTCGAAGCCTGCTGCGGTCAAGGCCTCGACCAACGCGTTGGTGACGAGCTTTTCCACCAGATTGCTGCGTGGATCCGCACTTCCGCCCGGTGGGAGGTTCTGCCAAATCGTTCCGTAGTTGAACGCCATCCCGGCCGGGAGGAGCGTCAGCCCAGAGATGCGCTCGCGCTCGGCCAGCTTGGCCCGCAGCGTTGCCTCGAGCGCGTCGAGGCCCGCCACGATGCGAGGGTTGCCCATACCCGGCTCGAGGAATTCCGACACGAGCCGGGGGCCGTCCAGCGAGATGGCATCGCCGAATCCGGCGGGTTGCTCCGGCCACGTCGGGTCGACATCGGGAAGGCTGCGACCCATGAGCGGTCCGTAGGTGGGGTCGCTCGCACCGAGAATCTGGGCCCGTTGCTTCGCTGTCCAGGCCACGCGCCGGAAGCTAGCACGGCCGTCCTGCACCGAACGTCGAGGTTGTGAGAACGCTCTGTTTCCAGATCCCCAACGGCGGACGTCAACGATAGCGGTCGACGAGTCGGTTGCATTCGTCCGCGTCGAGGGATGCGAGCGCAGCCGAATCGGCGGCGTCGAGGCGGGCCACCTTGGTGTATCTGCACCGTTCCGTCGGCGAGGTCGAGGCGCAGGTTGGTCCCCGCTCGCGCCCGGTCACGGACGAACAGCACGACCACCACGACGAACAGGCCACCTGCTGCGAGGACGCCCCACGAGCGAACGAACGCCACCAGCAGGATCGGCGGCACCAGCGCTGCACCGGCGATCACCGCGGCGTCGAACCACCCCAGCAGTTGGCGCGTCAGAACGACGACGGACCCGGCCGCCTCGACCTCGACCGGACCTCCGGCCAGCCTCCCCAGAGCGGCCGCCAGCCCTTCCCCCGGGGCGCCATTCGAACCGATGCCGTCCAGCGTGCGCCCACGTCAGCGCCGCGCCCACGTCCGCTGGAGACGGACGAGAACGCGGCACCGAACGTACGGTCACGGCCCGGATAGCTATGTCAACTTCGCCAATGAACGCAAAGGTCAACAAGGGCAGATGGACAGCGGAGCTCGACGGCGACTTCGTCGTGTTCCTCATCGGCGCCAGACCGAGCCTGCGTCACCTTCCCTCGTCGCTGCGAGATCTGGGTGGGATGCCGTCGTAGCTGGCGTTCGTTCCAGATGACCGTGCGGTCCAACATCTCGTGGCGGACGCTGCGTACCCATCGCTCTGCAAACGCGTTCGCACGGGGCGCTCCGGGAGGGGTGGTGATCGCTTCGGCCCCGATTGCGGTGAACGCGTCGTCGAAGCTGCGGGTGTACTGGCCGGCGCCATCGTGGATCACGAAGCGGAGCTTCCGCTGGAGGTGCATCAGCAGATTCCGCGCTTGTTGGGTCGTCCACGAACCCGTCGGGTTGGTCGTGATCTCGCCGAGGTGCACGATCGTGGTGTCGATCTCGATCCAGAACAGCACGTAGAACCGTCGCAGCAGTGCCGTGTCCACGGTGAAGGAGTCGGTCGCGATCACGGCTTTCGCCTGCGAGCGGATGACTCCGACCACGATGGCCCCGACCTCGAGGGCGTCGGTTCACGGCCTGCGTCGCGCAAGATCGCCCGGACCGTCGACGCGGCGATCTTGTGGCCGAGACCGACGAGTTCGCCGTGTACCCGGCGGTAGCCCCATGTCGGGTTCTCGCTGTCCAGGCGCAATACCAACTGGCGGAGCTTCCGGGCGGTCGCAGGCCGGCCAGGCTTGCGGCGGACACGGGCTGGTTCCCATGCCGGGCGACGAGGCGGCGGTGCCATCGCAGCACGGTGGCGGGCTGAACGATCAAGAACACCCGGGAGAGCTGCTCACGATCGAACACTTGGGACAGTGCGCCCAGTGCCGCACGGTCGTGGTCCTCGAAGGTCGGCTTGGGGCCCTGACGCTGCAGGACCAGCAGCTGGTGACGTAACGCCAGGATCTCGGCGTCGCGTCGGTCGCCGCTGGCGAGCAGCAGACCAACTCGAGCCAGCACCAGCCGCACAACGAACGGCACCGACCTGAACACGACCGGAGAACATACCGCCGAAGGGCCCTCTGATCAGCACAGACGCGTTTCCGGCACCCTCAGGCACATCGAACGTCTTGGGAACCATCAGAACTCACCGTCTCCTTCCCCGCCCACCGGCTCAGTGATAGTCAGCCATCACCTGTCGCACAACACGTTGACACGGTAAGGGGGGTCGCCTTGCGGGCGCCATAACGGATCTCGGCGAGGGTGGCGAAGGAGATCAGCACGGCCCGGTCCCCTATCCGCTGTCGGTAGCCCGGGGTGGCGGGATGGGTGTCGCCTGGTTGGATCGGGATGGCGATGGACTGCACCATTTGCGGCGGGTGTTGCCGTGCGAGGTGCGGGTGGTGTCGGAGGTGCATCCGTTGTTCGGCCGGTTGTTGCCGGCGACGGCGTTCAAGCGGTGGCGGGGCGAGC
>JBJXGF010000193.1:0-10107 GCA_046153015.1 Acidimicrobiales bacterium | reverse complement strand
GGCCGGACGCGCTCGGGGGCGTGGCCAGCGAGCTGGCCGCCGCCGGGGTGCACGTGGTGGCGCCCCGGGGCCCCCAGCGCGCCGGCGACGGCTGGGCGTGGTGGGACCCGGACGGTGACGAGGCAGGGGGTGCGGCCCGAGCCGCCGAGGTGCTCGCCGAGCTGTTCGCCGACGCCGCCCACCGGCTCGGGATCGGGCCGAGCCGCTGGGCGGCCGTCGGCTTCTCCCAAGGCGGGGCGCTTGCGCTCGCCGCCGCCCTGCGTCCGCCGGCCGGCTTCGTGCTGCGGGCCGCGGTGTGCGTGGGCGGCTTCCTGCCTGCCGGGCCCTCGCCCGCGCCGGCCCCGGGCACGCCCCTCGACGTGCTGATCGCCCACGGCGAGTCCGACGCCGAGGTGGACCTCGCCCACGCCGAGCGCGCCGCCCGGTTGGCGGAACGGGCCGGCGCCCGGGTGGCGTTCGAGCTTCACCCCGGCGGCCACCTCTGGCCCGAGGCCCTGACCGCCCGGGTGCTGAGCTGGTTGGAGGGGCTCCCCGCCTGACCGCGCCGCGCGCGCTCAGGCGCGGCCGGTGTTGGTCCGCACGTCGCGGAAGGGCACCTCGCTGTCGAGGCTCGGCTCCTTGGGCAGCCCGAGCACCCGCTCGCCGAGGATGTTGTGCTGGATCTCGTCGGTGCCGCCGGCGATCGACATCGCCGGCGTCGACACCAGCACCTCGGCGACCATGCCCTCGGCCGCCGTGTCGGGCCCATCGAGCATGCCGTGGGCGCCGGCGATGCTGGTGTGCAGCAGCCCGCAGGCGCGGGCGATCCCGCTGCCGTTGAGCTTGGCCAGCGAGCCCTCCGGCCCGGGTGGGCGACCCTGCGCCCGGGCCGCCTTGGTGCGCTCGCCGCTCCACGCGGCGGTCTTCTCCAGCGTCTTCAGCGCGGCGATGCGCTGGCGGATCACGGGCTCGGCCACCGCGCCGGTCGCCTCCGCCTGGGGCACGATCAGGTCGGGCCGCCCGGCGCGCTGGGGGTACCACGAGTAGGTGGCGTAGTACTCGCTCGACTCGGCCTGCGCCTCGCGCACCGTGCGCCCGGCCAGCTCCTTCGGAAAGCGCGGCCGACGGCCGGTGGCCACCCCCCGCTCGTGGGCGAGGGTGGTGAGCGTGGCCCGCCAGCCCTCGCCGAGCTCGCCCACCACGTTGGCGCCGGGCACCCGGGCGTCGGTGAGGAAGACCTCGTTGAACGAGGCGTGGCGGTTCATCTGGCGCAGCGGGCGGACCTCGATGCCGGGCTGGTCCATCGGGATCAGGAAGTAGGTGATGCCCTTGTGCTTCGGCGCGTCCCAGTCGGTGCGGGCGAGCAGGATGCCGAACGCCGCCTTGTGGGCGCCGGAGTTCCACACCTTCTGGCCGTTGACGACCCACTCGTCGCCGTCGCGGTCGGCCCGGGTGGTGAGCCCGGCCAGGTCGGATCCGCTGCCCGGCTCGCTGAAGAGCTGGCACCACTTGTGCTCGCCGGTGATGATGCCCCGCAGGAACCGGGCCTTCACGTCGTCGTTCGCATGGGCGAGGATCGTGGGCGCCACGAGGTTCATCGACAGCCCGGTGGCGGCGCCGACCGCGCCGACCTTGTGGAACTCCTCGGTCACGACCGAGGCGGCGGCGGGGGTGAGCCCCCTGCCCCAGAACTGCGTCGGCCAGGTGGGCGCACCCCACCCCGAGTCGGCCAGGATCTCCCGCCACTCGCGCAGCGGACGTTCCCCGTCCCAGTTGTCGGCCAGCCACGCCCGCACCTCGTCGCGCACCGCGTCGTTCGATCCGGCCATCGCCGCACCTCCCCCATCAGCGAACGGCGCCCAGGTTAGACCGCTCGCCCCCGCCCCGAGGGAGCCGACCGGCCCTGGCCACGGCGGCCCCCGCGCCCGACGATCAGTGTTGCCCGGGCGCCGCTTCAGGCAGCCCCTCCCACGGAGCCGAACCCATGACCCAGCTCATCGGCGCCACCCCCAGTGAAAGCCAGGCCGCACCACCCGCGCCCGACGAGGCGGAGCGGTCGCTGGCGATCAAGCAGATCCAGCGCCGGCGCAAGGTGGTGGGCGACGCGGTGGCCTACGTGGCCATCAACGCCTTCCTCGTCGTGGTCTGGGCGATGACCGGCCGCGGCTACTTCTGGCCGGGGTGGGTGCTCTCCGGGTGGGGCCTGATGCTGCTGCTCGATGTATGGAACGCCTACTACCGCAGGCCGATCACCCAGGAAGACATCGAACGCGAGCTACGCGGCCGCCGCTGAACGCCTTCGCTGCGCTCCGCTTGTCGCTGGGGGCCGCGCCCCCAGACCCCATCCGCGTCCGGCTCGCTGGCGCTCGCACGGCCGCCTTCGCTGCGCTCAGACCGCGAAGCCGACGAGCTTGGTGTCGAGGTACTCGAGGATGCCCTCCTGGCCGCCTTCGCGGCCGAGGCCGGACTCCTTCACCCCGCCGAACGGCGCCGCCGCCGCCGTGGGGTTGATGTCGTTGACGCCCACGATCCCGAAGCGGAGCTTCTCGATGGTGCGGAACGCCCGGCCGAGGTCGTTGGTGTACACGTAGCTGGCCAGGCCGTAGTCGGTGTCGTTGGCCATGGCGATCACCTCGGCCTCGTCGTCGAACACGATCACCGGGGCCACCGGGCCGAAGGTCTCCTCCCGGTAGATCGCCATGTCGGGCGTGACCCCGGTGAGCACGGTCGGCGCGTAGAACCAGCCGTTGGCCAGCTCGCCCTCGTCGAGGCGGCGGCCGCCGGTCACCACCGTCGCCCCCTTCGCCACGGCGTCGGCCACTTGGCGGTCGACCTTCTCGAGAGCGGACCGCTCCACGAGCGGGCCGATCTGCACGCCGTCGGTGAACCCGGATCCGGCCTGCATCTTGCCCACCCGTTCGGCCAGCGTGGCCACGAACTGGTCGGCGATGCCGCGCTGCACGTAGAGCCGGTTCGGGCAGATGCACGCCTGGCCGGTGTTGAGCACCTTGACCATGGCCGCGCCCACCGCGGCCCGGGCAGGGTCGGCGTCGTCGTACACGATGAACGGGGCGTGGCCGCCGAGCTCCATCGAGACCCGCTTCATCGTGCCCGAGGCCTGCGCCATCAGCGCCTTGCCGACCTCGGTGGAGCCGGTGAAGGTCAGCTTGCGCACCGCGGGGTTGGTGAGCAGCTCCGCCCCGACCGGCGCCGGGTCGGCGGCGGTCACCAGGTTGACCACGCCCGGCGGCAGGCCGATCTCGTCGAGGATCTTGAACACCTCGATGGCGCACAGCGGCGTCTGTTCGGCCGGCTTGAGCACCACCGTGCAGCCGGCGGCGAGGGCGGGCCCGATCTTGCGGGTGAGCATCGACACCGGGTAGTTCCACGGCGTGATCGCCGCGCACACCCCGACGGGCTGGCGCATCACGAGGAAACGCTGGTCGGCCCGGCTGGAGGGGATGGTCTGGCCGTAGACCCGCTTGGCCTCCTCGGCGAACCAGAGCAGGAAATCGGCCGCGTAGCCCACCTCGTTGCGGGCGGCCCGGATCGGCTTGCCCTGCTCGGAGGTCATCAGCTTGGCGAGGTCTTCCCGGCGTTCCTGCATGAGCTGATGCGCCGCATAGAGCTTCTCGGACCGCTGGTAGGCGGTGAGCCCGGCCCAGCCCTCGAACGCGGCCTGCGCCGCGGCGACCGCCGCTGCCGTCTCCGCCTGGCCGGCGTCGGCCACCTGCTCGAGCACCCTGCCCGTGGCCGGGTCGGTCACCTCGAAGGTGCGGCCCGAGTCGGCGCCTCGCCATTGTCCGTCGATGTACAGCACGGCCGCGACCCTAGCCGTTGACCTCGGCGCCGCTCTCCAGCACGCTCTGGGCCGGCCAGCCGACTCGGGTCCGCCCTCCCGGAGCTGCTGGCCGAGTGGGAGGAGATCACCCCGCGCGTCCGGGCTGCCCCGCTGCCGGCGATCGGCCGGTCGCTGGATTCCTCGGCAGCCTGGTCTTCGCCGATGCTTCCGTCCATGAGCACGACCTGCGCGGTGCGCTCGGCGAGCCGGACCCGGAGATCGAGGGCCCGCAGCTCGGTCTGGTCCAGTATCGGCCGCTTCCGCCGTTGCAGCTTCCGGCTGCCCCCTTTGGCTACTGAGCAACCCCGCGACGCAAAGCTCGACTGGTTCGCCGCTCGATGCGGGGCATTCGGGCCACGTGCAGAGCCGCCATCGTGCGCCAATACGCAGCGGCCCGTCGGCCCTGATGCGGGCCGGTGGTAGCGTTCGAACGGGGGTGAACGCGAGTGGTAGGGCAGCCGGCTGGCGGTGGCCATGACAGTGACGATGGCGGTGACGATGCGGTCGCGGACACCGGATGGACCGCAGCCGAGCGCGACGTGTTCGTCGGCCGAGTGCGTGAGCAGCAGGAGATCCAGACGGCGCTGGCGACCGCTCGTTTGGTCACCGTGGTCGGCCCGGGCGGCATGGGCAAGACTCGCCTGGCCCGGCGGGCCGTGCGTGCGGTGCTCGGGCGGTTTCACGACGGCGCACGCCTCGTCGAGCTGGCCGGCGTCGAACGGGATGGGGCGGTGGCCTCGGCGATGGTCGCGGCGCTGGACTTGCACTCCCCGGTCGGCTCGACGCCGCGGGAGCTGCTCGTCTCCGCGCTGGCGCCGCGCAACCTGTTGCTGCTCGTGGACAACTGTGAACACGTCCTCACCGAGCTGACGCCGCTCGTGGCCGAGCTGCTCGACCGCTGTCCCGGCGTCACGGTGCTGGCCACCAGTCGCGCCCCGCTCGGCGTCGCCGGGGAGCAGCTGCGTCCCCTCGGTCCGTTGCCGCTGGCTGACGACGCGCTCGAGTTGCTGCTGGTGCGAGGCCGAGCGGTGCGGCCCGACCTGTCGACGGACGCGAACTCGCTGGCCGCGATGCTCGCCATCTGCGAACAGCTCGACGGGATGCCCCTCGCCATCGAGCTGGCGGCGGCCCGGCTGCGCGCGCTCACCGCGCCCGAGATCCTCGAGCACCTCGACCAGCGGTTCCAGCTGCTACGAGCCGGCGGACGCCCGCCCGCCGTCGACGCCTCCCGCCACCGAACGCTGGCGTCGGTCGTGGAGTGGAGCTACCTGCTGCTCGGGCCGGCCGAGCGCCAGCTCTTCCTGCAGCTCGGCGTGTTCGCCGGAGGCTTCGAGCTCGACGCCGCGCACGCCGTGCGCGTCGCCTGTCTCGGCGGGGCGTTTGATGCGGCGATCGAGCGAATCGAGACGCTCGACCTGCTCGACGCGCTCGTCGCCCAGTCCTTGGTCGGGGTCAGCGATCACCAGGGCCGCTCGCGCTACTCGATGCTCGAGACGCTGCGGCAGTACGGCGCCGGCCAGTGCTCGCCAGCGCTGCGAGCATCGCTGGGCGCCGCCCACGCCCGCTACTACCTCGAGTTCGCACGGGCCGCCGACAGCCGGCTCGGCGGTCCGGAACAGGCGCACTGGCTCGCCCGGCTGGAGCTCGAGCACGCCAACATCGCGAGCGCGCTGACCTGGTCGTTCGGGCCTGACGGCGACGCCTCCGTCGGCGTGGCCCTCTGCGGCGCGCTGGGCTGGTTCTGGCGGGTGCGCAGCCACGTCGCCTCGGGCCTGGAGTGGTACGAGCGAGCCCTGTCCGTCGCGGATGCCGCGGCGACCGATCGGGTCGCGGCGCTCATCGGCGCGGCCTTCCTCGACTATGCCGCCGGCAGACAGGACGAAGGCTGCAGCCGGTTTCGGGAGGCGGTCGAGCTCGCCGGGGCCGTCGGCGCCGTGGCGGAGCAGGGCTGGGCCCAGCACGGGCTGGCCCGCATGGCCGTCGACCGGCGGGATCTCACGGCCGCCAGCACCCACCTCGAGGCGAGCATCGCGGCGTTCGACCGGGCCGGCGACCGCCGCGGCGCGGCCTATTCGATGTTCTTCCTCGGCATGGTCCACACGTTGGCGTCCGACGACCGGGCCGATCCGTGCTTCGAGCTCGCCGTCTCGGTCTTCACCGAGCTCGGCGACTCCTGGGGCTTGGTGGGCGCCGAAACCGGCCGAGCGCGGCGGGCCTATCTCCTGGGCGACCTCGCCACCAGCGCGCGGCGCTACGGCGAGGCGCTCGCCCGTTCGTGGGAGCTGCAGAGCCGCTGGATGGGCGCGTCGACGCTGTTCGGTCTCTCGCTGGTGGCCGCGAAGGCCGAACGATGGCCGCTGTTCGTGAGGCTGTACCGCGCGGCGATGGACGTGAGCGACAGCTACGGCGGTGACGCCGCCCACCTGTCGGGTCCGGCCGGTCCGAAGGCGCGCCGGCGAGCCGAGGAGGTGCTGGCCGACTTCGCCGACGAATGGGCGGCGGCCGAGGTCCGGACCTTCGCCGACGCCACGGCGGTCGGTCACCACGGGGTCGCCGCCCTCGGCGCCGGCCACGTGGGCGCCGCCCCGGGCCCAGCCGCGCCGGCCGGGTCGCTCGCGTCCCTGCCGCCCGTCGCCGCCGCCCGACTCACGAGCCGGGAGGCCGCGGTGCTGGCCCAGCTGATCGCCGGCCGTTCGAACCGCGAGATCGGCGCCGCGCTGCACCTGAGCGTGCGCACGGTGGAGAACCATCTGCACCGCATCTACGCCAAGCTCGGCGTGGCCAGCCGGGTCGAAGCCGTCGTGCTGGCCCGCGACGGCGTGCTGCCCGTGGCGGCCCCTATGCGCCCGTGAGCTGCAGCTCCGGGGGCACCTCGGCGTTCATGAGCGAGGCGCCGCCGTCCACGGTGAGCACCTGCCCGGTGATGAACCCGGCCTCGTCGGTGACGAGCAGGGCCGCCGCGTTGCCCACGTCGGCGGGTTGCGTGAGCCGGCGCATCGGCGTCCAGCCCGATTCGTGCCAACCCCGGATGAGGGCCTGCGCCTCGGGCGGCAACGTCGACAGCACGCTGTCCTCGGTCCAGGCCGGGCTGAGCGCATTCACCGTCACGCCCTGACCGGCGAAGGCCACCGCCAGGTAGCGCACCGCGGCCTCCAACGCGGCCTTCGCCGCGCCCATCGCCACCCACGGCTGCAGCCCGCCGGTGCGGCTCCCGGTGGCATAGGTGACGGCAAGGATGCGGCCGCCCTCACCCATGTGGGCCGCCGCGGCGCGGGCGCCCACGAGGAAGGCCTTGGCCTGGGTATCGAGCGCGCAATCCCACTGGGCCAGCGTCAGCTGCGCCGGCGGCGCGAAGAAGTCCGGCAGCTCGGGCCTGGCGTTGCTGACGAAGACGTCCAGCCCGCCCAGCGCCGCGGCCGCCCCATCGACGATTCGCTGCATCGCGGTTGGGTCGGACACGTCGCCCTGGATCAAGGTCCCGTCGCTCCCGGCCGCTCGAATCGCCTCGAGCGTCTGCTCGGCCGCCTTCTCGTTGGAACGATAGTGGACCGCCACGTCCACGCCCTCGGCGGCGAGCTTGAGCGCGATGCCCCGGCCGATTCCGCGAGAGCTTCCCGTCACGAGCGCTCGCCGCATACCGATGTGCATAGATCCCCCTGGGGTTCACCCCGGCTCGCCCCTCCGATGGGTCGGGCCCCAGCCGAACCGTATGACGCCGGCCGCAAGCGCACATCCGAGGAATCCCTCGATCTGCGCAGTCGGCGCAGCAGAGTGGAACCACTCAAGACCGCCACATCGACCGCACGGGACCGCAGCGAGGCGCCGATCGCTGCGAGTACCCTGCGGGCCGTATCGTCCGCGGAGTACGGGGGGGTTGACCGATGGCCGGGCTCGACGTGATGCCGCGTCTCGACAAGGCGCACCAGTCGGTGCTGAACGCGACGCCGCCTGACTTCCTCGATTTGAGCGACATCCCGAGGATGCGCCAGAAGTTCATCGACGCGATGGCCAAGATCGCCCGGCCGCCCCGACCCGAGGGCCTCGAGGTGACCGACCACCGCCCCTCGGACGAGGTGATGGTGCGCACCTACCGGCCCGCCGGCCTGGAGACGCCCGCGCCGGCCCTTTACTGGATCCACGGCGGCGGGCTCGTGATGGGCACGGTCGACATGGACGACGACTACTGCGCGGGGCTCGCCCACCGCCTCGGGATACTGGTCGCCTCCGTCGAGTACCGGCTCTCGCCGGAGTTCCCCTACCCGGTCCCGCTCGAGGACTGCTACACCGGCCTGCGCTGGCTGCACGGCAACGCTGCGGCGCTGGGGGTCGACCCGGGCCGCATCGGCATCGGCGGCGCCTCCGGCGGCGGGGCGCTGTGCGCCGGGCTGGGGCTGCTGGCGAGGGACCGCGCCGAGGCGCCCGTCTGCTTCCAGTTCCTGGTGTTCCCGATGATCGACGACCGCAACGAGACGCCGATGTCGCAGGCGGTCCTGGACCCTCGGCTCTGGAACCGGACGGCCAACCTGATCGGCTGGAACTCCTATCTCGAAGGCCGAGCCGGCGCGCCGGACATCCCGATCCACGCCGCTGCGGCGCGCGCCTCGGTCGAGGAGCTGGTCGGGCTCCCGCCCACCTACATCAACGTGGGCGATCTTGACCTGTTCGTCGATGAGGACGTCGAATACGCCCGCCGTCTCCGTCTCGCCGGCGTGCCCGTCGAGCTGCACGTCTACCCCGGGGCCTTCCACGGGTCCAACAACTCGGTGTCGCGCTCCGAGCTGTCCCGACGCTGGAAGGCCGACGAACGCGCCGCACTGCACCGAGCGCTTCACGGCAGAGAGCTGGACGGGTAATGGGACGGCCCTGGACACCGCAGCAGAGGAGCGAACGACGATGAGCATCGTGGAGCAGCCGGCCAAGGCGATCTACTTGGCGAACCGCCACCCTCGGCTGAGTCGCGACGAGTTCCAGGAACGCTGGCTGACGCACAGCCAAGTCGGGGAGCTGCTGGCGGGCGGCCCGCGGCCGATCGCAGGCCTGCGGTACTGCCTCACCGTCGACCCGACCGGCGTGCTGCCCGGCGCCTCGAACGAGCACGACGGCGTCGGCCTGCTCCCGCTGCGCAGCGTCGTATCGATCCCGTCGGCGCACACCGTGCTCACCCGCAACGACGTGGCCTTCGCCGACGAGCTGCGCACCTTCGAACGAGCGGTCGAAGAGGTCACGGTGTACGCCGCCAGCGAGCTCGTGGTCGAGGGTCCCGAGACCGACGTGGTCGTGTTCGAGTACGCCCGGCGCCGTGAGGCTGTCGAGCCCGTCGAGCACATCCGGGCGCTCGAGCGCCACGCCGACGACGATGCCCTGCTCGAGGCCGGTGTGCGCCGTTGGGTGCGCAACGTCGCCGTGGGGGCGGCGCCGCGCGGCTTCGGCTACGACGCGGTCACCGAGCTGTGGTTCGACTCCCTCGATCAGGTCGCCGACGCGGCGCCGGTCCTTCAGGCGTTCTTCGACCGCCGGAGCGACCACACCGAACGGCGGGCGTCCTTCGTCCTCGTCACCACCGTCATCCACCGGCTGGGCCGCACCCGCCCCTGAGCGCGGCCGCGGCTCGTTCGGCCAGCGCGTCGGGCGAGTCGGACACGTCGAGGGTGAGGGCGCCGGGCTCGGGCGACCACAGCTCGAGCTGGCTGGCCAGCAGCTCGGGGCGGAAGAAGTGGCCCCGCCGGGCGGCCAGGCGCGCCTCGAGGAGCGCTGGGCTGCCGGTGAGCTGCACCCAGCGAGGTGGGGGCGAAAGCCCCTCGGCCAGACGGCGGCGATGCTCGGCGGCCAGGGCCGAGCAGGCGAGCACGAGCGGCGTGCCGGCCGCTGCAGCCGCCCGCAGCCGGGCGTTCAGCCGATCGAGCCACGGGGCGCGATCGGCGTCGGTGAGCGGGCGGCCGGCGGCCATCTTGGCCCGGGCGGCGGGATCGTGCTCGTCGTCGGCGTCCACGAACGCCGCGCCCAGGCGCCGCGCCAAGAGGCGGCCGACCGTCGTCTTGCCCGACCCGGCCACCCCCGTGACCACCACGATCACGGCGCACGCTTCGCTTCGCTCAGCCCCGCTTGTTCTGGGGGCTGCGCCCCCAGACCCCATCCACGCCCGGCTCGCTGGCGCTCCCCGGCCATGCCGGCTTCGCTGCGCTCAGCCCCGCTTGTTCTGGGGGCTGCGCCCCCAGACCCCATCCACGCCCGGCTCGCTGGCGCTCCCCGGCCATACGGCTTCGCTGCGCTCAGCCCCGCTTGTTCTG
>JBJXGF010000182.1:0-9707 GCA_046153015.1 Acidimicrobiales bacterium | reverse complement strand
CGACGGTTTCGGGACGTGATGGTTGCCCAGCGGGGGCGCTGCGGGGCTGGCGGCGCCGCGCCAGTCGGGGCCAGCCGCCGGCGCTCGATTCGGCGGAGCGATCAGGACTTGAGCAGGAAGTCGGCGTCGGCTTCGCCGAGGAACAGCTCCAATTCGGCGGCGAGCGCCGGATGCGCCGAGAGGGCCGTGCCGTCGCCGACCAGCTCGAAGGCCGCCTCGCGGGCCCGCTCGACCCACTCCCGGTCGCGCCGCAGCGACGCCAACTTCAGATCGTTTCGCCCCGTCTGGCGTTCGCCCATCAGCGTGCCCTCGCCGCGCAGCTCCAGATCCACCTCGGCTAGCTCGAACCCGTCGGTGGTGCGCACCAGCGCCGAGAGGCGCTCCTCCGCCTCGGGTGTGGCGCCCTCGCCGATCAGCCAGCAGACCGACCGATGCTCGCCCCGGCCGACCCGCCCGCGCAGCTGGTGGAGCTGGCTGATGCCGAACCGGTCGGCGTCGAGGATCACCATAACCGTCGCGTTCGGCACGTCGACGCCGACCTCGATCACGGTCGTGGCGACCAGCACGTCGAGCCGCCCGGCCCGGAACTGGGCCATGACCTGCTCCTTGTCCGCCGGCGGCACCCGCCCGTGGAGCAGCCCCAGCCGCAGACCGCTCAGCTCGACCGCCGCCAGCCGGGCGAAGGTCTCCTCGGCCGACGCGGCCTCGAGCTTGTCGCTCTCGTCGACGAGCGGGCACACCACGTACGCCTGGCGGCCCGCGCCCACCTCGGCCCGCACGGCCTCCCAGGCCGGCGCCTCGTCCTGCTCCCAGCGGGTCTCGATCGGGGTCCGCCCCGGAGGCAGCTCGTCGAGGATCGACACGTCGAGGTCTCCGTACACGGTCATCGCCGCCGTACGGGGTATCGGCGTGGCCGTCATGACCAGCACGTCGGGCGCCCCGAGCGAGGCCGACTTCGCCCGCAGCGCCGCCCGCTGCTCGACCCCGAAACGGTGCTGCTCGTCGATCACCGCCACCCCCAGCGCGGCGAACTCGACCCGTTCCTGGATCAGGGCGTGGGTGCCGACCACCAGCTCGACCGCCCCCGAGGCCAGGCCGCCCAGGATTCGCCGGCGCTCGGCCACGCCGGTGCGGTGCGTGAGCAGCTCGATGCGCAGCGGCCGCTCACCGGTCAGGGTGCCCGGATCCGGGGTCGAGAAGCCCTCCAGCATGCGCCGGATGCCGAGATGGTGCTGCTCGGCCAGCACCTCGGTCGGCGCCATCAGCGCGCCCTGCATCCCCCCCTGCACCGCCACGAGCAGCGCCGAAACCGCCACCACGGTCTTGCCGGCGCCCACGTCGCCCTGCAGCAGCCGATGCATCGGGTGCGGGCCGGCGAGATCGGCGTTGATCTCCTCCACCGCCCGGCGCTGCGCGCCGGTGAGCGGGAACGGAAGCTGCGCCCAGAAGCGCTCGAGCAGGTTCGGCCCCTCGCTCGGGTGAGGCGTGTGGCGAATGCCGGGCGTCGAGCGTTCGAGCTGGCGCTTGCGCAGCACCAGCGCCAGCTGCACGCGCAGCAGCTCGTCGAACACCAGCCGCCGCCGGGCGGCGAGGGCCTCGGCCATGCTCGCCGGGCGGTGGATCCGGGTGAGCGCCGCGCCCCGGGAGATCAGGTCGTAGCGGCGCAGCAGCTCGGACGGCGCCGGATCGGCGATCCCCCGCTTCTCGCTGCGCCGCAGCGCCTCCTCGATCCAGTCGCCGACGTCCCAGCTCGTGATCCCGGCCTTCTCGGACTGCGGGTAGACCGGCACGATCCGGCCGGTGCGGTTGCCGACGAGGTCCACCACCGGGTTCGTCATCTGGCGGCGCCCGGCGAAGAGCTCGAGGCGGCCGAACACCACGCACTCGGCGCCGGGATGGAGCTGGCGCTCCCGCCACGGCTGGTTGAAGAACGTGAGCCGGAGCTGCGCCTCGCCGTCGCTGACCTCGACGGCGGTCATCGTCTTGCGGTTCTTGGTCCGCCGGCTGCTGACCGAGCGCACCCGCACCAGCGCCATCGCCTCCTCGCCCGGCTCGAGGTCGGCCAGGCGGGCCTCGCGGGTGCGATCGAGGTAGCGGCGCGGGTAGGTGGTCAGCAGGTCGAGCACGCTGACGATGTCGGCCTTGGCCAGCGCCGCGGCCCGCTTCTCCCCCACGCCCCGCAGCACCGCGGTGCTCATGGCCGCGAAGTCGCCGAACGTGAGCGGCGCCTCGGTCATCGTGCGCTCACCGCTCGACCAGCGCCTCGACCCGCACCGCCGTCGGCGGCGCGAACCGCAGCCCGGCCTCCAGCGCCGCCCCGATGTCGGTCGTGTGCACGTGGCAGATCCAGCGCCGCCCGGCGCCGGCCACGGTGACCGAGTCCCCCACCGAGCCGAGCGCCGCCTTGACCGCCGCCTGGTCGAGCGTGGCCCGGAGCTGGAACATCACCTCGTAGACGGCCGGCGCGGCGCCGCTCGACGCGCCCGCCGCGCCGGCTGCCCCGGCCGGCGTGGGCGGACGCCGCCCGTCGACCACCTCGAGGAAGGCGTCGGCCAGCAGCGCGTAGCCGGCGCCCCCGCTGTCGACCACCCCTGCGGCGGCGAGGGCGGGCAGCAGCTCCGGGGTGCGGGCCAGGGAGTCATAGGCGGCGAAACGGGCCGCGTCCAGCACGTCGAGCAGCGGCGCCGGCGCCCCCGCCCCCGCCGCGCCCCCGGCCCCAGAACCGGCCGCGGCCAGCGCGGCGTCGGCCAGCTCGCGGGCGACGGTGAGCATCGTGCCCTCCACCGGCGCCGCCAACGCCAGCGGCGCGGCTCGAGCCCCTGCGGCCAGCGCCTCCGCCAGCCCGGCGGCGTCGAGGCGGCGGCGCCCGGCCGCCTCCTGCGCGAAGCCCCACAGGATCTGGGCGAGGATCGTGCCCGAGTTGCCGCGGGCGTGGTCGAACACGGCGCCGGCCAAGGCGGCGGCGGTGTCGGCCACGGCCCCGCCGCTCCGCCGGGCGAGGGCGGCCACGGCCGCCTCCGCCGTGGCGGCGAGGTTCGAGCCGGTGTCGGAGTCGGCCACGGGGAACACGTTGAGCGCGTTGAGCCGAGCCTCGTGGGACCGCAGCAGCCGGGCGAAGGCCTCCACGACGGCCTGCAGGTGCGGCCCCTCCAAGGCCTCCAGTGCAGCCACCGCGGCGATCGTACCGAGCGCCGCCCGCTACTCGTGGGCGATCGCGTCGAGCACGTCGAGGCGAGAGGCCCGCATGGCCGGGAAGACCGCGGCGGCGACCCCGGCCAGCGCGGCCAGCACCCCGATCACGACCAGCAGCGGGACGGGCACGGCCAACACGTCGAAGCCCTCGTCTCGGAGCGAGGTGATGATCGCCCACCCGAAAAAGACGCCGATGCCGAGCCCCAACAGGGCCCCGAGGAGGGCGATGATCACCGACTCCCAGCGCACGGTCGAGCGCACCTGGGGCCGGGTCATGCCCACCGCCCGCAGCAGGCCGAGCTCCCGCGTGCGTTCGATGATCGACAGGCCGAGCGTGTTGGCGATGCCGAACAGGGCGATGACGATGGCGAGGATCAGCATCACGAAAATCAGCCCGAGCAGCTGGTTGACCTGCGCGGCGGCGGCCTCCTTCACGTCGGTCCGGTCCTGCACCTGCGCGTTGGCGTACGGGCCCGCGACCTCCTCGAGCACCGCCCGGGCCGCCTCGTCGCTCACGCCGTCGGCCGTGCGCACGAAGATCTGCGAGTCGAAGGCGTCGGCGAAGTTCGCCTCGTAGGCGGGCAGGCCGATGAGGTAGGCGCCCGCCCCGCCCAGGCTCGGGAGCTCGTCGTAGATGGCCCGCAGCGTGAGGGTCTTGGCCCCCGAGTCGGGGAAGCGGGCGTCGACCTGCGTGCCGATCGTCCAGCCCTTGTCCTTGGCGGTGCGCTCGTCGATGGCGAAGCCGTCGGCGCCGAGGTCTCGCAGCGAGCCCGACACCACCTCGACGTCGAAGACGCTGTCGAAGGTGTTCGGGTCGATCGTGGTGAGGAACCGGCCCTTGCCGGCCACCTCCGCCACGCCGCCGCGCAGCGCCGACACCGCGCCGAGCTCAGGGCGGGAGCGCAGCTCGGCCGCCAGCTGAGGCGACAGCCCGCCGAATCCCTGGTTGTTGCTGGTCACGGCGAAGTCCCCACCGAACGCGTCGTCCACGGTGGCGTTGATCGTCGCCTTGGTCGACTGGGCGAACACGGTGATGAAGGTGACGATGCCGACGCCGATCATCAGCGCCGCGGCGGTGGCCGAGGTGCGCTTCGGGTTGCGCTTGGCGTTCTCCCGGGCGAGCACGCCGGGCATCCCCCGCAGCCGGGCCGGCACGGCGCCGAGCACCGTGCTCACCGGGCGGGCGATGACTGGGCCGAGCACGGCCACCCCGAGGAAGGTGATGGCGGCGCCGGCGCCCACCTGCGCGGCGGCCTGGCTCCCGCCGCCGAGCAGCCCGCTGGCGAGCAGGCCGAGCCCGAGCGCGACCACCACGCCGCCGACGACGATGCGCACGAGCGACGAGGAGGACCGGTCGCCGCTGGCGCCGCTGATCGCGGCCACCGGCGCCGCACGGCTGGCCCGCAGCGAGGGCACCAGCGACGCCACGACCGTGACCCCGACACCGGCCAGCATCGCCCACCCGATCGTGCGCGGCCGCAGCGTGAGCCCGCCGGCGGGCAGGTCGATGCCGAAGGCCCCGAGCACCGCCTTGAGCAGCAGCGCCATCCCGAGGCCGACCACGATCCCCACGACGGAGGCGGCCAGCCCGGTGGCGAGCGCTTCGAGCAGCACCGACACCGCCACCTGCCGGCGGGACGCGCCGAGCGCCCGCAGCAGGGCGTCCTGCCGGGCGCGCTGGGCGACGATGATCGAGAACGTGTTGTAGATGATGAACGAGCCCACGAACAGCGCCACCAGGGCGAAGACCAGCAGGAACACGTTGAAGAAGCTGAGCCCCTGCGCGATCTGGTCTTGGTTCTCCTTGGTGAACTCGGCCCCGGTCAGCACCTCCACCTGGCCCGAGTCCACCTCGGCCTGGATGCTCGCCTTCAGCTCGGCCTGGCTCACGCCGTCCTCGGCGATGGCCAGCACGCTGTCGAAGGCGCCCGGCTCCGCCAGCAGCGCCTGAGCCGTCCGGCTGGTGAAGAACACGAGCGACGCGCCGCCGGCGCTGTCCGCGCTGCCGAACTTGGCCACGCCCACCAGCTCGAACTGGCGGGGCTCGTTCTTCGTGAGCACGGTGACCTGGTCGCCCACGTTCAACTTGCCGAGATCGGCGGTGTGCTTGTCGAGCGCGATCTCGTCGTCGGCCGCCGGGGCGCGGCTGCCGGGCAGCAGCCGCATGGGGTTCACCTCGTCGTGCTCGGTCCAGTTCAGCCCGAACGTCGGCGGGCCCTGACCCGGGTTGCCGACCGCTTCGCCGTCGGCGCCGACCACCTGGGCGAAGCCCTGGATCTGACCTTCGGCGGCGGCGACGCCCGGGGCCGAGGCGACCTGGTCGACCACCTGTTGTGCGACGCGGCCGCGGACCTCCACGCCGAAGCCGGCCTCGACCGATTCACTCGAACGCGCCACCGCGTCGATGCCCTGGTTGACCTGGGCGAAGAGCCGGTCGAAGCTCGAGCCGATCGTATCGGTGAGCACCATCGTGCCGGCCATGAAGCTCACGCCCAGCACGATCGCCACCGCGGTGAGTGCGAGACGGACCTTGCGGGCGAGCAGGCTCTTGAGGGTGAAGCGCAGCATGGGTGTGGAATCCTTCCGCTTCGCTCAGCGCCCGCCGAGCTGCTTCATCCAGTCGAGCACACCCTCGGGCGTGGGCTGGAGCAGCTCGCCGACGATGCGGCCGTCCTTCAGGAACACGACCCGGTCGGCGTAGGAGGCGGCGACGGGGTCGTGGGTGACCATCACGATGGTCTGGCCGAGCTCGCGCACCGCCCGACGCATGAACGCCAGGATCTCGGCGCCGGTGGTGGAGTCGAGGTTGCCGGTCGGCTCGTCGGCGAAGATGATCTGCGGCCGGCTGGCCAGGGCGCGAGCCACCGCGACCCGCTGCTGCTGACCGCCGGACAGCTCCGATGGCCGGTGGGTGAGCCGGTCGCCCAGGCCGACGGTCTGCACCACCTGGTCGACCCACGCCTTGTCCGGCTTGCGGCCGGCCAGGGCCTGCGGGAGCGTGATGTTCTCCCAGGCATTGAGCGTGGGCACCAGGTTGTAGGCCTGGAAGATGAAGCCGACGTTGTCGCGTCGCAGCTCCGTGAGCTTGCGCTCCGAGAGCTCCGAGAGGTCCACCCCGCCGATGTAGACCCGGCCGGAGGTGAGCTCGTCGAGGCCGGCCATGCAGTGCATCAGCGTGGACTTGCCCGAGCCGGACGGCCCCATGATCGCCGAGAAGCGGCCGCGTTCGAAGTCGACGTCGACGCCGTCGAGCGCCACCACCGTGGCGTCGCCGCGGCCGTAGGTCTTGGTGGCCTGGCGGGCCGAGGCCGCCACGCCGGTCGAGGGCTGCGACTGCTGGTCGAGCTGGTCGGCGGAAACGGACACAGGGGGAACCTCCCGGGTCGGGGGCGGGGGACGGGCCGCGTCGGCGGCGACAGCCCGACCGGGGAAACAGTAGGAGCGGTCGGCCCCCGACCTCGTCCGATCGGGGATGGTTCTTCGCTCCGCCTCCGGAACGACCCGCCCGACGCATCGGCTCCGCCTGAGGGCTGAGACGGCCCCGGCCGAGCGGTCGGGGTCATCCCCGAGGGGCCCGCTCCGGGGCGCGACGGCGGGCAATGCCGCGAGGCGTCCCGACGCAGGCGGTACGTTCTGTACCGGTCGTGGACCGGGAGGTTAGGTGGATGGCGGTCGAGCAGTTCCTCGACTTCAGCGGCATCGTGGGCGAATCCACCGCGCCCGATGCCCGCGACCACATCCCGGTGCTCTCGTGGAGCTTCGAGGTCGGGCGCAGCCCCGGCGAGCAGCTGGGCCTCGGCCGGGCCGAGTTCAGCGACTTCACGTTCACCAAGATCATCGACTCGACCACCCCGCTGCTGCTCACGCTGCTCTCCCGAGCCGTCACCACCTCACAGGTGCGGCTCCTCGTGCGCACGACGGGGCAGATGAAGCCGCGCGTCGTGGTCGACATGCGCGACGTGGCGGTGGCCGCCGTGAGCGCCCGGGCCGACGCGCCGCTCGGTGAGCTGGTCGAGACCGTGCGGCTCCGCTTCGCCAAGGTGTGGTTCGGCGCCGCCCGGGCCGACCGCGGCAGCGTCCTCGACCAGACGAACTGGTTCTCGTGGGACGTGCCGGCGGATTCGCCGGCCTCCTGAGTGGGGAAGTTGCCCAGCGGGCCGACGCGACCGGTAGCCTCTCCTACCTGCGTGAAGGGATCGACAGGAGCCTCGAGTGCAAGGCGTGATCAAGTCGTATGACCCCGGCACCCGGGTGGGCGTGGTGGTGCGCGACACCGACATGTCCGAGCACGACCTTTCGCCTGACGCACTGGTCGGCTCGGTCTTTCGCATGCTCCGCCAGGGCCAACGCGTGATCTTCGAGCTCGACGGCGCCGGGCGGGCCACCCGCCTCCGCCTGGGATCCGAGGTCGACATGGGCACGCCCGGCTTCCCCCTAGAGAACGACGTGGGCTGAACGTGCGGGCGAGGCGCCTTCGCCCTGGGGCCTCGCTGGCGGAGCGGGCTCGAGCGGCGGCGGCCGCGGGCCTCGTCCGAGCGTTCCCCCGCTGACCCGCGCCTGGAGATGAGGATGACGGCGATCACGACCAACAAGAAGCTCCTCGACTGGGTGAAGGACTGGACCGAGATCTTCCAGCCGAGCGCCGTCGAATGGTGCGACGGCTCCGAGGCCGAGTACGAGCGGCTGTGCGCGCTGCTCGTCGAGGCCGGCACGTTCACCGCGCTGAACGAGGCGAAGCGGCCGAACAGCTTCCTCGCGCTCTCCGACCCAGGGGACGTCGCCCGGGTCGAGGACCGCACCTTCATCTGCAGCGAACGGGCGATCGACGCCGGGCCCACCAACAACTGGCGTGACCCGGCCGAGATGCGGGCCGAGCTGCTCCGGCTCTACAAGGGCGCGATGCGGGGCCGCACGATGTACGTGGTGCCGTTCTCGATGGGCCCGCTCGGCTCCCACATCTCCCACATCGGCGTGCAGCTCACCGACTCGGCCTACGTGGCGGCCAGCATGCGGATCATGACCCGGATGGGTAAGGGCGCGCTCGACGTGCTCGACTCGAAGGGCGAGTTCGTGCCCTGCCTCCACTCGGTGGGCCACCCCCTCGAGCCCGGAGAGGCCGATGAGGCGTGGCCCTGCGACGCCGACAACAAGTACATCGTGCACTTCCCCGAGACGCGCGAGATCTGGAGCTACGGGTCCGGCTACGGCGGCAACGCCCTGCTCGGCAAGAAGTGCTTCGCGCTGCGGATCGCGTCGACGATGGCGCGTGACGGCGGCTGGCTGGCCGAGCACATGCTGATCCTCGGCATCACGCCGCCCGGCCGGGAGAAGCGCTACATCGCCGCCGCGTTCCCCTCGGCCTGCGGCAAGACCAACATGGCGATGCTGATCCCCACGCTGCCCGGCTGGAAGGTCGAGACGGTCGGCGACGACATCGCCTGGATGAAGTTCGGCGAGGACGGGCGGCTCTACGCCATCAACCCGGAGGCCGGCTTCTTCGGCGTGGCCCCCGGCACCTCGCTGCGGACCAACCCCAACGCGATGCACACGTTGTGGGGCAACTGCATCTTCACCAACGTGGCCGCCACCGACGACGGCGACGTGTGGTGGGAGGACATGACCGAGGACAAGCCGGCGCGGCTCACCGACTGGCGCGGCCAGCCCTGGACGCCCGAGTCCGACACCCCGGCGGCGCATCCGAACGCCCGGTTCACCGCTCCGGCCCGCCAGTGCCCGTCGATGGCCGCCGAATGGGAGGACCCGCGGGGCGTGCCGATCTCGGCCATCCTCTTCGGCGGCCGGCGGGCCACCAACGTGCCCCTCGTGACCGAGGCGCGGGATTGGCGCCACGGGGTCTTCCTCGGTTCGATCATGTCGTCGGAGAAGACCGCCGCCGCCGCCGGCACGGTCGGCGAGCTGCGCTTCGACCCGTTCGCGATGCTGCCCTTCGCCGGCTACAACATGGGCGACTACTTCGCCCACTGGCTGCGCATCGGCGAGATGTCGGGGGCCGACAAGCTGCCCCGGCTCTACTGGGTGAACTGGTTCCGCCGCGGCGCCGACGGCTCGTTCCTGTGGCCGGGTTTCGGCGACAACAGCCGCGTGCTGAAGTGGGTCGTGGAGCGGATGGCCGGGACGGCGCAGGCGCGGGAAACGGCGATCGGCAACGTGCCGGCGCCGGACGCGCTCGACACCACGGGCCTCGATCTGCCCGCCGGGGTGCTCGAGGAGCTGCTCGCCGTCGACGCCGACGCCTGGCGCTCGGAGCTGCCCCAGATCGAGGCGCACTTCGACTCGATCGGCGAACGGCTGCCCGCCGCGCTGCGCGAGCAGCTCGCCGACCTCGAACGCCGCCTGAGCGCCTGACCCACCCGATTCGGCGCGCCTGCTGGATTCGGCGCGCCCCTGAGCTTCGGCGCGCTCCACGCCCGGCGCTGCTGGCCCAGGCCCTGGGCAGGCCGCCAGCCCCGATACTCGTTCTGCGATGCGTCGCGCCGAATCGATATCGATTCGGC
>JBJXGF010000177.1:0-6791 GCA_046153015.1 Acidimicrobiales bacterium | reverse complement strand
GAGCCGGCCGTCGATGGGGTCCGGGGGCGCAGCCCCGGAACAAGCACGGCTGAGCGCAGCGAAGCCGACACGGCCGTGCGAGCGCCAGCGAGCCGGCCGTCGATGGGGTCCGGGGGCGCAGCCCCGGAACAAGCACGGCTGAGCGCAGCGAAGCCGGACGACCGTGCGAGCGCCAGCGAGCCGGCCGACGCCCTGCCTGCGCCCGGTGGAGGTGTAGCCGGGCGCGATTTGTGGCAAGTCGAGAGCTCGTGACTGCACTGTCGACCGTTCCGTCTCCACTCGCGCCCTCGCTGGCGCCGCCGGCCCTGCTGGCTCGCCTGGCCGAGGTGCGGGCGCTCACCGAGGCGCTGGCCGAGCCGCTCAGCGCGGAGGACCAGCAGGCGCAGTCGATGCCCGACGCCAGCCCCACCAAGTGGCATCGCGCCCACACCACCTGGTTCTTCGAGGAGTTCGTGCTGGCCGCCGTGCCTGGCTACGAGCGGGTCCGGCCCGAGTACGCCCTGCTGTTCAACAGCTATTACGACCACGTGGGGCCCCGCCCGCCCCGCGCCGAGCGGGGCCTGCTGACCCGCCCGAGCGGGGCGGAGGTGGCCAGCTACCGCCGCCGGGTCGACGACTCGCTCCACGCCGCGCTGACCGGCCTGGACGCGGGGCTCGTCCCGATCGTCGAGCTCGGCCTGCACCACGAGCAGCAGCACCAGGAGCTGCTGCTGATGGACGCCAAGCATCTGCTCTCGCGGAACCCGCTGGCCCCCGCCTACCGCGATGCGGCCCCGTCGACGCCGGTGTCGGTGTCGGGGGGCCGCTGCGGGCCGCCGCGTTGGCTGCGGGTCGAGGGCGGGGAGCGAGCGGTCGGCCACGACGGGGTGGGCTTCGCCTTCGACAACGAGCTGCCCCGCCACCGCGTGCTCACGCCCGACTACGAGCTCGCCTCGCGGCTGGCCACCTGCGGCGAGTGGCTGGAGTTCATGGCCGACGGCGGCTACCAGCGCCCGACGTTGTGGATGGCCGACGGCTGGGCCGCCGTGCAGGCGCGGGGTTGGCGGGCGCCCGAGTACTGGGCCGAGGGGGACGGCGCCTGGACGGTGTTCACGCTGCAGGGCCGGCGGCCGCTCGACCCCGCCGAGCCGGTCTGCCACGTGAGCTGGTACGAAGCCGACGCGTTCGCCCGGTGGGCCGGGGCCCGGCTTCCGACCGAGGCCGAGTGGGAGACCGCGGCCGCTGGCCGCCCCCTGGTCGGCAACCTGCTCGATTCCGGACGCTTCCACCCGGCCCCGCTCAGGGGCGACGGGCAGGGCGAGGGCGCTGCCGCCCAGCTCTTCGGCGACGTGTGGGAGTGGACGTCGAGCCCGTACACGGCCTACCCGGGCTTCCGGCCCGGCCCGGGCGCCCTCGGTGAGTACAACGGCAAGTTCATGGTCAACCAGTTCGTGCTGAAGGGCGGCAGCGCGATCACACCGCCCGGGCACGTGCGGGCGAGCTACCGGAACTTCTTTCCCCCGTGGGCCCGCTGGGCGTACAGCGGCCTGCGCCTCACCCAGGATGTCGCATGAGCGAAGCGAACCGCCCGAGCGGCGGAGAGCGGACAAGACAGCGCGTGGCGGTGGACGTGCACCTCGACGCGGCGGCGCGTCGGCCGGCGCTGGCGCGCGACGTGGCGCGCGGGTTCGCCGCCGTGCCGAAGGAGCTGCCTCCGAAGTGGTTCTACGACGAGACAGGAAGCCTCCTCTTCGAGGACATCACCCAGCTCCCCGAGTACTACCCCACCCGGCGTGAGCGGGAGATCCTGGTCGACCACGGCGCCGAGATCGCCGCGGCCAGCGCGGCCGACACGCTCGTGGAGCTGGGTTCGGGGATGGGCGAGAAGACGGCGCTGCTGCTCGACGCGCTGGCGGGCGGTGGGCGCCTGCGCCGCTTCGTCGCGCTCGACGTGAGCGAGGCGGCGCTGCGCGAGAGCTGCCGGCGGCTGGCGCGGGAGCGGCCCGGGCTCGAGGTGCGGGGCGTGGCGGCCGACTTCGAGCTCGACCTCGACCGGATCCCGCGGGGCGGGCGGCGGCTCGTGGCGCTGCTCGGCGGCACGATCGGCAACTTCCGCCCGGCTCAGCGGCGGGCGCTGCTGGGCGGCCTCGCGGCGCGCCTCGAACCGGGCGAGTCGTTCCTGCTCGGGGTCGACCTCGTGAAGGACCGCTCCCGGCTGCTGGCGGCGTACGACGATGCGGCCGGGGTGACCGCAGCGTTCAACCGCAACGTGCTCTCGGTGATCAACCGGGAGCTCGGCGGCGAGTTCGACCTCGACGCGTTCGAGCACGAGGTGTGCTTCGACGAGTCCCACGAGTGGATCGAGATGTGGCTGCGCTCGACCCGCCGCCAGCGGATCCGGATCGCGGCGCTCGGGTGCACCGTGGAGCTCGAGGCCGGGGAGGGCATCCGCACCGAGATCTCGGCCAAGTTCCGCCTCGACCGCTTGGCCGGCGAGCTGGCCGGCGCCGGGCTGAGGGCGGTGGAGACCTGGACCGACCGGGCCGGCGACTTCGCCCTCACGTTGTCCCGCCCGGCCGCCGAGGCCCCGGTTTAGGATCACGCCGGGCTCGTGCGTCGGGAGGGGCGGTGGGGGAAGCCACCGGAGCAGCAGGCAGGTCCGGCACGGCGACCGTGCGCGGCGTCGAGCTGGCCTACGAGCTGAGCGGAGCCGGGCGCAGCGTGGTCTGGGGTCACGGGCTTTCCGCCAGTCGGGCCTACGACGACGAGTTCCCGCAGCTCGAGCTGGAGCGGCTGGCGGGGAGCTGCCGGCTCCTGCGCTACGACGCCCGGGGGCACGGCGAGTCGGGCTTCACCCCCGACCCGGGCGGCTACAGCTGGGAGGAGCTGGCTCGCGACCAGTTGGCGCTGGCCGAGGTGCTCGGGTTGGGTCGGTACGCGGCGGGCGGAGCGTCGATGGGCTGCGGCACGGCGCTGCACGCCGCGGTGCTGGCCCCCGAGCGGGTGGACGCACTGCTGCTGGTGATCCCGCCCACGGCCTGGGAGACCCGCCGGGAACGGGTCGAGATCTGGGAGCAGGTGGCCGGGATTGTCGAGACCACGAGCACGGCCGATGCGTTCGTGTCGGCCATGCTCGCCGCGCCCACGCCCGACCCGCTGGTGGGCCGGGCCGAGTGGGACGCCCGCTTCGACTTCGCCCGCCGAGAGAACCCCACGAGGCTGGCCGGTGTGCTGCGCGGCACGGGGCGGGCCGACCTGCCCGCCCGGGAGCGGATCGCCGAGATCACCGCGCCGGCGCTGATCCTGGCTTGGTCGGGCGACCCCACACACCCGGTGAGCACCGCCGAGCAGCTCGCCGAGCTGCTGCCCGACGCCGAGCTGGCCGTGGCCGGCAACTGGGAGGAGCTCCAGACCTGGACCGACCGCGCGGCGGCGTTCCTGCAGCGCTGAGCGCCCGCGCCGTCGCCGGATGGGCTCGACGCCGGCGGGGTTGACTACCGTCGTTGGGGCTTTGCTCGAGATGGGGAGGCGCAGGTTCGTGCAGGGCGCGGCCAGGGACGGTGCGGCGCGGCCGCACGAGCTGAGGGCGGGCCTGATCGCGGGCCTGATCGTCTTTGCCGTCGTGTTCGTGGCGTACGGCGCCGGCGCGGAGCTGGCCTGGCGGGTCTTCGCCGCCGACATCGGGCTGGCGTTCTTCCCTCCCGCCGGGGTCACGGTCGCGGCGCTGGCGCTGCTGCCCCGGCGGCGCTGGTGGGCGGTGTTCGCGGCGATCGTGGCCGCCGAGATCGCCGTCGACCTCGAGCACGGCCTGAGCCTCGGGTTGGCGATCGGGTACTCGGCGGCGAACTGCGTGGAGCCCCTCGTGGGGGTGAGCGTGCTGCGCCGCCTCTCGCCCGGCCGGCTCGACCTGGGGCGGCGGCGGGGGGCGGTGTCGTTCATCGTCGCCGCGGTCGGGGCGGGCGCCGGGGCCGGCGCCGTGGTGGGCGGCCTGGTCAAGGTCGTCCAGTCCGCAGTGCCGTGGTGGAACGCCGCGCTGCACTGGTGGGCCGGGGACGGGCTCGGGATCCTCGCCATCGGCGTGGCCATCATCTCCTGCCGGGAGGTCCGCCTGCCCGCCGGGCGCCGGCTGCTCGAACCGGTCCTGTGCCTCGCGGCGGTGCTCGCCGCCAGCATCGTGGCGTTCTGGGAATCCTCCACGCCGCCCGCCTTCCTGCTGCTGCCGGTTCTCGTGTGGGCGGCCCTGCGCCTCGGCCCGCGGGGCGTGTCGGTGTGCAGCGCTGTGATGGCGATCGTGGCCAACGCGGCCACCGCCCGCGGTCGCGGGCCCTTCGCCGTGCTCGACGTGTCGGCGCAGGCCCAGCTCGGCTACGCGCAGCTGTTCCTCGGCTCAGTCATCATTACCGTCTGGTTCCTGGCCATCGAAACCACCGAACGGGCCGAGGCGAGCGCGGAGCGGGAGCTCGAACGGGCGGCGAAGGAACGGGCGGAATCGGCCGCGGCCACCGGCGCGCTGAGCGCGGCGCTGGTCCGCCAGGCGTCGATCGACGACATCGCGGCGGTGGTCGACGGCCACCTGCGCCGTCACTTCGACACGGCGCTGGCCGTGATCGTGCTGTACGACTCGTCGACCGGCGCCTTCTGGGCGCCCGCCTCGCTGCCGGCGCCGGCCCGGGACGCATCCGCCGGCTGGACGCTCGACACCCCGGCGCCGGGCCCGGCCGCGCTGGCCGGCGGCGAGGCGGTCTGGGTCGGATCGCGGCGTGAGCTCCTCGAGCGGTTCCCGGCGATGGGCGCCGTCGCCACCCCGCTCGAGCTCGGCGCGCTCGGTGCGTTGCCGATGCAGCTCGAGGGCCGACCGCTCGGCTACCTCGGCGTGGCCCGCAACGTCGATCGGCCGTTCACCCCCACCGAACGGGGCGAGCTGGCGGTGATCTCGGGCATCGTCGCCCAGGCGCTCGACCGGACCGAGCTGTACGAGGCCGAGCGGCGCAGCCGTCTCGACGCGCAGGCCGCGTACGGCGAGGTGCAGAAGCTGCTGCGCCGGGCCGCCTACGAGGCCAACCTGCTGCGGGAGAGCGAGCAGCGCTTCCAGCTCCTCGCCGACCAGTCGCCGCTGCTGATCTGGGTGCACGACGCCGCCGGTGAGCAGCAGTGGGTCAACCAGACCTTCTGCGACTTCTTCGGCATCGACCGGGCCGACGCGGGGCACGGGCGCTGGCCGGACCTGCTCCACCCCGCCGACGCAGCCGGCTACCTGGCCGAGCTCGCCGACGCGCTCGAGCAGCGGCGGCCGTTCCACGCCGAGGCCCGGGTGCGCGGGACCAACGGCGACTGGCGCTGGATCGAGTCGTGGGGCCAGCCGCGCTTCGGGCCCGAGGGCGAGTTCGCCGGGCACGTGGGCGGCAGCGCGGACGTGACCGACCGCCGCCTCGCGGAGCAGGAGCTGGCCGCCGCCCACCAGTTCGTGCAGGAGGTCACCGCGCTGGCGCCGGGCGTGATCGCGGTGCTCGACCTCGACCTCGGCCGCAACGTGTTCGTCAGCCGTCGATCCTTCGAGGTGCTCCGCGACGAGCCAGACGAGCCTGTCGCGTTGGGCGAGGCGTCGCTGCCCTCGGTGCTGCATCCCGACGACCAGGAGCGCGTCAAGGCCAACCTGGCGGCCGCACGCGCCCTGGGCCACGGCGAGACGATGGCGGTCGACTACCGGCTCCGCCGGCGCGACGGCTCGTGGCGCTGGTTCCGCAGCACCGCCACGCCGCTGCGCCGGGACCTCGGGGGCGTCGTGTCGCAGGTGGCCACGCTCACGATCGACATCACCGACCAGAAGGCGCACGAGGCGCAGGTGCAGGCCGCCGCCGCGCTCGACGCGTTCCGGGCCCGCCTCGCCGACGCGCTGGTGGGGGTGACGGACCTGGCCGAGATCCAAGGCCGCGCCGCCCGGCTGCTCGTCGACCAGCTCGGGGCGGCCGGCGCCTGCTTCGTCGAGCCCCACGAGCCGGCCGCCCGCCGCACCGCTCCGATCGGCTGGCCGCCGCCGCCTCCCGAGGACGGCCCGCGTTACGAGACGTTGGCCAGGGCGGCGACCCAGGGCGGCGGCCCGCTGGTGATCGACAACGACGCGGCCGCCGACGCCCGCCTGGCGCTGGACGCGCTCGGGAACGGCGCCTGCGTGGTGCAGGCGCTCCCGGCGGGTCACCGCCCCTGCGCCCTGGTGGTGCGCCGCGGTCAGCCCCACCTATGGGCCGAGAGCGAGCTCGCCCTCGTGGCGGAGACGGCCGAACGGACCGGCGCTGCGCTGCGACGCGCCCAGACCGAACGGGACCAGCAGCGGCGGCGGACCCAGGCGGAGCTGCTTGCGCGAGTGCTGGCCGAGCTGGAGGACCAGGCCGATCCCGCGGCGGCGATGCAGCACCTGGCGGAGGCGCTCGTGCCCGAGCTGGCCGACTCCGCAACGGTCGTGCAGTCCGCGCCTCGCCGGGACGTGCTCGGCTTCGCCCACCGGGGCCGCGCCCGCCCGTCCGCCGACTCGGCGCCGCACTCGCACGCGGCGGCGGCGCTCGATCTGGGGGACGGCGCCCGCGCCTCGCTGTTCGTCGGCCTGTCCGACCCGGCCCGAGACCCCTTCACCGGCGAGGACCGCGCGTTCCTGGCGGATCTCGCCCAGCGGGTGGGGGTGGTGGTCGCCGCCGCGCAGGTCCGCCGCGCCGAGCACGACATCGCCGTCACGCTGCAGAACGCGCTGCTGCCCGACCGCGTCTGCTGGGACGCGGCGGTCGCCGTGGAGGCGCGCTACCAGGCGGCGAGCGGGGTCA
>JBJXGF010000170.1:0-14080 GCA_046153015.1 Acidimicrobiales bacterium | reverse complement strand
AGGCGGCGGTTCCGGGGGTTCGCAGGCCGGCGATCTTGGTGGCGGTGTTCGCGCCGAATCGGTGTCGATTCGTTGCGACGGATTCGGGGTTGGCTCGGACGGGCCGGGCCGCGGGGAGGGCCGGGGCTGGCCTGGTCAGGCGGCGGTTCCGGGGGTTCGCAGGCCGGCGATCTTGGTGGCGGTGTTCGCGCCGAATCGGTGTCGATTCGTTGCGACGGATTCGGGGTTGGCTCGAGCCTTGGGCCTTGGGCCTCGGGTCTCGGGCCTCGGGCGGCGGGCCGTGGGGAGGGCCGGGCGGAAGGGCCGGGCGGGAGGCGGGCTGGTCGGGCGGCGGTTCCGGCGGCTCGCAAGCCCGGCGATCTCGGGCGACGGCCCTTGCGCCGAATCGGTATCGATTCGTTGCAATCGATTCGTTGCAGCGGATTCGGGGCCGGCTCGAGCCTGGGGGCGGCGGGCCGCGGGGATGGCCGGGCTGGCCTGGTCAGGCGGCGGTTCCGGCGGCTCGCAAGCCCGGCGATCTCGGGCGGCGGCCCTCGCGCCGAATCGGTATCGATTCGTTGCGACGGATTCGGGGCTGGCTTGGGCCTCGGGCGGGGGGCGCTGGGCGGGCCGGGCGGGAGGCGGGTGGTCAGGCGATGGTTCCGGCGGTTCGCAGGCCGGCGATCTCGGAGGCGGCGAGGCCGGCCTCGGCCAGCACCTCGTCGGTGTGCTCGCCGAGGCGCGGCGGGCGGCGTTCGATCCGACCCGGGTTGGCCGACAGCTTCACGGGCAGACCGGTGGTCTTGAACCCGTCGAGCTCGACCAGCATGTGGCGGTGCAGCACCTGGGGGTCGGCGAAGACCTGCTCCAGGTCGAGCACCGGACCGGCCGGCACGCCGGCGGCGTTGATGCGCTCCACCCACTCCTCCACCGTGCCGCTCGCCCGCAGCGCCGCCTCGATCTCGGCGGTGAGCGCGGCCCGGTTGCGGATGCGGTCCCCCGGTGCGGCGAAGCGCGGGTCCTCGACCAGGTCGGGCCGGCCGATCGCGGCGCACAGCTTGGGGTACATCGCCGGCCCGGCGCCGGCGATGTTGATCCAGCCGTCGGCCGCCTGGAAGCGCCCGTACGGCGAGGACAGCGGGTGGTGCTGACCGGCCGGTCCGGGGTGCGCGCCCCGCTCGAAGAACATGCCCGCCGACCACGACAGCACCGACACCATGGCCTCGAGCAGCGACGTGTCGACCACCTGGCCCCGGCCGGTGCGCTCCCGGGCCAACAGCGCGAGCTGCACGCCGTGCGCTGCGAAGATGCCGCCCAGGAGGTCGGCGATGGCGACGCCGGCTCGGGTCGGCCCGCTCTCCTCGGTGCCGGTGACCGCCATGAACCCGCTCATGCCCTGCGCGATCTGGTCGAAGCCGGGCCGCTGCGCGTACGGGCCGTCGGCGCCGAACCCGCTCACCGAGCACACGATCAGGCGCGGGTGGGCCCGGCACAGCTCGGCCGGGTCGAGGCCCCGGGCGGCCATCACCCCGGGGCGGAAGTTCTCCACCACCACATCGAAGCCGGCCACCAGGCGCCGGGCGAGCGCCTGGCCGGCGGCGTCGTCGAGGTCGACCACCAGCGAGCGCTTGCCGCGGTTGGCCGACAGGAAGAAGTACGTGTCTCGCCCGTCGGCGTGCGGGGCGAACTCACGGCCCTTCGGGGACTCGACCTTCACCACGTCGGCCCCGTAGTCGGCCAGGAGCTGCGTGCAGAACGGCCCGGCGAGATAGCGGGTGAAATCGAGCACCCGCAACCCGGCCAGCGGCGGGTCGCTCATCGGCCCTGGAACACCGGCGGGCGCTTCTCCATGAAGGCGCGGACCCCTTCTCGGTAGTCGTCGCTGCGGTAGCACTCGGCGATCGCCGCGTTCACCGCGTCGTGGTCCCGGCGCTCGGGCGCCTTGGCCAGCTCGGCTGCGGCCAGCTTCACCGCTCGGATCGTGAGCGGCGCGTTCGCCGCGATCCGTTCCGCGGTGCGGCGCACGAACGCCTCCAGCTCGGCCTTGGGGGTCACCGCGTTCACGAGCCCGATCCGCAGCGCCTCGTCGGCGCTGTACAGCTTGGCCGTGTAGAAGATCTCCTTCGCGGCCGAGGGGCCCACGAGCCGGATCAGCGTGTCGATGCCCGCCGCCCCATAGCCCAGGCCGAGGCGGGCGGCGGGGATGCCCGTCCGCAGGTCATCCGCCGCGTAGCGCAGGTCGGTGCTGATCGCCACGGCCACACCGCCGCCCACGCAGAAGCCGTGCAGCATCGAGATCGTCGGCATCGGCAGCTGCGCCAACGCCGTGAAGGCGGCGGCGTTGGCCTCGTCGTAGGCCCGGGCGCCCTCGGCGGCGCGGTTGCCCTCGAACTCGGAGATGTCAGCCCCGGCCACGAACGCGGTCTCGCCGGCGCCGCGCAGCACCACGACCCGCACCGCCGGATCGGCGGTCAGCCGCGCCGCCGCCGGGGGGATCGCCTGCCACATGCTCATGCTCACGGCGTTGCGCTTCTCGGGATTGTCGAAGATCAGCCAGCCGATGTGGCCCTCGATCTCGACGCGCACCTGTCCTGCCATGGGCGCGCATGCTAGGCCCTGGCCATGGCCGACACGCCCGAGGATCCCGACGCCGCCTTTCGAGCTGAGGTCGCCGCGTACCAGGCCCTGGATCCGCTGCGCACGATCCGGGGCATGAGCGCCAACCTCGGCATCCCCGAGGCGGAGCTCGTGCAGTACGTGCTGGCCAAGTGGGCGACGGCCGGCTCGGAGGGCCTCCTCCACCTGGGCGGCGTCGCCGTCGAGCGGATGTGGGGCATCTGCGAGGCGGCCGAGGGGGCCGGCGCCGACGCGAAGCTGGCCGCCTTCGACCAGCTCCGCTCGATCGTGTCGTGGCTGCGGGTCCCCCTCGTCACGCCCGACGCGTACGAGTAGGCGAAGGAGGCGCCTAGGCCGAGCCCAGCGGCTCCGCGGCGATCACCCGGTGCGGGTTGAGCTCGGGGAGCACGTGGCGGCCCATCAGCTTGAGCGAGTTCATGATGTTGGCGTGGGGGATGGCCCCGCACTGCTTGAAGCAGATCACCTCGTCGAGGCCGGCGGCGGCGAAGTTGGCCAGCTTCTCGACCACCTCGTCGGGCGTGCCCACCACCACCATCGGGTGCTCGCGCAGCTGGTCGTCGCTCATGTCGAGGGCGTTGGACTCCATGCCGAACATGCGCCGCAGGTACTCGTAGGTGTACAGCTCGTTCTTGGTCATGAGCGGGCGGAACAGCTCGCTCACGTGGTGGAGGAACCAGCGGGCGCCCTCGAAGCCGACCCTCACGCCCTCCTTGGTGTCGGCCACGTGCACGATCGACATGGCGGCGAACGCCTCGTTGGGCGCCACCGGCACCTGGTCGGTGCGGTTGGCGAAGGCCACCTTGTACTTGCCCATCGCCTTCTGCACCTGCTCCCAGTTCATGCAGAAGCTGAGCACGCCGAGGCCGCGGTCGCCGGCCAGCTCGTAGCTGTCGGGCGCCACGCAGGCCATCCACATCGGCGGGTGGGGCTTCTGGATCGGCTTGGGCACCACCCGTCGGGGCGGGATCTTCATCAGCTCACCATCGAACTCGAGGATCTCCTCGGTCCACGCCTTCACGATGATCTCGAGCGCTTCGCGCACCTCCTGGCGGGTGCGCTCGTAGTCCACCCCGAAGCCATCGAGCTCCATCGAGGTGGTTGAGCGGCCGGTGCCGAGGTCGACCCGGCCGTTGGACATGATGTCGAGCACCGCCGCCTGCTCGGCGACCTTGATCGGGTGGTTGAAGTTGAACGGCAGCAGCCGCACGCCGTGCGAGATGCGGATGTTGCGGGTCCGTTGGGACACGGCGCCGTAGAACACCTCGGGCGCGGAGGAGTGCGAGTACTCCTCCAGGAAATGGTGCTCCACCTCCCACACGTGATCGAAGCCGAGCCGGTCGGCCAGCTCGATCTGCGCGAGCGCCTCCCAGTAGACGTTGAACTCGGAGCGCTCGTGCCACGGCCGCGGCGTCTCCATCTCGTACAGCAGGCCGAACTTCATGCCGGCCAGCTTGTCACCCCAGCACCCGGCCGTGCCGGAGGACCAGCCGCGGCCGGGCGAGCACCGAGAGATCCTCCCGGGGGTCCTGGTCGAAGAAAAGCGCGTCGGCGGGCAGGCCCGCTGCGAACCCGCGGGGCTGGCCGAGGTAGTCGTACGCCGCGGTGGTGATGGCGTGCAGCGCCGCCTCCGGCGACAGGCCGTACTCGACGAGCTTGCCCGCCTCGGGGGCGATGCCGCCGTGGGGGAGGGCGAGGTCGCTGCCGGCCAGCACCGCCACCCCCGCCGCCGGCGCGCCGGGGAGCAGGCCCCGCAGGTTGTCCAACCCGTCCACGAAGAGGCGCCCGCCGGATGAGGTCGGGCCGAGCTGGGCGGCCACCGCCTCCATGTTGGTGATGGTCGGCACCCAGGCCCCGCCCCGTGCGCCGAGGGCGGCGACGTCGTCGGTGGTGAGGAAGAGGCCGTGCTCGATCGAGTCGACCCCCGCCGCCACCGCCATGGAGGCGGTGCGGGGCGCGCAGGTGTGGATGGCGGTGCGACACCCCGCCCGGTGAGCGACCGCCACCGCCTCGGCCAGGGCCTCCTCGCCGAAGTTCGGCGGCGCACCCTGCCCGCGGCGGGGCCAGTCGCCGATGAGCTTCACCCAGGTGGCCCCGCTCGCGCCCGAACGGGCGGCGGTGGCGGCCACCGCCGCGGCCAGGCCGGCCTCGTCGACCTCGGTGGCGAACTCAGACAGGTAGCCGCCCGGCGCGGTGACCACCCGCCCGGCCATGTGGAGGTCGGGCCGCTCCGTCGGCGGCCGGGTGAGCACGGTGAGGGTGGCCTCGTCGTGCGCGCCCTTGTCGGCCACGAGGAACACACCGCCCCGCAGCTGCGCGAAGGCCCGCTGCGCGGCCGCGTCGGCCAGCTCGGCGCCGTGGAGGCGTTCGCCGCCCGGCTCGCTGCCGAGGTGCGCGTGGCAGTCGGCCAGGCCGGGCAGCGCCCACCAGCCGGCGGTGTCGAGCTCGGCATCGAGTGGGCCGGCGTCGGGCGGGGCGAACCGCTCCCCGTCGATTGCCAGCTCGAGGACCGCCCCGTCGAGGGTCCGCAGCGTCACGCCGGTGCGCATCGGAGGCAGGTTAGGCGCAGCGGGCGAGGAGGTCGGTGCTGCTCAGCTGGCGTCCGCCGCTGTGTCACTGGCGGCGTCCGCCGCTGTGTCACTGGCGGCGTCCGCCGCTTCGACGTCGTCGCGGCTGATCCCGAGCAGGAACAGGATCGCGTCGAGGTAGGGGACCGACAGCGCGGTGTCGGCCGCCGCCCGCACCACCGGCTTGGCGTTGAACGCCACGCCCAGCCCGGCGGCGGCGAGCATGTCGAGGTCGTTGGCGCCGTCGCCCACCGCCACCGTCTGATCGAGGGCCACGCCCTCCGCGGCGGCGACCTCGGCCAGGATCTCCGCCTTGCGCGCCCGGTCGACCACCGGACCGACCAGGCGCCCGGTGAGGCGGCCGTCGTGTTGCTCGAGACGGTTGGCGTAGGCGTGATCGACGCCGAGCTCCTCGGCCAGCGCGTCGGTGAACTGCGTGAAGCCCCCCGACACGATCGCCACCTTGTAGCCGAGCCGTTTCAGCGTGCGGATGAACGTGCGGGCGCCGGGCGTGAGCCGGACCCGCTTCTGGGCCCGGTCGAGCGCAGCGAGCTCGAGCCCGGCGAGCAGCGCCACGCGGGCCCGCAGCGCCGCCTCGAAGTCGAGCTGACCGCTCATCGCCGCGTCGGTGATGCGGGCGACCTCGCCCTCGCAGCCCGCCTCCTCGGCCAGCAGCTCGATGACCTCGTCCTGGATCAGGGTGGAGTCCACGTCGAGCGCCACCAGTCGGCTGGCCCGGCGGGCCAGGCCCTCGCGCTGCAGGGCCACGTCGAAACGGTGCTCCCCGGAGGCGGCGATGAGCCCCTCCCGCAGGCGGTCGACCTCCCCGCCCGACACGGTCAGCTCGAAGCACATCACCGGGTAGCGAGCCAGGCGCAGGATCCGGTCGATGTTCGCGCCCGCCGCGGCGATCGCGCTGGCCGCTGCGGCGAGCTGCTCGGCGGTGAGCTCGGGGGCGAGCAGGGTGACGGCGTGGCGGGAGGGCCGGACCCCGGGCCGGCTGGCCGGGGCCTCGACCACCTCGAAGTCGAGCTGGCACTGCCGCTCCCAGCCGAAGAGGAGCAGCTCCTTCAGCAGGTCTCGGCCGGGCGGGATCGTGATCAGCACGGCCAGGTGCAGCCGCCGCCGAACCACGATCTGCTCCACGTCGAGCACCTGGGCCCGCCCGGCGGCCAGCGTGTCCATCAGGCCGGCGGTGATGCCGGGGCGGTCCTCGCCGGTGAGGCGCACGAGCACGGTCTGGGGCGAGCGATCGGCGGGCCTGGTCGTCTGCGGCATCCGCTGCCCGACGCTACCGGCGCCGGGCCGCGTCGCGGCGCACCCGCTACCCTCACCACGATGAGCGCACCGCGACTCGCGCTCCCGGTGAGCGTCGACCCGGCGCCTGCCTCGGTGCTGCGCCGCCGGCCGCTGCCGCATCGCAGTCCTGCCGGCCCGCTCGTTGCCGCGCCCTGACCCGATCGCACGAGACCGAGAGGATCACGCAATGACATTCCGAGCAGGGGCGCGCCGCCCGGCCCTGGCGGCGGCCCTCGCGGCGGTCCTCACCGCGGGATTGGCCGGCGCCTGCGGCAGCGACGCGGAGGAGACCCGGCTGTCGAGCGCCAGCACCGCCCTCACCCCGACCACGGCGGCGGCCGCGCCCTCGACCGTACCCTCGGCCGTACCCTCGACCAGCGCAGCGGCGCCCAGCACCACGACTGCCGCGCCCACCACCGTGGCGGGGAACGTGATCGCCGTGACCGTCGCCGGCGGCAAGGTGGAAGGCGGCGGCCGCAAGCAGGTGAAGAAGGACGAGCGGGTCACGATCCGGGTCACGAGCGACGTGGCCGACGAGGTGCACCTTCACGGCTACGACCAGAGCGTCGAGGTGGCCGCGGGCGGGGTCGCCGAGCTCGAGTTCGTCGCCGACCGCACCGGCGTGTGGGAGGTCGAGCTCGAGAAGAAGCGCCTGCCGCTCCTCCAGCTCGAGGTGCGTTGATGGGCCGGCGGCCCCGACGGGCAGCCGTCGCGGCCGCCCTCCCCTTCTGGGTCGGGCTCGTCCTCGCCGACGCCCCGCCTGCTGCGGCGCACGGGATCGGCTCCCGGGCCGACCTGCCCCTGCCCCGCTGGCTGTTCGTGTACGGCGCCGGCGCCGGAGTGGTGGTCTCGTTCGCCGCCTTGCGGTTGCTGTGGACCAGGCCTCGCCTCGCCCGCGCCGCGGAGGGCCGCGCCCTGCCCGGGCCGGTATCGGCCGCGGCCCGGCTGCTGGCCGGCGGGGGACGAGCGCTCGGGGTGGCGGCGTGGGCGCTCACCCTCGCCGCCGCCTGGTTCGGCGCCGCCGACTCCTCGGCCAACATCGCCCCGGTCGCGGTGTACGTCGTGTTCTGGGTGGGCGTGGCGCTGGCCAGCGCCCTGCTCGGCGACCTCTGGCGGGTGCTCAACCCGTTCGACACGCTGGCCGCGCTGGCCGGCGCGGTCAAGGCGCGCCGCTGGCCCGGCCCCGCGCCCGAGCCGCCCCACCACTGGACGCTGTACCCCGCCGCCGCCGGCATCGCCGCCTTCGCGTGGCTGGAGCTCGCCTACCACGAGCCGGCGTCGCCGAGGGTCCTGGCCCTCGCCCTCACCCTCTACAGCACGTTGATGCTTGCCGGCGCGGTGCGGCGCGGCCGGGCGTGGCTGCGGGTCGGCGACGGGTTCGCCGCGCTGTTCTCGCTGCTCGGGCTGCTGGGCCCGTTCTTTCGCGGCCGGAGCGGCGAGCTGCGGGTGCGGTGGCCGCTCGCCGGCCTGGCCGCCGACCCGCCTCGCCGTGGCGTGGCCGCGCTCGTTCTGGTGACGTTGGGCAGCACCACCTTCGACGGGGTCTCGCGCACCCAGGCCTGGGGACGCATCCTCGGCGACTCGACCGGCTGGGCCGCCACCGCCCGCACCACGATCGGGCTGGCCCTCACCGTGGCGGCGGTGGCCGGCGCCTATTACGCGGCCTGCTGGGCGGTCGCCGCCCGCGCCGAGCGCGCCGGCTACGACGCGGTCGACGCCGCCGCCGAGTACGCCCACGGCCTCGTGCCCATCGCGCTGGCCTACGCCGTGGCCCACTACTTCTCGCTGCTCGTGTTCGAGGGCCAGCGGGCGTGGTCGCTCGCCTCGGACCCCTTCGGTGAGGGCTGGGACCTCTTCGGCGCCGCGGGGCGGGCGGTCGAATACGGGGTGATCGGCGCGGTCGGCATCGCGTACGTGCAGGCCGGGGCCGTGGTGGCGGGCCACGTCGGCGGGGTGCTGGCCAGCCACGACCGAGCAGTCGAGACCCTGCCCGCCCGCGAGGCCGCCCGCACGCAGGTCCCGATGCTGGTCGTGATGGTCGCCTACACCGTCGTCGGCCTAGGCCTGCTCCTCGGCGCCTGACCCCGCTCGGCCCGGCCACGCCAAGCGGGCTATGCCAAGTTGAGCTTCGGGCGGAGGAACTCGGCGATGCGCACGATGGCCTGGTCGGCCTCGGGCACGAGGCCGGCGAGCGCGTGCCACACGTGGGTCATCTCCGGCCACACCTCGAGGGTCACGTCGACACCGGCGGCCTTGGCCTTCTCGGCGAGGCGCTCGGAGTCCGACAGGAGCACCTCGCAGTCGCCCACGTGGATGAGCAGCGGCGGCAGGCCCGACAGATCGCCCTCGAGCGGCGAGGCCAGGGGGTCGGTGCGGTCGCCGTCCTTGCCGAGGAAGCACTCGGCCATCTCCAGGAGGCCCTTCTGGCTGACCATCGGGTCGACCGCAGCGCGGGTTTCCATCGACTCGCCCGAACCGGTCATGTCGACCCACGGCGAGATGGGGGCGGCCGCCGCCGGGAGGGGCTCCCCGGCCTGCTTGATGGCGAGCAGCGCCGCCATCGTGAGGCCGCCGCCGGCAGAGTCGCCGCTGATCGCGACGCGCTCGGGCGGGATGCCCTGGCCGAGCAGGTACCGGTAGCCGGCCAGTGCATCGTCGACCGGCGCCGGGTGGGGGTTCTCGGGCGCCAGGCGGTAGTCGAGGGCGAGCACCCGGCAGCCCATCGCCTTGGCCAGGGCGCCGGTGAGGTTCTTGTGGGTGTTGATCGACCCGGCGGCGTAGCCCCCGCCGTGGAGGTACAGCACCGCTGCGTCGGGTGCGGCGTCGGGCCCGCTCACCCAGGCGGCCGGCACGCCTCCGGCGTCGACCTCGGCCAGCGACGCGCCCTCCGGGAGCGGCCCCGCCGTCTTCTCGAGCATCTTGCGCATGCCGGGCACGTTCAGCGGCGCGTCGACCCGACGATCCCAGATGATCTTGTTGATGCGCTCGAACTCCGGACTGGCCATGGCGGCTCCCCCTCCTCGATCGGTGGGGCGGAGGTTAGCCTCGCCGCCAGTCGGGCCGCCCCGGCGCCGCCTTACGAGGCCGGCGGCCAGGTGGTCAGCAGCGGCCAGAGCGCGGCGCCGCCGGCTGCGCACAGCGCCGTGCCCAGCTCGGCGGCCCAGGCGCCGTCGCCGCCGTACTCGTCCCGCCACGACCACAGGCGCCGGGTGCTGTACTGCAGGCGGTGCTCGTCGGTGAAGCCGATTGCGCCGTGGATCTGGTGGGAGATGCGGCAGATGATCCCCGCCGCCCGGCCGGCGGTGCTCTTCGCTGCGGCGATGGCGAGGCGGGCGTCGCCCGGCTCGGCGGCCAGCGCGGCCACGTCGACCGCGGTGTCGGCCGCCGCTTCCGCCGCCGCCGCCTCGCCGGCGATCTCGGCCAGGTAGTGCTGCATGATCTGGAACTTGCCGATCGGCCGGCCGAACTGCTCGCGCTCGTTGGCGTACTGCACCGACAGGTCGACGGCCTGACCGAGCGCCCCGGCCATCAGCAGCGCTCGGGAGAGGGCGCCGCGGGCCCACACGTCGGCGGGGGAGGGGCCCGGGCTCGGCGTGAGGGCCAGCCCGTCGAGGGTCACGTGCGCCCAGGGTTCGCCGGCGTGGTTGACCCCCGGCTCGAGCCGGGCGAAGGAGGCGGGCGCCACGGCCACGCCCTCGGGGCTCACCAGCACCAGGTTCTCGGCCGCGCCGGCCCACGGCACATGCCGGACGACGCCCGAGAAGCCCTGCTCGCACACCACCACGGCCAGCGCGCCAGCCGGCACGTTGAGCCCGGCCTGTTCGAGGGCCCACCCGCCCACCAGGGCCTTCTCGGCGATCGGGGCCGGCGCCGCGTAGCGGCCCGCGGCCTTCACGATGGCCGCGGCGTCGTGCAGCGTGCCCCCCGAGCCTCCGTTCGCCTCGCTCAGCCCCACCGTGGACAGGCCGCCCTCCTCGAGCAGGCCCCACAGCTTGGCGTCGATCCCGCCCTCGGCGGCGCCCACCATCTCGGGCGCGCAGTGGTCGGCGAAGATGCCTTCGATGGTCTCCACCAGCAGCTCGTCGGCCTTGGCCATCGCTCAGCGCACCCCCAGCTCGCGGGCCACGATGCCCCGCAGGATCTCGTTCGTGCCGCCCCGCAGCGTGAAGCCCGGCGCCGAGAGCACGGCGTCGGCCACCAGCTGGTCGAAGCGTTCGTCGCTCCCGAAGGGCACGAGCCAGCGGGCCACCTCGCCGATCTCCTGCTCCAGCCGGGTGCCCATGTCCTTCACCGCGGCCGCTTCGGTCACCGGCGTGCGCCCGGCGTCGAGCGCCACCGCCACCGAGATGCACAGCCGGCGCAGCGCGGCCAGCCGGCCCACGAGCAGCGCCAGCGCGGCGGCGGCCGCTGGGTCCGGCTCGGGGCCCAACGCGTCGACCAGGGCGGCGAGCAGGGGGAACGTCGAGAGGTAGCGCTCGGGCCCGCTGCGCTCGAAGGCCAGCTCGCCGATCACCTGCGCCCAGCCGTTGCCCTCCGTGCCGAGCACCATGTGGTCGGGCACGAACACGTCGCTCATCACCACCTCGTTGAAGTGGTGGTGGCCCGACAGCAGCCGGATCGGGCGGATCTCCACGCCGGGGCTGCGCAGGTCCATCACGAACTGCGTCATGCCCGCGTGGCGGTCGCCGCCGGTCTCCCCGGCGGGCGTGGTCCGCACCAGCACGATGAAGTACTGGTTGTTGTGCGCCTGGCTCGTCCAGATCTTCGTGCCGTTGAGGCGGTACCCGCCCTCGACCTTCACGCCCGTCGAGCGGATGTTGGCGAGGTCCGAGCCGGCGTCGGGCTCGCTCATCCCGATCGAGAAGTAGACCTCGCCGCGGGCGATGCCGGGGATGATCTCGGCCTTCATGTCGGTGTTGCCGTGCTTGAGGATCGAGGGGCCCGACTGGCGGTCGGCGATCCAGTGCGCCGCCACCGGCGCGCCGTGGGCCAGCAGCTCCTCGACCACCACGAAGCGGTCGAGCGCCGAGCGGGCGTGGCCGCCGTACTCGGCGGGGAAGGTGAGGCCGAGGAAGCCGGCCTTGCCGAGACGCTGCGAGAACTGCGGGTCGTGGCCCGACAACCACGTGTCGCAGGACGGGGTGAAGCTGCCGGCGGCCAGCTCGGCCTGCAGGAACGAGCGCACCTCGTGGCGCAGCTCCTCGGTGCGGGCGGGCAGGGCGGCGTCGGGGAAGCTCAGGCGGCGGACGGCCATGGGCCTAGCCTGCCAGCCCGCCCGGCCCGGGGCGAACCGGAGCGCCGCTCAGGGGCGGCCGGCCGGGCTCACTTGGCCAGCGACTCGTAGATCTCCTTGCACATCGGGCACACCGGGTACTTCGAGGGGTCGCGATTGGGGATCCACACCTTCCCGCACAGCGCGATCACCGGCACGCCCTCGACGTTGGCCTTGACGATGTCGCTCTTGCGCACGTAGTGCGCGAAGCGGTCGTGGTCCCCGTCGTCGGTCGAAACCGTGGCGTCGATCTCGGCGTCGGTGTCGGGCACGGTGATGGTGTCGGTCACGACGTCTATTGTGTCGCCCGCTCGGGCGCTTCGACGCCGCGACACGAGGGGGAGGCCGATGCCGAGCGAGCCTACGGGCCTGACGCTGAAGGGGAAGGTGGCGGTGGTCGGCGTGGGGGAGACCACGTACTACCGCCGAGGGCAGTCGCCCGACCCCGAGTTCGTGCTGGTGCTCAAGGCGATCCTCGCCGCCTGCGAGCACGCCGGCATCTCGCCCCGAGACATCGACGGGTTCGCGTCGTACTCCAACGACCGCAACCTGCCCTCGCGGCTGGCCAACGCGCTCGGCACCCCCGAGATCCGCTTCTCGAACATGCAGTGGGGTTCGGGCGGCGGCGGCGCGGCGGCCTCGGTCGCCAACGCCGCGGCGGCGGTGGCGAGCGGCCTGGCCGACTGCGTGGTGGCCTACCGAGGCCTCGCGCAGGGCCAGTTCGGCCGCTTCGGCGGGGCGCCGCGCAGCAAGGCGGTGCGGGGGGCGCCGGCGTACACGCTGCCCTACGGGCTCATGTCTCCGGCCCAGGTCTTCGCCATGCGGGCCACGCGCCTGTTCCACGAGCACAAGGTCAGCCCCGACACGCAGAAGGCCGTGGCGCTCGCCGCGTACCACCACGCCCAGCAGAACCCCCGGGCGGTCATGCACGGGCGCGAGCTCACCCCCGAGGGCTACGACGAGGCCCGCTGGATCGTAGAGCCGTACCGGCTCTACGACTGCTGCCTCGAGAACGACGGCGCCGCGGCGATCATCGTCACCTCGGCCGAACGGGCCCGCGACATCCGGCCCAACCCGGCCTACATCCTCGGCGCCGCGATCGGCGGCCCACACCGCTCGGGGGCCACCGTGCACAACCAGCCCGACTACGCCACGGCCAGCTTCTGGCCGGTGGCCAAGCGGCTCTACGCGATGGCCGGGGTCGGCCCGGCCGACGTGCAGGTGGTGAACTCCTACGAGAACTTCACCGGCGGCGTGGTGATGAGCCTGATCGAGCACGGCCTGTGCACCTACGAGAACGCCAACGAGGTGCTCACCTACGAGAACCTCGTGGCGCCCGACGGCAAGCTGCCGCTCAACACGAGCGGGGGCAACCTCGCCGAGTGCTACATGCACGGCCTCGGCCTCAAGGTCGAGTCGATCCGCCAGATCCTCGGCGAGTCCAGCAACCAGGTGCCCAACTGCAAGGTGGCGCTGGCCAGCTCGGGGCCGATGGTCGACGTGGTGTCGACCGTGCTGTTCGGGACCGAGGAGGCGCTGGGATGACCGACACCTACTTCCCCGACGGGCTGCCCGCTCCGGCGGCCGAGCGCGACGGGCTCGACGCCCCGTACTGGGAGGGCCTGACCCGCCACGAGCTCTGGGTGCAGCGCTGCGATGACTGCGGCGCCTTCCAGTGGGGGCCCGAGTGGATGTGCTCGGCGTGCCAGAGCCTGTCGGTGGGCTGGGCGCAGACCGCGCCCACGGGGCGGATCTTCTCCTGGGAGCGGGTGTGGCACCCGATCCACCCCGCGGTGCGGGAGAACTGCCCCTACCTCGTGGTGCTGGTCGAGCTGCCCGACTCCGACGGCATCCGCATGATCGGCAACCTGCTGGGCGACCCGCTCCAGCAGGTCGAGATCGGCGCCGCGGTCGAGGGCGTCTTCGAGGACCACCCGGCCAACGACCCGCCTTACACGCTGCTGCAGTGGAGGGTGAGCTAGCCGCCGGCCGAGGTGGGCGGCGCCGGCGCGGTGGTGGCCACGGTGGTGACGGCCCTGGGGGCCGGCTGGGTGGGCGCCGACTTCGGCTCCCCGGGGTCGCGCAGCACGAACACGTAGAGGATCGCCGCCGCCACGAGCGCCAGCGCGGCGATCGGCAGCCAGCGTAGGGCGGAGCTCGTAGCGCGCACCTCGCTGATCCCCGCCGCCGCCCGGGAGGGATGGCCAGGGGGCAGCTCGGCCAGATCGGCTGCGCCGGGCGCCCCGGTGGTGGGGCGGACGGGGCCGGCGCCGCCGGTGAAGCCGCGCGCCGCGCCCGGCGCCTCGCCGACCGCCGTGCCCGGGCCGGC
>JBJXGF010000169.1:0-6058 GCA_046153015.1 Acidimicrobiales bacterium | reverse complement strand
GCCGCGCCGAGGCGGCGCGGCTGGGCGTGAGCGGCTGGGTCCGCAACCGCCCCGACGGGCGGGTGGAGGCCGAGCTCGAGGGGCCGCCGCCGGCGGTGGCCGCGCTGCTCGCCTGGCTGGGCGAGGGGCCTCCTCGGGCCGTGGTGACCGGGCTCGACGTGGAGGAGCTCACCCCCACCGGCGCCTCCGGCTTCACCGTGCGCCGGAGCCCCGGCTGAGCGAAGCGAAGCCGGCCGACCGTGCGAGCGCCAGCGAGCCGGGCGGTGATGGGGTCTGGGGGCGCAGCCCCCAGCGACGAGACGGCTGAGCGCAGCGAAGCCGGTCGTCAGGGGCGTTCGGCGCGGGCGCGGTCGATCACCTCGAGGTACTGGACGACCTCGACGCCGCCCTGCACGAGGTAGCGGTGGTCCACCACCACGGAGGGCACCGCGGTGATGCCGGAGTTCACGGCCAGCGTGTAGTCGAGGTACACGGCCCGTACGAACCCCTTTTCGCCCTCCTCCCACCGCCGGGCGAACTCGGCTGCGTCGAGGCCGGCCTCGGCGGCGACCGCCACGAGCACATCGCGGTCCGAGATCGTGCGGTTCTCGGCGAAGTAGGCCTCGAGCGCCCGCCGCTGGAAGGCGTGGTGGGCCTCGGCGCCGAAGGTCTCCGCCACCTTGCCGGCGACCGCAGCCGGCACGGAGTGCGACGGCGGCTGGTGCTCCCCGGACCACGTGCGAAAGCGGGCCTTGGGCTCCATCTCGGCCGGCCGGGCCCAGTTCTTCGTGTACTCGGTGAACTTGTCGAGCGGGCGTGGTTCGGGCTCGGGGCGCAGCAGGAAGCTGCGGTGCTCCCAGGCCACCGCCGGGCCGAGCTGGTCGGCGACCTCGTCGAGGCGCACGGCCCCGAGGTAGCACCACGGTCAGAGATAGTCGGAGAACACCATCAGGTGAACAGGCTCACCCGCGGTTCCAGGTACAGCCTCGTCAGGCACGGTCTCATCAGACACGGTCTCATCAGACACGGCCTCATCAGACACGGCCTCATCTTGGCGCCGGCCGACGCGTCGGCGGCCGTTCGCGCGAGCATGAACGCATGACGACCTCGCCCACCGTGCCCTTCGCCGGTACGCTCACCCGGCCCGAGCAGCTGCGGGAGCACTACCGCCAGCCGGGTGAGCTGGTGAAGGCGAAGAAGATCGACCACCTCGACGCCAACTGCCGGGCCTTCATCGCCGCGTGCCCGTTCGTCCTGCTCGCCACCTCGGGCGCCGACGGCGGCTGTGACGTGTCGCCCCGGGGCGGCCCGGCGGGGTTCGTGCGGGTGCTGGACGAGGCCCGCTTGGCGATCCCCGACCTGAACGGCAACAACCTGCTCGACTCGCTCACCAACGTGGTGGAGAACCCGCACGTGGGCCTGCTCTTCGTGCTGCCGGGGCGCGACGAGACGCTGCGGGTCAACGGCCGGGCGTGGATCAGCGTGGACGACGAGCTGCTCGCCGGCTTCGCCGACCTGCGCCGCCCGAAGGCGGCGATCGCGGTGGAGGTCACCTCGGCCTTCATCCACTGCGCGAAGTCGTTCCGGCGCGGCGGGGTCTGGGCGCCCGAGTCGTGGGCGCCGGACGGGGCGCCGAGCGCCGCCGAGCTGCTGGTGGGCCACTGCGAGCTCGACCAGAGCCCCGACGAGCTGGCCGCGCTGCTCGAGGCCGGCTACGAGAAGGGGCTGGCGCTCGACCGTCCGGAGTGACGCTCCCGGCGCAGGGCGTCGACCACCAGCACGTCGGTGGGGAAGGCGAGCTCGCCGGGCAGCTCGTCGAGGTCGTACCAGCCGACGTGGTCCACGTCGCTGCCGGCGGAGAGGGCGCCGCCCACGATCTCGCCCCGGAACCAGATCCCCACCGTGTGCTGCACCGGGTTGTGGAAGTTGGAGTGCACGGTGAACACCTCGCCGAGGCGCACCTCGAGGCCGGTCTCCTCCTTCAGCTCCCGCACCGCGGCCAGGCGGACGTCCTCCTCCCACTCCACGTACCCGCAGGGGATGCACCAGGCCCCCTCGGCGTAGGTGCCGAAACGGCGGGCCAGCAGCAGCCGCTGCGCCTCGTCGAGCAGGATCACCGCCACGCCCACCGCCGGGTTGTGGAAGTGCGTGCGGCCGCAGCCCCCGCACACGGGGCGCAGCCGCTCGCCCTTGTGGGCGGGGGAGAGCTTGTCGCCGCAGCGGGGGCAGTGCCAGAACTCGGGCGGCCCGGCCACCCCGTGCAGGCTCATGCCGGACCGCCGCAACGAGCCTGACTCGGCGCGGGGCTGGGCCCGGGAACGGGGCGAGGGCGCCGCCGGGCGCGGATCGCGGTCATGCGCAGAGGGTAGGACGCCGGCCCGGTCCGGCGCCGAGTGGGCGGGGGAGTGGGGCGAGCGTCCTGCTGTGGATGCAGGATTTTGCTGCTCGACCGGCATTTACGCGCGGGGACCGGCGACCCGGCGTCCGATACGGGGGGCGTGCACGAGCGGGATTGGCACTCGAACGAACGGGCCCTGTGGGAGCGCCGGCGGGCGGCGCAGAGCCTCGACTCGGTGAGCTTGACGCCGCCGCGGCGCCTGGGCCGGCTGCTCGCCGAGCGCCGCCGTGCACAGGGGGCCACGCTGAAGGAGCTGGCCCGCCGGGCCGAGGGCCGCACCACCGCCGCCGAGCTGGCCCTGGCCGAGCAGGGCGTGTGCCCGCTCACCGACGCCGAGGTGCGCTTCCTGGCTGAGCTCTACGGCGTCGGCGTGGACGAGGAGGCGCTGCGCCAGGTGTCGCAGCGCCCGCGGCTCGTGCTCGACTACGACGAGCGTCACGGCGAACGGGTCGCCGCGTTCACCCGCCGCCCGAGCCCGGAGCAGGTGCTCGCCCGCTACCTGCACATCGTGTGCTCGATGCGCGGCGCCGCGCCCGGCGGCTCGGTGTCGATCCGGCGTGACGACGTGATGATGCTGGCGGCGGGGCTCGGCGAGCCGGAGGAGGAGGTCGAGCGCCTGCTGCTCGAGCTGATGGCGTCGCCGGCCGCGCTGGCCGAGGCGGGCTACGAGGAGCGCCCGGCGGTGCCTGGCATCGGCATCCTCGTGGCGGTCACCGCCCGCGGCGCCCTCGTGCTCGAACCGGCCGGTGACCGCTGACGCGGCGGTAACGTCGCCTGGGTGACCCCCGACGCCGCGCTCGGAGACGGCGCCGAGGACGCCATCGAGGAGGCGGTCCGCGCGCTGCGCCGCGGCGAGCTGATCGGGCTGCCCACCGAGACCGTCTACGGGCTCGCCGCCGCGGTGACCAACCGCGCCGCGGTGCGGCGCATCTTCGCGGTGAAGGGCCGACCCGCGGGGCATCCGCTGATCGTGCACCTCGCCGCCGCCGACGACCCGGCCCGCTGGGTGCAGCCGCCTCCCGGGGCGCCGTCCGCGCAGTTCGAGGCGCTGGCGGCGGCGTTCTGGCCGGGCCCGCTCACGCTGGTGACCCTTCGGCGCCCGTCGGTGCCGAGCGAGGTCACCGGCGGGCGCCCGACGGTGGGCGTGCGCAGCCCCGATCACCCCCTGGCCCAGCGCCTGCTGGAGCGGCTCGGCGAGCCGGTGGCGGCGCCGTCGGCCAACCGCTTCGGGCGGGTCAGCCCGACCACCGCCGCCGACGTGCGGGCCGAGCTCGGCGATGCGGTGGCGGTGGTGCTCGACGGCGGGCCGTGCGTCGTGGGCGTGGAGTCCACGATCGTCGAGCTCGGCGCCGGCGGGCCGATGCTGCTGCGCCCGGGGGGGATCCCGGCCGAGGTGATCGCCGAGGTGCTCGGGCGCCCGCTGCTGGCCGCCGAGGGGCCGGCGCGCGCATCGGGGATGCTCGCCTCGCACTACGCGCCCGATGCCCGCGTGGTGGTGGTCGAGCCCGGCGAGGTCGGCCGCCGGGCGGCAGAGCTGGCCGCCGCCGGGCGCCGGGTCGGCGTGATCACCCGCTCGAGCCCCGCGCCGGCCGGGGTGGTGCTGCTGGGCGAGGCGGCCGACGCCGCCGAGTACGCCCGCACCCTCTACCGGCGCCTGCGCGAGGCCGACGAGCACCGCCTCGACGTGGTGGTGGTGGCCGCTCCGCCGCGGGGCGGCCTGGGCGAGGCGGTGCTCGACCGGTTGAGCAAGGCCGCCGCTCCCCGCCCCGCGCCCGGCGCCTGACGCCGGGCGCGCCCGGGTTGGGCCTGTCGGCCAGCCGGCCCCGGTCGGGCCCGGCGGCGCCGCTACCGTCTCGTGCATGGCAGGCAGCGGGGCCGAGCGCGGCGAGGCCGAGGCCGGCCGGGCCGACAGGCCCGACCGGGCCGAGTCGGAGCGGCGCCTCGAGGAGCTGCGCGGGGCGGCCCGGGCCTTCGCCGAACGCGCGGCGCGCTACGAGCTCGCCGCCTGGGAGCGGGCCGGGCGCATCCCGGCCGACGCCCACGCCCGGGCCGGGCAGGCGGGGATGCTCGGCGTCGGCTTCGACGAGTCGGTGGGCGGGCGCGGCGGCGGTCTCGGGGCGGTGGCGGCGATGCTGGAGGAGGTCATCGGCGTGGGGGGCTCGGTGGGCCTCGCCGTTGCGCTGGTGCAGCACCGCCAGGCGCTGGGCCTCGTGACCGCCGCCGGCGACCGGGCGCAGATCGAGGCGTACGTGCGCCCGGCGCTGGCCGGTCAGCGGGTGGCCGCGCTGGCCCTCGCCGAACCCTACGGCGGCGCCGACGTGAGCGCGATGCGCACCCGGGCCACGCGCGACGGCGTCTCGTTCGTGGTCGACGGCGCGAAGAGCTACGTGACCGGCGGCGCCCGGTCGGACTTCTTCGTGGTCGCGGTGCGCACCGGGGCGCCCGGCCGGGACGGCCTGTCGCTGCTGCTGGTGGACTCCGCCACGCCGGGCCTGCGGGTCACGCGGCAGCTCGACATGATGGGCTGGTGGTGCCTCGACGTGGCCGAGCTGGTCTTCGACGGCGTGCACGTGCCGGCCCGCAACCTCGTCGGCGGCGACGGCGACGGGTACCAGGCGCTCATGCTCGGCGCGCCCGCCGACCGGCTGTGCACCGCGGCGCTGGCCGGCGTCGCCGCGGCGCGCTGCCTGGCGCTGGCCGCCGAGCACGCCGCCCGACGCTCGGTGTTCGGCGGGCCCCTGGCCGACAAGGGGGTGATCCGGCACCGGCTGGCGGCCATGGCCCGGCGGGTGGAGCTGGCCCGCTGCTACACCCGTCACGTGATCGAGCTCGAGGCGGCCGGCGCCGACGTGATCGCCGAATCGGCGATCGCCAAGGCCGAGGCCGAGCGGGCGTGTCTCGCCGTGGCCGCCGACGCCGTGCAGATCCACGGGGCCGCGGGCCTCGTGCGCGGCAACGAGATCGAACGCCACTACCGCGACGTACGGATGCTCGGCGCGGTGTCCGGCTCCGAGGAGCTGATGAACGAGATCATCGCCGGGTGGTTCGGGTACGGCGAGGCCCGCCTCGGCCTCTGGTAGCGCGTCCGCCGGACGGCGCTCGGGTCAGTCGGCCCGTTCCACCACGGTGAAGGCGTGGCCGCCGATGAGGATGCGGGCGCCGGCCTCGAGGGGCGTGACGGTCTGGGGCATGAGCCGGGACCATTCGCTGCTCCCGGGAGGCAGCACCAGCGTGCCGTTGACCGAACGGTCGACCGCCTGCACCTCCCAGCCGCTCAGGCGGATCTCGGCGTGCACCCGGGAGATCGTGCGGTCCTCGTCCTCGAGCGACAGCGCCCGGGCGGCGCCGCGCTGCACCATGTCGGCCACCTCGGGGTCGGCCTCGGGGTCACGGCCGAGGAAGACCGTGGCGTCGAGCGCGAACGTGGCCCCGTTGTCGAAGCGCAAGGCGCCGAGGCTTGGGCGCGGGGCCTCGCTCGGCGTTTGGCCCTCGTCGACCCCCGCCCCGCAGACCGTGCACACCTCGGCGCCGGGCGGGTTGAGGTGGCCGTCGCCGCACACGACCACGGGCACGACCACCGGCTCGGGGGCGGGTCCGGGCACGAGCTGCACGCGGCGGCCGCCCGCCTCGGCCGACCCGGCGAGCGTGGCGTCGGCGCGGGCGTCGGCGCCGGCGGCCGGC
>JBJXGF010000168.1:0-3030 GCA_046153015.1 Acidimicrobiales bacterium | reverse complement strand
CTGCCCGTAGGTCTGCGCGCCGGGCACGGCGGCGGCCAACGCGGCGGCGCCGGGGTCGTCGGCGCCCACCACCTTCGGGCCCGGCGCGGCGGCGAGGAAGCGGGCGAAGCCGGCCTGCAGCGCCTCGAAGCTGCCCCAGTGGTCCAGGTGGTCGGCCTCGACGGTGGTGACGATCGCCGCGTAGGCGCCCAGGGCGAGGAAGGACCCGTCGCTCTCGTCGGCCTCGACCACGAAGTGCTCGCCGCGATCCCAGCGGGCGCCGCAGCCCAGGCCGACCAGCTCGCCCCCCACGAGGAACGAGGGCGCGAGGCCCGCCTCGGCCAGGATCAGCGCCAGCATCGCGGTGGTGGTGGTCTTGCCCGAGCCGCCGGCCACCGCCACCGTGCGCCGCTGGCGGCAGATGGCGCCGAGCAGCTCGGCCCGGGACAGCACCGGCAGGCCGCCCGCCCGGGCGGCGGCGGCCTCCACGTTGCCGGCGGGGATGGCGCTCGAGCAGGCCACCAGCTCGGCGTCGCCGAGGTTGTCCGGGTGGTGGCCCACCGCGGTGCGCAGGCCCAGCGCGCCGAGCCGTTCGAGGGCGGAGGAGGGCCGCTCGTCGCTGCCGCTCACCCGGTGGCCCATCGCCGCCAGGATCTCGGCGATGCCGCTCATGCCGGCGCCGCCGGCGCCCACCAGGTGGATGCGCCGGGGCCGCTCGAGCTCGACCGCGGGCGGGCCGCTCACGGCGCCTCCCGCGGCGGTCCCGGCGGCCGGGTCGAGCTCGGCCCGGCGGCAGGGCGTGCCCAGCGCTCGACCAGGTCGGCCACCCGCTCCGCGGCGTCGCGCCGGCCGGCGGCGGCCGCCGCCTTGCCCATGCGTGCGAGCCGGTCGGGGTCGCCGAGCAGCGCGTCGAGCTCGGCGGCCAGCCGTTCGGCGCTGAGCTCGGCGTCGGGCACCAGGACCGCGGCGCCGGCCTCGACCAGCGCCCGGGCGTTGGCGGTCTGATGGTCGCTCGGGGCGCCGGGCAGCGGCACGAGCAGGGCCGGCGCGCCCACCGCGGTGAGCTCGGCCACGGTGGTGGCGCCGGCGCGGGCCACGATCACGTCGGCCGCGGCCAGCGCCAGGGGCATCTCCTCCTCGTAGCGCAGCGCCTGGTAGCAGAGCCGGCCGCCGGCCGCAGCGCGGGCCCGGGCCTCGTAGCCCGCCCAGTCCCGTTCGCCGATGGCGTGGCGCAGGGCCCGGCCGGGCTGGTCGCGCCACGCCTCGGCCACGCCGAGCACCGCCTCGTTGATGCGGCGCGCCCCGAGCGAGCCCCCGAACGCCACCACCAGCTGGGCCTCGGCCGGGATGCCGAGCCGGGCGCGGGCCGCGGCGCGCCCGCCCACCCGGTCGACCGCGAGCACCTCGCGGCCCACCGGGTTGCCGGTGAGCACGGCGCGCGGCAGCCCGACGCCGGGGAAGGACACCGCGCACGCCTTCGCGAAGCGGCCAACGAGGCGGTTGGCGGCGCCGGGCGCGGCGTTCTGCTCGGCCACCACCACCGGCGTGCGGGCCAGCACCGCGGCGAGCGCGCACGGCACGCTGGCGTAGCCGCCGGTGGAGACCACCACCGCGGGGCGCAGGCGGCGCAGCAGCGCCGCGGCGCGCCCGCAGGCCCGCAGGAGGCCCCACACCGCGCCGAGGTTGGCCGGGGTGAGCCGGCGCTGGATGCCCCGCCCGGGCAGCAGCGTGACCGTGAAGCCGGCGGCGGGGACCCGCGACGCCTCGACGCCGCGCTCGGCGCCCACGAAGTGCAGGCCCTCGAGCGGCCAGCCCCGGGCGGCCAGCGCCCGGGCGATGGCGATGCCCGGGTTGAGGTGGCCGACCGTGCCGCCGCCGGCGATCAGCGCTCGGCGCATGCCATGGTCGGCGTCGGGGTCCGCCAGCGGGCCTGGCGGGCGATGTTGAGCAGGATCCCGACCGCGCCCATCCCCACGCACAGCGACGAGCCGCCGAAGGACACGAACGGCAGCGGCACCCCGGTGATCGGCAGGATCCCGACCACGGCGCCGATGTTCACGAAGGCCTGTACGAGAAGCCAGGCGGTGATGCCCGATGCCAGCAGCATGCCGAACGGGTCGGGCGCCCGCAACGCGGTGAGCGCGCCGAGCACGCCGATCGCCACGAACAGCAGCACCACGAACCCGGCCCCGACCAGCCCGAACTCCTCGGCGATGATGGCGAAGATGAAGTCGGTGTGGGCGAAGGGCAGGAAGCCCCACTTGGCGCGGCTGGCGCCGATGCCCACGCCGGTGAGCCGGCCCGAGGCGATGGCCAGCCAGGACTGCAGGGTCTGGTAGCCGGTGTCGGTCGGGTCGTCGTTGGGGTGCAGGAACGCCAGCACCCGGGCCCGGCGGTAGGAGGCCGACAGCGCCAGCGCGGTGGCCGCCACGAACCCCCCGCCGGCCAGCGCGGAGAGCCGCCCGAGCGGAGCGCCGGCCACGAACAGCAGCACCAGCACGATGGCGCCGACGATGATCGTGGTGCCGAGGTTCGGCTGCAGCATGAGCAGCGCGGCGACCGCGCCGCTCACCACCATCACCGGGCGCAGCGTGGCCTGCGTGTCGCGCATGCGGTCGAGGCGGCGGGCCAGGAGGTCGGCCACGAACACCAGCACGGCCAGCTTGGCCAGCTCCGAGGGCTGGAACTGCAGCGGGCCCACCCCCAACCACCGGGAGGCGCCGTTCACCTCCACGCCCAGGCCGGGGGTCAGCACGAGCAGCAGCGCGCCGAGCGAGGCGAGCAGCCCGGGACCGGCGAAGCGGCGCCAGCGGTGGTAGTCGACCCGCAGGGTGAGCAGCAGCGAGACCCCGCCGAGCGCCGACCACACCGCTTGGCGCTTGAAGTGGTACCACGACGAGTCGTGGTGGTGCAGGCCGTTCACCGACGAGGCCGAGAGCACCATCACCAGGCCGATGAGGTTGAGGCCGACCACGACCAGCAGCAGCAGGAGGAACACCGCCGAACGCCGCCCGCTCGGCGGCTTCGGGGTGGGCAGCGCCGGCGGCCGGC
>JBJXGF010000159.1:0-12337 GCA_046153015.1 Acidimicrobiales bacterium | reverse complement strand
GGCGCCGGCCAGCGCGATCGCGGCGGCGAGCACGCCGGCCGCGACGACGCCGACGAGGCGAACGGGCGCCGGCCGGCGCGGACGGCGGACGGCGGGGCTGGTGGTCACGGAGCAGGCCCTCCTGTTGCTCGGTAAGCCGCCTAACCTGTCGGTCGGTACGTCGCGACTATGAGTCGCGTCTATGACGAACTGCATGTCGAAGTGGCAGCTGGGGCCGGCGAACGGGCGCGCATGACCTACCTGGAGCAGGTGGTGGACGACTGGCCGGCCGGCCCCGTGGCGCTGGCGCTCACGTCGGCCTCGCGGACGCTCGTGACCCTGGGCGAGCTCGACCGTTCCTTCGAGCTGGCGTCGGTCACCAAGCTGCTGAGCGCGTTGGCCGTGCTGGTGGCGGTGGAGGAGGGCACGGTCGGCCTCGACGACCTGGTCGGCCCGCCCGGCGCCACGCTGGCGCACCTGCTGGCGCACGCCTCGGGCCTCGGCCCCGAGGCCGGCCCGCCGCTCGCCCGGGTGGGCGCCCGGCGGATCTATTCCAACTACGGCTTCGAGCTGGCCGCCGGCCACGTGGAGACGCGCAGCGGCCTGGCCTTCGCCGACTACCTGGCCGAAGGGGTGCTGGCGCCGCTCGGCCTCACCGCCACCGCGCTCCGCGGCTCCCCCGCCCACGGCGCGGTGGGCACGGCGGCGGACCTGCTGCTCGTGGCCCGCGAGCTGCTCGCCCCCACCCTGCTGGCGCCCGAGACGCTGCGCCGGGCCACGAGCCCCGCGTTCGGCGAGCTGGACGGCGTGCTGCCCGGCTTCGGGCCGCAGCGGCCCTGCCCGTGGGGCCTCGGCTTCGAGATCAAGGGCGCAAAGGCGCCGCACTGGACCGGGGCGACGAACTCACCCCGAACCTTCGGGCACTTCGGGCGCGGGGGGTCGTTCCTGTGGGCCGACCCCGACCTCGGCCTTGCCCTCGTGGTGCTCACCGGCATCGGCTTCGGCCCCTGGGCGATCGACGCCTGGCCCCGCCTCGCCGACGCCCTCATCGCCCGCTTCGCCGACGGCGGCTGGTCCGCCGGCGGCGTAGAGCGCGCCGGACCCTGAGCGCCGGCCGAGCAGCACGAACGCCGCCGCGCCGCCCACGATCAGCAGCATGCTCATCCACAGGTTCACCCGCAGCGGCCCCAGGTGGGAGGCCGGGTCGATGCGCAGCGACTCCACCCACAGCCGCCCGAGGCCGTAGCCGCCCACGTACACCGCGAACAGCTGCCCGGGCGCCAGCCGGCGGCGGCGCTCGAGCCCGAGCAACAGGCCCACGAGGCCGAGGTTCCAGAGCGACTCGTAGAGGAACGTCGGGTGGAACAGGCCGTAGTCCTCGTAGCCGGCGGGCACGTTCTCGGGGTCGATCTTCAGCGCCCAGGGCAACGTGGTGGGCCGGCCGAAGAGCTCCTGGTTCCACCAGTTGCCCCAGCGGGCGATGGCCTGCGCGAGGGGGATGGCTGGCGCGCACACGTCGAGCGCCGGCCTCATGTTGAGGCCGCGGGAGCGGGCCACCAGCAGCCCGACCGCGACCCCGGCGGCCAGGCCCCCGGGGATGCCGAGGCCGCCCTCCCAGATCTTCACCACGTCTCCCCAGCGGCCCTGGAAGCGCCGCCAGTCGGTGATCACGTGGTAGAGCCGGGCGCCGAGCAGCCCAGCGGGGACCGCCCAGAGGGCGATGGCCGAGATGTCGTCGGGGTTGCCGCCCCGGGCGGCGAGGCGGCGCCGGGCCAGCTCGACCGCGGCGAGCACGCCCAGCGCGATCATCAGCCCGTAGGCGGTGAGGTTGATCGGACCGAGCGAGATGCGCCCGCTCGAGGGGCTCGGGATGTAGCCGACCACGACCGCCGCTACCCGCCGGCCAGGTACTTGGGCTCGATGGCGTAGAGCTGACCGGCGCCGGCGGTGACCGCGCCCAGCAGCCCGCCGGCCTGGGGCAGGAGCTGCGAGCAGTAGAAGCGGGCGGTGTCGATCTTGGCGGTGAGCATGCCGGCGTCGCCTTCGCCCGCCTCGAGCAGGCGCCGGGCGGCCAGCGCCGAGCGGGCGAGCTGCCACCCGCCGAGCACCAGGCCCCACATGCGCAGCAGCGGGGTGCTGGCGGCCAGCGCGTCGTTGGGGTCGGCGAGACCGCGGGTCAGCGCCCACTCGGTGGCCTGGACCAGCGCGTCGACCTGGGCGGCGAGGCGGCCGGCCACCTCTTCCAGCTCCCCGCCGGCGGCGGTCAGCTCGCCGACCGTTTCCCGCACCTCCGCCAGCAGGTCGAGCGCAGCCTGGCCGCCCCGCATCGGCAGCTTGCGCCCCACCAGATCGGCCGCCTGGATGCCGTTGGTGCCCTCGTAGATGGGGGCGATGCGAATGTCCCGGTAGTGCTGCGCGGCGCCGGTCTCCTCGATGAAGCCCATGCCCCCGTGCACCTGCACGCCGAGCGAGGCGACCTCGACCCCGATGTCGGTGCCGAACGCCTTCGAGATCGGGGTGAGCAGATCGGTCCGCTCCTGGCGCCGGGCCCGCTCGTCGGCGTCGGGGTGGTGCTTGGCCCAGTCGATCGCCGCGGCGTTCTGGTAGATGAGGCAGCGCAGCGCCTCCACGTAGGCCTTCATCGTGAGCAGCATGCGCCGCACGTCGGGGTGCTCGATGATCGGCGAGCTCTCCCCGGCGGGGGCGCCGACGGTTCGGCCCTGGCGGCGCTCCTGGGCGTAGGCCAGCGCGTGCTGGTAGGCCCGCTCCCCCACCGCGAGGCCCTCGAGGCCCACCGAGAGCCGGGCGTTGTTCATCATCGTGAACATGTACCGCATGCCCTGGTTCTCTTCGCCGATCAGGTAGCCGACCGCGCCCTCGCCCCGGTCGCCGTAGGAGAGCACGCAGGTGGGGCTGGCGTGGATGCCGAGCTTGTGCTCGATCGACACGCAGGTGACGTCGTTGCGGGCGCCGGGCCGGCCGTCGGCGTCGAGCAGGAACTTGGGGACGATGAAGCAGCTGATGCCCTTGGTGCCCGGCGGCGCACCGGGGGTGCGGGCCAGCACCAGGTGCACGATCTGCTCGGTGAGGTCGTGCTCGCCGTAGGTGATGAAGATCTTCGTGCCGGTGATGCGGTACGTGCCGTCCTCGGCGCGCACGGCCCGGGTGGTGAGCGCCCCCACGTCGGAGCCGGCCTGGGGCTCGGTGAGGTTCATCGTGCCGGTCCACTCGCCGGTCACCATCTTGGCGAGGTAGGTCTCGCGCTGCTCCTCGCTGCCGTGGTGCAGCAGCGCGTCGATGGCGCCCTGGGTGAGGAGCGGGCACAGCGAGAAGGCCATGTTGGCCGAGGTGAGCATCTCCTGGAGCACGATGCCGACGAGCCAGGGGAACCCGCCGCCGCCGTACTCGGGCGGGAACGACACGGCCCCCCAGCCGGCCTCGACGTAGCGCTGGTAGGCGGGGCCGAACCCGGCGGGCGTGCGCACCGAGCCGTCGGGCTGGCGCACGCTGCCCTCGAGGTCGCCCTCGCGGTTGGTGGGGGCGACCACCTCGGCCATGAAGCGGCCGCACTCCTCGAGCACGCCCTGCACGGTGGCCGGGTCGGCGTGGGCGAACTCGGGGAGGCGCGCAAGGTCGGGCAGGCCGACCACATTGTTCAGGACGAACGCGATGTCGTGGAGCGGCGCGGCGTAGTCGGTCACCCGCGCGAGGTTACCGGCCGGCGCTCGGCGGCGGGGGCCCGCTGGCCTTGTCGAGAGCGGCGAGCAGCCGGGCCTTGCGCTCGACGAACTCCGCGCTCGTGACCAGCTCCCGGGGCCGGGGGCGGGGGAAGGGGGAGACCACCGAATCGGCGATGCGGCCGGGCCGGGAGGAGACCACGTGCACCTCGTCGGAGAGCAGCAGGGCCTCCTCCACGTCGTGGGTCACGAACAGCGTGGTCCGGCGCGCGGCGCCGGCGGCGGCGTCGGCCAGCCACAGCTCCTCCAGCCAGCCGTGCATCTCCCGGCGGGTGATCGCGTCGAGGGCGCCGAAGGGCTCGTCGAGCAGCATCACCGGGCGCGCCGCCAGGAACGTGCGCAGCAGCGCCAGGCGCTGGCGCATGCCGCCCGAGAGCTGCGACGGCCAGGCCCGCTCGAAGCCGCCGAGGCCGAAGCGCACGAACAGCTCACGGGCCCGGGCGCGGGCGGCGGCCCGGTCGAGGCCGCCCACCTCCGCACCGAGCGTGGCGTTGTCGAGGGCCCGCCGCCACGGCAGCAGCAGGTCGCGCTGGGGCATGTAGGCCACGAGGCCGGGCCGGCCGATGGTGGACTCGCCGTGCACCTCGGCCCGGCCGGCGTCGGGCGCCAGCAGCCCGGCCAGCACCCGCAGCACCGTGCTCTTGCCGCATCCGCTGGGCCCGACGAGGCTGGCGAAGCCCCCGGCGGGCACCCGGAACGACACCCCGTCGAGCACCGCCACCGGGGGCGGCCCGGCAAAGCGGTGGACGAGGCCCTCCACGGCCAGGGCCGGCAGCGTCACCGAGGGCTTACTGCTTGGGCAGGAAGTCGTTGGTGAACGCCTTGTCCACCGCGACCGGGGAGTCGAGCAGCCCGCTGGCGCGGAGGAACTCCTCGAAGCGGGCCCACACGGCGCGGTCCTGAACGCCCCACGCAGGCGCACCCTCCGCGTACTTGCCGGCGAGGTAGGCGGCGCTCCTCGTCACGAGGTCACGGTCGAGCTCGGGCGCGGCGGCGAGCAGGGCGTCAGCGGCGGCGCCCGGGTCGGCGGCCGCGGCGGCGTAGCCCCGGGCGGTGGCGGCCATGAACGCCCGGACGGTCTCGGGCGCGGCGCCGATCGTCTTCTCGTTGGTGGCCACGAGCGGCGTGTACCAGTCGGGGATGCACCGGGTCCACTGGCGGAACGGGATCGTGGCGACGGCCAGCTTCTCCAGGTCGCGCAGGCGGACGAGGTCCCAGCCGTCGAAGATCCAGACGAAGTCGTAGTCGTCGCGTTCGAGGCCCACCCGGTAGTCCACGTTGCCGACCTCCACGAAGCGGACCTGCTCGGGGTCGCCGCCGTCGCAGGCCACGAGCTGCTTCACGAGCGCAGTCTCGAGCTCGCCGCCGAAGCCGCCGTAGGTCTTGCCGGCGAGGTCGGCCGGGCGCGTGATGTTGTCGCTCGAGAGCGAGAGCAGGCTCGAGGTGTTGTGCTGGATGATCGCTCCGAGCGACACCACCGGGGCCCCGGCGGCGCGGGCCGGCAGCAGCGACTCGGCCACCCCCACGGCGAACTCGGCGTTGCCGGCGGCGAGCTGGTTCAGCGAGGTGGTCGACTCGCCCGGCTCGACGATCTTCACGTCGAGGCCGGCTTCGGCGTACCAGCCCTTCGCCTTGGCGAGGTAGAAGCCGCTGTGGTTGGTGTTCGGCGTCCAGTCGAGCACCAGCGTGACCGTCTGCGTCTTCCCGCTGGATCCGGACGCGCTCGGTTCGGACGCGTCGCTCCCGCAGGCCGCGCCGACGAGAGCCGCCGCGGTGAGGACGACGAGCAGCAGACGCTTCATGGCGTCTCCCTTCCGTTGTCTTGGTTGCCGATGTACCGCCACGGCGAGGCGAGCCGGGCGAGGGCGTGGACGACGCCGAACAGCGCCATCGAGAGCAGGGCCACGGCGGCCACCCCGACGAACACCTGGTCCACCCGGAAGGCCCGCTGCGAGCGGGAGATGAACAGCCCCAGGCCCGCTTCGGCGCCGATCAGCTCGCCGAACACCGCGCCGGCCACCGCATACGCGGCGGAGATCTGCAGCCCGGCGAAAAAGGCGGGGATGGCGCCGGGCAGGAGCACGAGGCGCAGCACCGCCCGCCGTCCGCCGCCCATGCTGCGCACCAGCTCCACGAGCTCGCGGTCCACGCCGGACAGGCCCGCCGCGGTGGACACCGCCACCGGGAAGAACACGATGAGCACCACGACCACGACCTTGGGCGTGTAGCCGAAGCCGAACCACAGCACGAGCAGCGGCGCCAGCACGATGATCGGGATCGTCTGGCTCGCCACCAGCAGCGGGTACAGCGTCCGCCGGGCCAGCGGCCACAGGACGACCACGACGGCGAGCGCCACCCCCACCGCGGCGCCGAGCCCGATGCCGAGCACCGCCTCGAACAGCGTGGCGCGGACGTGGCCGGGCAGCACCCGGCGGGTGGCGACGAACGCAGTCCAGATCCGGCTGGGCGCGGGCAGCACGTAGGGGGCGGTGTTGCGGACGCGCACCACCGCCTCCCAGGCGGCGAGCAGGGCCAGCAACAGCGCCGCCGGCGGCGTGTACCGGCGCAGGGCGCTCGTCACCGCCGCCTCAGCGGTGCTTGGCGGTGAGTGAGCGCATGGTCGGCGCCGCGTCCGCCGCTCGCGTCTGTTCGAGCTTGACCACCGACACCAGCCCGTCGGCGCCGCTGGCGAGGCAGGCCTCGTGCACGGCCCGCAGCAGCGCCCACACCTCGTCGGGCTCACCCTCGAAGGTGGTGCCGAGCGGGCCCACCTCGTAGGACAGGCCCGAGCGCTTCACGGCCTCGATCGCCGCCTCGATGTGCTCGTACCGGTTCTCGGCCGTGCCCGGCGGGAACGCCAGGCATTGGATCTCGACGATCATGCGGGCCTCCAGCGTGATGCGCCTGACCTCGCGCGCGCCGGCCCGGAAGAGCCCAAAGACGAGAGAATCGCTCGCCGTCGCACCCGCTTCCCTCCGCTCGCATTACCGAGATCAGGTTCCTGGGGTCACCCGACGGGTCGGGTTCTCAGCCGTGGCCGGCGCCCCCAGCAGTGGACGTGGGAGCGACAGTAGTTCAGCTGCGGGCGTCTTTCCAGGCGCCGCCGTCGGCACGGGGCTCGCGCGGCAAGCCCAGCACGCGGTCGCCGATGATGTTGCGCTGGATCTCGCTGGTGCCGGTGTAGATCGTCCCCGGGCGGGCGCCGAGGAAGGTCGTGACCCAGCCCTGGGTCGAGAACGGCGAGCCGGGCGCGTCGGCCATGATGGCGTTGGCCGCGTCGCGGCCCGAGGGGGTGGTGGCCTCGGGGCCGATCACGTCGAGCGCCAGCTCGGTGACGGCCTGGTGGTACTCGGACCACAGCAGCTTGCTGATCGACGCGTCGGGCCCCGGCGGCTTTCCCTCCAGCGCCGAGCTGAGCGTGCGCAGCCCGAGGAAGCGCATGATCTCCACCTTGGTGTGGGCCCAGGCGAGGCGCTGGCGGATCGTCGGGTCGCGGTCCCGGCCCCGCTCCTTGGCCACGGCGAGGAGGCGGTCGAGCTCGTCTCGGAAGGTGATCGACAGCGTGGTGGCGTTGTCGCCGCGTTCGAAGCCGAGCAGCGTGTTGGCCACCGCCCAGCCGTTGTTGACCTCGCCGACCACGTTGTCCTTGTGGGTGCGGGCGTCGGTGAAGAACACCTCGTTGAAGTCGTGGCGGCGGTTGATGTTGATGATCGGGCGGATCTCGATGCCGGGCTGGTCCATCGGCGCCAGCAGGAACGTGATGCCGAGGTGCTTCACCGCGTCGGGGTTGGTGCGGGTGAGCACGAAGATCCAGTTGGCGGTGTGGGCGTTGGAGGTCCAGATCTTCTGGCCGTTCAGCACCCATTCGTCGCCGTCGAGCGCGGCCCGCGTGCCGAGGTTGGCGAGGTCGGAGCCCGAGCCCGGCTCCGAGTAGCCCTGGCACCAGCGGTGCTCGCCGCTGATGATCTTGGGCAGGAAGTGGCGCTTCTGGTCCTCCCGGCCGGCGGCGATCAGCGTGTTGCCGAGCATGCCGATGCTGAACCCGTCGTTGTCGTTGCCGGTGGGCGCGCCGGCCCGGGTGAACTCCTCGTTGAGCACCACCCGCTCGATGAGCGACAGCCCGGCGCCGCCGTACGCCTTGGGCCAGTTGACCGCGAGGAGGTTGTTGGCGGCCAGCTTGGCCCGCCACGCCTCGGTGAACTCGGCCCGTTCGGCCGGCTCGAGGGCGCCGATGCCGTTCCAGCCGGCGGGGAGGTTCTGGGCGAGGAAGGCTTTGATCTTGGCGCGGTAGGCCTCGGCCTCAGCGGAGTAGGTGGGGTTCATCGCCGTGCGACGCTACCCGGCCACGGGTTGGGCGTTCACCGTCACGAGCGTCACCAGGCGGGCGCCGCGCGGGTCGCCGGTGTCGGTGATCTCGACCCGCAGCACGAGGCCCGAGGCGTCGTGGCGCTGGGGGGTGGCCAGCGCGTGGAGCGGGCCGGTGCGCCCGGCGGCGAGGTAGTGGATCATGCAGTCGGTGGTGCGGGCCGGCCCCCCGAACACCCGCCGGGCGGTGAGCAGCGCCGCCTCGTCGGCGAGGGTGGCCAACGCGCCGCCGTTGACCGCGCCGATCGAGTTGTGCACGGGCACGATCCGGTCGAGCTCCACGCCGCCGTCGCGCTCGCGCAGGCCGAGATAGCCCCACAGGCTCGGCCGGTCCGCCTCGACCGGGGGGTAGTCGGGCGGCAGCGTGGGCCGGGCCAGCGGGTTGTCGTCGCGCCGCGGCAGGCGGGTGTAGGTGACCGTGGCCCGCCCGACCGGCGCGTCGGCGCCGTCGGTGAGGGGCAGGTCCACCACCATCGTGCCGCCCCCGGAGCGCAGCAGGGCCGGCCGGGCCACCACCAGCGGGCCCGTCACCGGGCCGGCGAGCTGGAGCGACAGGTCGAGCGTGGCCGCCCAGTCGGGCGCGGCGTAGTCGTAGGAGGCGGCGGCGCCCACCACGTCGACCATCGCCGCGATGGGTCCGAGCCGCACGCAGCCGTCGTCGCCGGCCAGGTCCGGCGTGCACTCCATGCGCCCGATCATCTCGCCCGGCGCGTGGGCGGCCTCGGAGATCCGCAGGTGTCGCAGGTAGTGGCCAGGAGGCGGGTAGGTCACGGCGCGGCAAGCTAGCCCCCCGCCTAAGCTGCGCGCCCATGGCAGCCCTGCACTTCGGCGTCACCTTGCCCCAGATCAAGCGCACGTGGGCCGAGACCCGCGACGCGGCGGTGGAGTTCGATCGCCTCGGCTTCGACTCGTTGTGGGTCTGCGACCATCTCTACGGGGTGCCGGCCCCGCAGAACGCCATCCTCGAGGCGTGGAGCCTGCTCACCGCGGTGGCGCCGCTCACCGAACGGGCGGAGCTCGGCACGCTCGTGACCCCGCCGAACTTCCGCAACCCGGCCGTGTTCGCCAAGCAGGTGGCCACGATCGACCAGATCTCCGGGGGCCGGGTGGTGGTCGGCCTCGGCTCGGGCTGGTTCCAGCAGGAGTTCGAGGGCTACGGCTGTCCGTTCCCGGCGGTGAAGGACCGCATGCAGGCGCTCGACGAGACCGCCGAGCTGCTCACCCGCATGTGGACCGAGGAGCAGGTGAGCTTCGACGGGCGTTGGGCGAAGGCCGACGGGGTGTTCTGCGAGCCCAAGCCGGTGCGCCGCCCGCCGATCCTGATCGGCGGCGGCGGCGAGAAGCTGCTGATGGGCATCGCCGCCCGGCGGGCCGACATCTGGAACAACAGCGCCGCCCACCAGAGCGCGCTGGCGCACAAGGTGAAGGTGTTCCGCCAGCGCTGCGAGGAGGCGGGGCGGGACCCGGCGGAGGTGACGATCTCGCAGCAGTGCAACGTGGTGATCGCGCCCGACGCCGCCACCGCCCAGGAGCACCTCGAGAAGGCCAAGCGGATCTACGGCGGCCACATGGGCGCCGACCTCGAGGAGCACGGCATCTGGGGCGCCCCGGACCGGGTGATCGACTGCATCGACCGTCACGTGGCCGCTGGCTGCACCCACTTCGTGATCGAGTTCTTCGGGCGCGACACGAAGGAGCCGGCTCGCCTGTTCGCCGAGACCGTGCTGCCCCACTACCGCCGATGACGATCCTCGTGACCGGCGGCGCCGGCTTCATCGGCGCCGAGGTGGTGCGCGCCCTGCTCGCCCGCGGCGAGGAGCCGGTGCATGTGTCCTACCGGAGCGGCAACCTCCAGCGTCTGCACGGGGTGACCGACGCGGTCACGCTGCACCCGCTCGACCTCGCCGACGCCGCCGCGGTGCACGCGTTGGTCGAGGCGGTGCGGCCCCGGGCCGTCTACCACCTGGGCGCCATCCTGTCCGGACCCAGCGAGAAGGACCCGCAGGCCTCCCTGCAGGCCAACGCCTACGGCACGCACGCGCTGCTCGAGGCGGCGCGCCTGAACGGCGTGGAGCAGTTCCTCTTCGCCAGCAGCATGGGCGTGCACGTGGGCGCCGAGCAGCCGCCGGGGGACATCACCGACTCGACGCTCCAGCGGCCCGACCTGATCTACGGCGTCGGCAAGCTGTTCGGGGAGCTGCTCGGCCGCTACTACCGGCGGGTGTACGGGCTCGACTTCCGAGGCATCCGCTACCCCGGCATCGTCGGCCCCGGCGTGACCACCTGGAGCCTGGCCCAGTGGACGAGCTGGGTGATCGAACGGCCCGCCCTCGGCCAGCCGTTCACGGTGTGGGTCACGCCGGACACCGCGTTCACGCTCGTGTACTTCAAGGAGGCGGGAGCGGCCATGCTGCAGCTCGCCGACGCGCCGCGGGACGCCATCCAGACCGTCAACTACAACCTGGGCGGCGTGGCGCCCTCGCCCACCGCCGGCCAGCTCGCCGACGCCGTCCGCCGGCGCCTGCCCGACGCCAAGATCGACTTCGAGCCCGACCCCGCCATCCAACCCCTCTTCGCCGTGCGCCGCGAGATCGACGACACGCGGGCGCGCGCCGAATGGGGCTGGGCGCCGCATCTCGACCACGACGCGATCGTCGAGGACTTCATCCGCGAGCTGGCCGACCACCCCGAACGCTACCGGTAGCCGCCCCCCTATGGCGGGGCGGCGCGACGGGGATTTGCTCGCCCGTGCCGTGCCGGGTCGCACTCCATAGACCTCACGTTTCCTCCAAGTGTGCGGTAAATACGGAGAGATAGTGTTGAGGTAATTCTCGTCGACCTGGCCCTGATTCCTGCTAAAATACAGTCATGCCGGGCGGAGGGATCGTGGCGGAATTGGGGAAGCTGGCGCAGCTCACCCGCGACGCGGCGGCGCTGGTCGACGACCTCGAACCGGGCGACGAGGCGGCAGCGGTGGGTGCGGTGCAGGCGCTGGTGAACACCGTCGCCGAGCTGGCGCGCCAGGTCGTGGTGGCCGCGCAGCGGGACCGCGTTTGGGCGTCGGAGGGTTGGCGTTCGCCGGTCTCGTGGCTGACTGCGCAAACCGGTCTGCCCAACGGTTCGGCCCGGGCGCTGCAGCACTCCAGCGTGGTGATGGCCGGGCTGCGCCACGCCCGGCTGGCCGCCCTGGAGGGCGTGTTGAACGACGTGCACGTGCGTCGCTTGGTCGAGGCCAAGAACCGGGACGGGGAACACTGTACCGACGAGATCGACGCGGTGTTGACCGACCTGGCCGCCAGCGGCGACCTCGCCGGCTTCGCCGCCGCCCACCGGGCGTTCTTGGAGCGAGTCGACGCGATCGACAGCCCCGACCCGCCGCCCTGGCCTGCTTGGCTGAGCAGGAGTCGTTCCGCTTGGCCGAGGGCTTCGACGGCTGGTGGAACGGCGAGCTGCACCTCTCGCCCGAGCACGGCCGCCTGCTCGCCTCGGCCCTGGACCGTGAAGTACGCGGCTATTTGCAGCGGGCACGCGACGGCGACCCCACCGTTCCCGCGCTGAGCGTCGCCGCCCTACGGGCCGAGGGCTTGATGGACCTGGTCGACGGCGCGTTGCGGGTCCCGCTCGGCCAGGCCAGCTCGCCCGACCGTTGCCACATCACCCTCACCGTCCGCCTCGACGGGAACGGCGGCCTCGAACCCGACGGAGCGTTCCCCGAGCACTACGGCTGCGACGCCAGCTTCACCCGCCTGGTGCTGGGCGCCGAGAGCGAGCCGCTCGACATCGGCCGCGCCCAACGGCGTTGGCCCCGCCCCCTCGCCCACGCCGTCGTCCGTCGCGACCGGGGCTGCCGATTTCCTGGTTGTGACCAGCCTCCCAGCCGCTGCGACATCCATCATTGCCAGGATTGGACCACCGGCGGCCCCACCACCATCACCAACGGCGTCCTGCTCTGCCGCCATCACCACACCTTCATCCACGGCCACCGCTGGACCATCGAGCTCGATGAGCAGCAACGGCCCATTGTCCGCAAACCCGACGGCGTGCCCCACCAGATCGAACCCCAAAATCCCCGCCGTGCCGCCCCGCCATAGCGGCGGTGCTGGTGGCGCGGGCGGCGACTCGCGGTCCAGCAGCGATTGCCGCGCGCTGGGGGTGGAGGTGGACCATGATCGTGGGGTGCCTCAGAGCTTGGGAGACTACGCACGCTGCGTCCCGCTCAATACGCTGAGCGCGTTCGGCTTCGGACCGCTCGCCCG
>JBJXGF010000154.1:0-4856 GCA_046153015.1 Acidimicrobiales bacterium | reverse complement strand
CGCCTCGAACAGCCGCTGACGAACGGATCGCCGGGGTACACGAACCCGTGTCCATGAGCGGCATCGCTCGCAGCGTCACGATTCGCGCGCGTGCACGCAGCCGTGACGAGCGCGGCTCCGTGCTCGTCATCTTCGCCGTCTCCGTCGCCACGTTCATCATGGTGGCCGCGCTCGCGCTCGACATCGGCAACTGGTTCGTACACAAGCGCAAGCTGCAGAACCGCGTCGATGCGGCCGCGCTCGCCGCCGCGGTCGAGTACGGGACGATCTTCCCCGGCTGCGTCGGTGATCCGGCGCTGGCGCAGCGCATTACGTGGCGCGCAAAGCAGTACGCGGGCGACTCGACCCTCGACGCGGACGTCACCGTTCCGGCCCAGTTCAAGCCCGCGGTCAACACCGACATCAACGACCCGAGCCGCACCACGGTCCGCGTCAACGCCACGAGCCCCGACGACGCCGACTACACCGACGGCGGCAACCCCTGCTTCAACCACACGACGGGCGACTTCGGGACACCGAACGGCGGCTACTGGACGGACGTGAAGGCCGTCGAGAAGAACGTGGCAACGTTGTTCGGCGGTTTCGGCGTCCCCGTGCCGGCGATCACGGCCACCGCCCGCGTTGCGCTGCAGACGCTCGAAGGGACCTCCGGGTTGCGACCCACGGCAGCGGCCGATCCGCGACTCACGGACTGCGCCTGGGTACGCTGGGACACCACGCCGGATCAGCCGAACAACGGCGGCGAGATCCTGCAAACCTTGGCCCCGGCGGGAAGTCTGCGCTGGACGGTCACCAGCCCGGGTCTCCCGATCGGCGGCGACGGGGCTTCGGCCAGCATCGTCCTCGGGCATGCGAACACCGACGGGAACTGCGGTTCGGGTCCCAGCTCTGACACTGTCGAGTACGAGAACATCGGCTTCGTTTCCGCCTTCAGCCAGTCGGGTGGACCCAACATCGACGTGCAGCGCGTCGATCTCACCTCGATCGGCTGCGCCTTCAACAACCCGTACTACATGGGCCGCAGGTCGCCCGCATGCGAGGTCGGCATCACCGCGCAGGTGTACTTCCCGGCATGGGGTGGCCTCGGTCCGGAGCCGGCGCGCTCCGTGAGCGCCGTCTTCGGCAGCCAGTCGATCCTGCTGACGCAGACCGGAGGACCGGCGCCACCTGCGGGAGGGGTCTCCACCTGGGTCTCCACGAGCAACGCCGACCTGGCACCCGGCGACGGGGACACCGGCAGCAACGGTTACGGCGCCGTCGATGTGCTCGTGCTCGCAGATCGCGGCGCCCAGTCCGCCGAGACGACCGAGTTCTACGTGACCGCCGGCGACGACGGGACGCAAGGTGCCATCGCCAATCTCGCGCTGACGCCGCAGACCGTCAACCAGGGCGGCGCGCCCAAGATCATCGGGCTCGAGCTGCAGATCGATCCGTTCACCGCGGGCGTGGTGGGCGAGCTGCCGTGGGTGCTACGGCTGACGCCGCAAGCCAACGACAACGTCCTCGGCGGCGGCTTCAGGTGCCAGGGTCAGACGATGGCCGATGCCGTGCTCAACGGCTGCGACCAGAACTTTGCGATCGACGACGGCAGCTGCCCGAACGGCTACACCTGCCAGCTCGATATCAGCGCCAACGGCATCAACAACAACGTGCGGGACGCCATGAACGACCGGTGGGCGCCCGGCGGCGTCTGCTCGCCGAACAACTGGGCCAGCTTGCCCGACATCTCGGCCGGCGACCCACGGGTGATCGTGGTGCCGTACACGGAGGTCGGGGAGCCGTGGAGCCCGAACGACAACATCCCCATCGTCGGCTTCGCGGGCTTCTACGTGACGGGCTGGGATCCCGCGCCGGCAAACTGCACGTCCGGAGCCACGCCGATCAACGAGCCTGTCCCGCCGGCGACACGCGGCACCAATGGTCAGGACTCGCGCATTTGGGGTCACTACATGAGCCTCAACCTCACGAGCAGCGGCGGGCTTCCGGGCGAGACGGCGTGTCCCACGCCGGTGAACAACAGCCCCACCGTGTGCATCGCGACGCTGGTCAAGTAGCGCCCGTGCCGTCCATGTTCAGTCACACTGGGGTCGCGGTAGACAAACCGCGGCGAAACAGCGATAACTCGATAGGGGTACCCGCTTCGGGCGGGTCAGGGAGACAGAGGAGGGTTTCATGGCTCAGAGCTTGACCGGGCGGTTGACGTCGACACGCCAGGGCGCGATCGCGCTCGGGCTGACGGCGGCCGCGCTCGCGGCGATCCTGCTCGCCGTCTACATCACCCAGTACCGCGACAGCGTCTCGGCCGACACCGCGCCGCGCCAGGTGCTCGTCGCCAAGAAGCTGATCGCCAAGGGCACACCCGGTGCCACGATCGGCAGCAAGCAGCTGTACCAGCTCACCAGCGTCGCAGCCGCCGACGTCAAGCCCAGTGCGATCACCGACCCGGCACTGCTCAACGGCCGCGTCGTGAACCAGGACATCTACCCCGGCCAGCAGCTCGCGGAGACGGACTTCTTCTCCGGCGGCGCCCCGACAGGGCTCGCGGGCGCGCTCTCCGGCCCGCTCCGCGCGGTCTCGATCACGGTCGACGACCTGAACGGCAGCCTGCAGAACCTGCAAACCGGCGACCGTATCGACATCTACCAGCAGATCCAGGGCGAGAGCGGCACCATCGTCAAGCTCTTCCGCGCCAACGTGCCCGTGCTGCAGGCACCCGGCGTCGGCACCGGCGGGCCGGTCGTGTTGCAGGTCCCGACGCGAGACGTCTCCGACGTGCTCTACGCCTCGAAGCACACCGATCTGTTCTTCGCGCTGCGCCCGGCCGGCAACGCCGCTCCCACCGTCCCGCGCACCGCGAACACGCAGACCATGCTCCAGTACTCGGCGACGCACTGAGCAGCCGCGTGGCCGACCCGATCCGCACGCTCGTCGTCCTCGACACCGGCCTCGGCGCCGAGATGATCGAAGGCTCGCTCCCATCCGTCTCGAGCGACGTCGCCGTGATCTCGGTCGTCGAGGGCATCGACGCGGGCGTGCGGGCGCTCGGCGAGACGCACTGCAGCATGCTCGTCGTCGCCTGCCGCGGGTACTCCGAGCGGGTTCTCTACTTCGTCGAGAACAACGTCAAGCAGCACCCCGAACGCCCGGTGCTCGTGCTCGCCGACGAGCCGCCCGCCGGGTTCATCCGCCGCCTCTTCGACGCCGGCGCCGACGACATCCTGCCCTTCCCGCCCGCCCGCGAGGAGTTCGTGTTCGGCATCCAGAAAGCGCTCGCCCGCCGGGAGTCGGGTACCTCCAGGTCGCTCTCCGCCCAGCAGGCGCGCCTCATCGTCGTGCTCGGGCCGAAGGGCGGCACCGGCAAGACGCTCACCGCCACCAATCTGGCCACCGCCATGCAGGAGGCGGGACAGAAGGTGGCGATCGTCGACCTCGACCTGCAGTTCGGCGACGTCGCCCTCTGCATGGGGCTCGCCCCCGACAAGACGATGTACGACCTGGCCATCGCTCCCGGCCCCCTCGACCTCGAGAAAGTCGAGAAGCACCTGCTCACCCACCGGTCGGGTGTGAAGGTGCTCGTCGCGCCCGCGCGGCCCGACCAGGCAAGCGCGATCTCCACCGGGCTCGTGCGCGAGATCTATTCCATCCTGCGCGCCGACTACGACGCCATCGTGGTCGACACGCCCCCCGGCTTCACCGCCGAGGTGATCGCCACCATCGACATGTCCAGCGACCTCGTGATGGTCGGCATGCTCGACTCGCTCTCGCTCAAGAACACCAAGCTGGGCCTCGAGACGCTCGAGCTGATGGGCTACACGAGCGACACGATCCGCATCGTGCTCAACCGGGCCCAGACCAAGGTGGGGATCCCACCCGAGGCCGTGGCGATGGTGCTCGGCCGTGCTCCCGAAGTGCTGGTGCCCTCCGACCGCGAGATCCCGGTGGCCATCAACAACGGCACCCCCATCGTCGAGGCGCTCCCCCAGTCGGAAGCCGCGGCCGCCTTCCGGCTCCTCGCCACCCACTACTCCCGAAACGGCGACTCCGCCGACCACGCCGGCGACACGGAACCGGCATCCACCACGACCGAACGCAAGCGGCGCTCGCTGCTGCGGCGCGGCCGCTAGGCACGGGGAGACCAGAGCCATGGACCTACACGAGCGACTCACCACCCTCCGCCCCGTGACGGGGCCGAGCGAGCCCTTCTCCGAGCTGAAGACGCAGATCCACATGAAGGTGATCGGCGAGCTCGGCCCGCAACTCTTCGCCACCACCATGAGCACCGAGGAGGTGCGGGAGCTCGTCGTCGCCGACGTGCGCAAGTACCTGGCGATGGAGGTCGGACTCTCCCGCGACGAGCGCGACGTCCTGGCCCGCGAGATCACCAACGACATCGTCGGCTACGGCCCGCTCGAGCGGCTGCTCGCCGACGACACGATCACCGAGATCATGGTCAACGGCCATGACGAGGTGTGGGTGGAGCGCCAGGGACGACTCTACGACACCACCATCCGCTTCACCGACGACTCGCACCTGCGGCGCATCATCACGAAGATGGTGGCGCAGGTCGGACGCCGCGTCGACGAGTCCTCCCCGCTCTGCGATGCGCGCCTGCCCGACGGCAGCCGCGTCAACGTGATCATCCCCCCACTCTCGCTCTCGGGCCCGCTGCTCACGATCCGCAAGTTCGCCACCAAGCGGCTCAACCTCGAGGAGATGATCCGCATCAACTCCATCTCCTCGGACGCCGTCGAGTTCCTGCGCCGCTGCATCCAGGCGCGGCTCAACATCCTCATCTCCGGCGGCACCGGCACCGGCAAGACGACCCTGCTCAACGCGCTCTCCTCGTCGATCCCCGA
>JBJXGF010000149.1:0-4782 GCA_046153015.1 Acidimicrobiales bacterium | reverse complement strand
GGGTCACGTGCACGAAGCCGTCGGCCACCGCGGCGTCGTGCACCGCCACCGCCACGCCGTCGAGGTCGAGGCAGCGGCCGTCGAGCAGGGAGAAACGCTGCTTGTACATCGGCGAGGCCACGGTGGGCTCGCCGTCGACGTCGCCGACGAGGCCGCGGCTCAGGACGGACGCGCCCGAGCACGGGTCGAGGTTGTCCACCGCGCGCACCGTTCCGTCCTCGAGCCGGAACAACGCGACCGCGGCGCCGTCGACGAGCGCGGCGACGCCGCGGTTCACCGACAGGAGCGCCTCGGGGCAGACACGGACAGCGTGATGCATGGTCATGAGCGGCCTTCCACCGGGACGAGCTGGCCTCGCACACGGATGTGGGAGATCGACGGGTCGGGTTGATCCGAGTTGACGAAGGACACGAACCGGGCGAGGCGAGCGGGATCGTCGAGCGTCTCGGCCCACTCGCACCGGTAGGTGTCGACGTGGCGGGCCATCTCGGCCTCCAGGTCGGCGCCGATGCCCAGGCAGTCCTCCAGCACGACCCGGCGCACGAAGTCGATCCCGCCGGGCAGCTTGCGCTGCCAGGTGGCGGTCCGCTCGAGCCGCTCCGCCGTGCGGACATACCACATCAGGTAGCGGTCGACCGCTCGGATCAGCGCGTCGCGGTCGAGGTCCTGGGCGAGCAGCTCGGCGTGGGCCGGGCGCATGCCGCCGTTGCCGCCGACGTAGAGGTTCCACCCCTTCTCCGTAGCGATCACGCCGACGTCCTTGCTCTGCGCCTCGGCGCACTCCCGGGCGCAGCCGGACACGGCGAGCTTGATCTTGTGGGGCGCGCGCAGGCCCCGATAGCGCAGCTCGAGATCGATCGCGAGCTGCACCGAATCCTGCACGCCGTAGCGGCACCACGTGGCGCCCACGCAGGACTTCACCGTGCGCACCGCCTTGCCGTAGGCATGGCCCGACTCGAGGCCGGCCTCGCGCAGCCGCGCCCAGATCAGCGGGAGCTGCTCGACCCGGGCGCCGAGCAGGTCGATGCGCTGGGCGCCGGTGATCTTGGTGTAGAGGTCGAAATCGGCGGCCACCGCGCCGATGGCGATGAGCTGCGCCGGGGTGATCTCCCCGCCCGGGACGCGGGGAACGACCGAGTACGTGCCGTCGCGTTGGAGGTTGGCCAGGAAGTGGTCGTTCGTGTCCTGCAGGGTGGCCTGCTCGCCGTCGAGGATGTAGCCGGCGCCGAGCGACGCGAACATCGACGCCGCCGCCGGCTTGCAGATCTCGCAGCCCGCGCCGCGGCCGTGGCGCGCCACCAGCTCGGCGAAGCTGCGGATCCCGCTGGCCCGCACCAGCTCGAACAGCTCCGGGCGGGTCTGCGCGAAGTGGGCGCACAGCCGCTTGGCGACGGTGCGGCCGGCCTTGACGAGCTCGGCGTCGATCAGCTCGCCCACGAGGGGCACGCACGAGCCGCAGCCCGAGCCGGCCTTGGTGCAGGACTTCACCGCCGCCACGGTCTCCTCGCCGGCCCGCACCGCCTCGCGGATCGCGGCGCAGTCGACGTTGTGGCACGAGCACACGGCGGCGCTGTCCTCGAGGCCGGCGGCGCCGGTCGAGGTGCGGGCGGCGCCGGCCGGCGGCCGGAGGATGTCCAGCGCGTCCGGCGTCGGGACCTGGTTGCGGACGCGTTGCACGAGGGTGGGGAAGGCAGACGCGTCGCCGACGAGCACGGCGCCGAGGAGACGCTGCTCCTCGCCGAGCACCGCCTTCAGCCACGTGTTGGTGAGCGGGTCGTCGACGATCACCTCCTCGCCGGGCGCGTGGGGGTCGCCGACGCTGGCCACCTCGACGCCGAGGAGCTTGAGCCGGGTCGACACGTCGGCGCCGTCGAAGGTCGAGGCGCCCCCGGCCAGCCGGTCGGCGACGACCTCGGCCATGGCGTAGCCGGGAGCGACGAGGCCGTAGATCCGTCCCCGATGGCTGGCGACCTCCCCGATGGCGAACACCTCGGGCGCGGAGGTCCGGCACGCGTCGTCGATGCAGACGCCGCCCCGCTCGGCCATCGTGAGGCCGGCGCCGCGCGCCAGCTGGTCTCGGGGGCGGATGCCCGCCGCGAACACGACGATGTCGGCGTCGAGGTCCGGCGTCGGCGCGCCGTCCGGCCCCGGCGCGAAGGACAGGCCGGCGACGGTCCCGTTGGCGTGGGTCCGAACGGCGCTGGCCGCGGCCGAGGTCCGCACGGCGAGGCCCAACGCCTCGATCCGGCGCTGCAGGGCGCGTCCGCCGCCCGCGTCGAGCTGCAGCGCCATCAGCCTCGGCGCGAACTCCACGACCGTGGTCCCCACCCCGAGGAGGCGCAGGGCGTTGGCCGCTTCGAGGCCGAGCAGCCCGCCGCCGACCACGGCGCCGGTGCGGCACCCCGCCGCCCAGGCCGAGATGGCCTCGAGGTCGTCCAAGGTGCGGTACACGAACACGCCGGCGGCGTCGACGCCGGGCGCCGGCGGCACGAACGGCGAGGATCCGGTGGCCAGCACGCAGTGCGTGTACTCGATCGTCCGGCCCGTCTCGGTGACGGCCCGCCGGGCGTCCACGTCGAGCGAGACGGCCGCGTCGCCCAGCACGAGCTCCACGCCCGGATGGTCGTAGAGCTCCGCCGGGCCGAGGGTGAGGTCCTCGGGGCGCATCCCGTCGAAGACCGACGAGAGATGCACACGGTCGTACGCCCGCCGCCGCTCCTCGCCGAGCACCACGAGGCGGTGGCTGTCGCCGAGGCCGGACGCGACCGCCGCCTCCACGAAGCGGTGGCCGACCATCCCGTTGCCGACCACGAGGATCACCGGCCGGCGCATCACACGCCGTCCAGCCGGCGGGGGGTGGAACGGCGGTACACGAACCACACCACCGCCACGCACGCCGCGTAATAGGCGATGAAGGCCACGTAGGCGGCGTCGCCGGTTTGGCGCTCCAGGAACGACTGGCGCAACGCCAGGTTCACGGCCACGCCGCCGAAGGCGCCGGTGGCCCCCGCGATGCCGATCAGCGCCCGTGACAGACGGCGCGCGTCTCGGGCCGCGGCGTCCAGGTCGGCGCCCTCGGCCACGAGCCGGGCCGCTTTGGCCTGGAAGATCGCCGGGATCATCTTGTAGGTGGAGCCGTTGCCCAGCCCGCTGCAGACGAACAGGGCGACGAAGCCGGCCACGAAGAGCGGCAAGGACGCGGCCTGGGACGCGGCCAGCACCACGCTCGCCCCGCCGGCCATGGCGACGAAGGTGAGGATCGTGACCCGAGAGCCGCCGAACCGGTCGGCCAGACGGCCGCCGACGGGACGGATGAGCGAGCCGAGCAACGGACCGAGGAAGGTGACATAGGCCGCCTTGATCGGCGTGTCGAAGGTGCTGTGGAACTGCACCTGCAGCACCTGGCCGAACGCGAAGCCGAAGCCGATGAACGAACCGAACGTGCCGATGTAGAGGAACGAGATGATCCAGGTGTGCGCGTCCCGAGCGACGTCGCGCATGGCCCGCCGGTCGTTCGCGGCGGAGGCCAGGTTGTCCATGAAGAGCCACGCGAACACGGCCGAGACGACCACGAGGGGGACGTAGATGGCCAGCAGCGCCCGCGGGTGGTCCTTGCCCAACACGGTGAGGACGGCGAGGCCCACGAGCTGGACGGCGGCGACGCCGATGTTCCCGCCGCCGGCGTTGAGCCCGAGCGCCCAGCCCTTCAGGCGGACGGGGTAGAAGCCGTCGATGTTCGCCATCGACGAGGAGAAGTTTCCGCCGCCGACTCCGCCGATCGCCGCCGCCGCCAGCAACGCCGAGAACGACACGTCCGGCTCGAGCACGACCGCGGTGTACGCGCATGGCGCCAGCAGCAGCAGCGCGCTGACCAACGTCCAGTTCCGTCCGCCGAAGCGGGCGACGGCGAACGTGTAGGGGATGCGCATCGCTGCGCCGACCGCGCCGCTGACCGTGGTGAGGAGGAACTTCTGCGCCGGGCTGAAGCCGTATTCCGGCCCGAGGAACAGCACGAACACCGACCACAGGCTCCACACGGAGAACCCGATGTGCTCCGAGAAGATGGAGAACACCAGGTTCCGGCGGGCGACGGACTCACCGGTGTCCGCCCAGAAGGCAGGGTCCTCGGGCCGCCAGTCGGTGATCCAGCGGCCGCCCCGCCGTCTCCGGGCGCCGGGCGGCGCAGCGACTCCGCCCGGCGCAGTGGTGGTCTCCAGCATCGTCATGGCGGGGCACGGTACGGGGCCCCGTTCGATCGACGGTTTCCGCGTCGTGTACGCCGCGAGTCGATCCGCTCTCGGCGCCGCCGCGCCGGTGAGAGCATGCGGGTCCGGTCGGGGGGCGCCGTCCCGCCGATCGACCTGCGCAACCTCGGTAGGCCGCCCGGGGCTCGAACCCGGCACCTTGAGATTAAAAGTCTCCTGCTCTACCCGATGAGCTAGCGGCCCGGCGCGAGCGTACCCCGCTCGCAGGGGAACCCCGGCCGGCCGCCCGCCGCTCGGTAGCCTGGCCGTGATGGACGACGACCCCCACCGGCCGGGCCGGGCCGAGCTGGCGGGCGAGCTCGACAGAGCCGAGGCCGAGCTGGCGGCGATCGCCGCGGCCCTCGGCCGTCTCGACGACGGAACCTACGGCCTCTGCCGCCAGTGCGGGCGGCGCCTGGCCGAGGAGACGGTGGCGGCCGATCCGCTGGCGGGATCGTGCCCCGAGCATGGCTAGCCGCGCCCGGCGGGCCGCGGCGGTGGGAGCGGGCGGCGCAGCGGCGCTCGGCGCGGCCGCGGC
>JBJXGF010000144.1:0-4589 GCA_046153015.1 Acidimicrobiales bacterium | reverse complement strand
CGGGGCCTGGCCGCCGCGGCGCTGGCCGCCGTCCTGGCCGGGGCGGCCTGGGCCTCACGCGGCGCCGACAAGCCCCGCTCACCGGACGAGGCGCTCCTGGCCGAGCTGGCCCCGCTGATCGAGGCGTCTGACCCGGCGGCCACCAGCGCGCGCGTGACGGCGCGGTTCGACCCGCAGCGGCGCAGCGTCGCCGTGTTGGCCCGTGACGCGATCGGGCCCGACGGCCGGCCCGTGAGCGAGCGAACGTGGGGGGTGATGGTCTGGGAGCCGCCCACTCGGACGTGCCGCGTGGTGGTGGTCGACGGCCGGGCGCAGAGCTACGCGTGGACGGTGACCGAACGCCCGGCCGCCGACCGCGAGGGCTGCCTCGCCGCGGCGTTGGCGGCGGGCGCGCCTCACATCGCCGCCCCGCCGACCGAGCAAGCCGCCGAGGGCGGGTAGGGCCCGCGCCGTCCTAGCCGGCGGCCGACCCGGGCGCCGCTCGGTCCGGGGCCTCGACGGGCTGCGCCGGCGTGGGCGGCGCCGAGGGCATCGGCCAGTCCTCGTCGGGCAGCCGGTCGGGCACGCGTACGGGCTCGGGGATGTCGAGAATCCTGCGGGGTCGTCCGATGTTCGCCATACACCGCCGGTACCCGTTCGGCGGCCCGAGCCTACCCCCGGCGCCGGCGGCGATTGACGGCCCGCCGCGGCGGGAAGGTGTCGGTTCGGTGCCTGCGCTGTTCGCCGCCTGCGGCCTGCTCTACGCCCTCGCCGTCCGCCGGGTCGGGCGCGCCGGGCGGGCCTGGCCGTGGCGGCGCAGCGCGGCGTTCGCCGCCGGCGCGGCGGGCTGTATCTGCTCTACCTCACACCGCTCTACGAGCTGAGCTGAGCACCCGCTCGCCGGCGCTGCATGCGGCGGTGCACCTGCATCTCCTGGCCGCCGGCTGCGCGTTCTGCTGGCCCCTCGTCGGCGTGGACCCCACGCCGGGGCGGCCCCCGCACGCGGTGCGCCTCCTCGCCGTCGCCGCCGCCGGGCCGTCCCACGCGGTGCTCGGCCTGGCGCTGCTCGGCGTGGACGAGGCCGCCGCGTCGGCGGTGTGGATCAGCGGCGAGCTGTTCACCGTGACCGCGCTGTGCCTCGCCCTCGGCCAGTGGCTGGCCGCGGAGCGGCGCGCCGCACGGCGGGCGGAGGCGCTGCGCTGGGGGCCGGCGGCGTGAGCGCGGTCGTCGTCGACGAGCAGGCGCCGCCACACCCGTCGCTGCTGCGCGTGGGCATGGTGATCTGGCTCTCGTCGGAGCTGATGTTCTTCGCCGGGCTCTTCTCCGCCTGGTTCGGGCTGCGGGCGGCGGCGGCCGAGGGGGCCTGGCCGCCCGAGGACGTCGAGCTCGCGCCGCTGCGGACGGGCGTGTTCACCGCGCTGCTGGTGGCGTCGAGCTTCACCATGCACCTCGCCGTCCGGGCCGCCGAATCCGGCGAACGCGTCCGCCTCGTGCGCTTCACCGCGCTCACGTTCGCGCTCGGCGCGGTGTTCCTCACGAACCAGGCGCTCGAGTACGCGGAGCTGTCCTTCGACTTCGGCAGCCACGCGTACGGCTCGATCTTCTACCTCATGACCGGCTTCCACGGCCTTCACGTGCTGGGCGGCCTGGGCCTCATGGCGGCGGTGCTCCCGCTCGGCCTCGGGCGAGGGTCGCGGGCCCCGCTCGCCGAGCACGTGGCCGTGTCCGGCTACTACTGGCATTTCGTCGACGTCGTCTGGGTGGCGATGTTCACCACGATCTACGTCATCGGATGAAGGGTCTCCTCGTCTGCGTGTCGGCCGCGGCGCTGGCCCTTGCCGTCGGGCTGGCCGCCCATCCCGCGGCGGGCGGACAGCCCGACCCGGCCGAGGCCGAGCTGGTGGCCCGGGGGCGGTCGCTGTACCTCACGGGCTGCTCCACCTGCCACGGCCTCGACGCGCGGGGCCAGGTGCTCTACGGCCGCCAAGTGCCTGCGCTCGTCGACTCCGGCGCCGCGGCGGCGTACTACTACCTGAACACCGGCCGCATGCCCCTGGCCAACCTCGACGCGCAGGTCGACCGCAAGCCGCCTGCGTACGCGCCGGACGAGATCCGGGCGCTGGTGGCCTACGTCGGCTCGCTCGGCGACGGGCCGTCCGTTCCCCCCGTGGCGCCCGAATCCGCCGATCTCGCCTTCGGCGGCGTGCTCTACCGCGAGAACTGCGCGCCGTGCCACGCCGCCGGCCTCGTGGGCGGCGCCCTCAGCTACGGACGCGCCGCACCCACGCTGTCCCCCTCGGAGCCGAGGGTGATCGCCTCGGCCGTGCGGGTGGGGCCCGGGCAGATGCCGGTCTTCGGCCCGGACGTGGTGGGCGACGCAGAGCTCGATGCGATCGTGGCCTACGTGCAGTTCCTGCAGGACCCCCCGGCCCGGGGCGGCCTGCCCCTCGGCCGGGCCGGGCCGATTCCCGAGGGCTTCGTGGTGTGGGTGTTCGGGATCGGCGCGTTCGTGCTAGCCGCCGTCTGGATCGCGCGGAGGCGCAGCTCGCCATGAGCGAACCCGAAACCCTCGAGCCCGCGGGGCAGCCCGAGCACGACCTCGCCGCCGCCGCGCCGGCCGCGCTGGCCACGCGTCTGATCGCCGCGTCGTTCACGGTCTCCATTGCCGCCGGGCTCGCCCTTGCGGTGCTGTACTGGCGGGGCGGCCAACCCCAGCTCGAGGGCGTGCTGCTGGCCCTCGCGCTCGGCGGCTTGGGCGTGGGGATGGTGGGCTGGGCCAAGCGGTTCCTGCCCACGGAAGAACACGTGGAGGAGCGGCCGCCGGTGGCCTCGGCGGAGGAGGACATCGCCGAGTTCCGGGCCGACTTCGAGCGCGGCGAGGGCGAGATCGGCCGCCGGCGGCTGCTCGGCCGGCTCCTCCTCGGAGGGTTGGCGGCGTTGGGCCTGGCGTCGCTGTTCCCCATCCGCTCGCTCGGCCCCCGGCCCGGACGGGGCCTGGTGAGCACCGACTACGGGTGGTCCGCAAAGGCGAACGGCGCAGCGTCCGGGTCACCCTCACCGACCGTCCGCGCTGAGGCCGGGTCCGCCGCCGAGATTTCGCGGCGCGGGACCGGCGGCGCGGCGTCCGGCGGTGATCCGGCGCTGCACGGCCAGCGTGGCCACCCCGGCCGTGACGAGCCCGCCGAGGTTCAAGCCGAGCTGCAGCGCGGCGCCGGTCACTTCGCTCCACTCGCCGAACGCGGTGGCCACCCCCATGTTGGCCGCCGCCGGGATCGTGGTGACCGACACCAACACGCCGATCAGCGCCCCGGCCCGGCCCTCGGTGAGCGAGAGCATGCCCACCACGCCGGCGAGCACGGCCACCACCGCGGCCAGCCCGTCGGGGTGGGCGATGAACGCGGTGAGCTCGCGGTCGGTGATCTCGTAGCGGTCCGGGCCGAGGTTCGACGCCCGGAACGCGACGGTCGCGGCGAACGCGCCGACTATCGCCGCGGCGAGGCCCACCACCAGCGTGCGGGCCGCCTCGGCGGCGGGCGCCGTGCGGCGGCGGACCGCCGCCACGCACAGGGCCGACAGCGGCCCGTACTCGGGGCCGACGACCATGGCGCCCACGATCAGCACCGGCGAGTCGAGCAGGATGCCCACGCTCGAGATCACCGCGGCCGCCACGATGAACACGAGGAATGAGGCCGTGAGCTGTGCGTCGCCTCGGGCCCGGAACTCGAGCTCCTCCCACACCAACGCGTCGGCGCCGTGGCCGGGGGCGCGGCGGTCGGCCTCGGCCGCGGCGTCGGACACCACGGCGTCGAGCGTGTCGATCGTGATCGCCCCGTGCTGGTGCACGCCTTGGCGTTGGAGCCACTCGATCACGTCGTCGGCCGCCTCGCGGACCACGTCGCAGAGCACGAGATCGCCGGCCGGCGACGACGACACGGCCCGCACGCGCAGGACGTGCGCGACGCCGGCCAGCGCGGTGAGGCGCTCCACGATCTCCGCCGCCCGCTCGACGGGCACGATCAGCCTGAGGTGGATCACCGCCAGATCATCGGTCATCGCCAGCCGGCGGGGGGCGATCCGCTCTCCCGTCATGCAACGGCGGCCCGGGCCTAGGCTCCGCGCATGACGACACCGGACCCGATCCTTCGCGACGTGAAGGTGCTCGATTTCACCCAGTACGTGGCCGGGCCCACGGTCACCCGGTTGATGGCTGCGCTGGGCGCCTACGTGATCAAGGTGGAACCGGCGCCTCAGGGGGACCTTGCCCGGCTGCTCCCCTGGCGCCGGGACGAGCGCAGCAGCTGCTTCGTGCAGCACAACCGGGGCAAGCGCAGCCTCGCCGTGAACCTGAACGACCCGGCCGGCCTCGAGCTGGTGCGAGACCTCGTCCGCCGCGTCGACGTGGTGGTCGAGAACTACGGGCCCGGTGTGATGGACCGCCGGGGCCTCGGCTACGCGCAGCTCCGGGAGCTGAACCCGGCGGTGATCATGGCGTCGGTCTCGGCGTTCGGGCGCACCGGGCCGCTCTCCCACCGCGTGGGCTACGACCCGATCGCGCAGGCCTACTCGGGGCTGATGCACATGATCGGCGACCCGGACGGGCCGCCCACCGC
>JBJXGF010000143.1:0-12224 GCA_046153015.1 Acidimicrobiales bacterium | reverse complement strand
CGGCGGGGCGAGCGCCTGCGGGACCCGCCGGCGGCCGAGGTCGGCCGGGCTGAGCACCGCCCCGGGCGCAAGGTCGTGCGCGGCCACCACGACCTCGGCGACCGCCCCCACCCGGCTGGCCGCGCCGAGCGCAGCCCGCACCGACGCGAACGTGCACAGCGCCAACACCGCCACCACGCAACGCCAACCGAGCCGTGAGCGGCGCAGCCGCCACCACGCGAAACGAACGGTGTCCACCCGCGCGTCCTCTCCACTGCTGCTGCCTGTTGCGGGGGGGGGGAAGCGCGGGGCCCGTGGGCCGGCCCGACGCTAGCGCGCCGGCAGCTCCGCGAGGGCGCGGAAGAGCAGGGCCCGGACCCGTTCGAGGTTGGCCGCGAAGAAGCCGAACACCTCGTCCTGGGTGACGGCGGGGGCCCCGGGCGCGCCGGCGTCGTAGTCGGTCACCAGCGCGATCGAGGCGTACGCGATGCCGAGCTCGCGGGCCAGCACGGCCTCGGGGTATTGGGTCATGTTGATCACGTGCCAGCCCTGGGCCGCGTACCACTGGGACTCGGCCCGGGTGGAGAACCGTGGCCCTTGGATCACCACCACCGTGCCGCCGTCGTGCACGGTGATCCCCTCCGCGCGGCCGGCGGCCACGGCGGCGGCGCGCATCTCCTCGTCGAAGGGGTCGGCGAACGAGGCGTGCACCACGTCAGGCCCGTCGTGAAAGGTGTCGGCCCGGCCGGCGGTCCGGTCGACGAGCTGGTCGGGCACCACGAACTCGCCCGGTCGAATGTCGGGCCGCAGCGAGCCCGACGCGCACGGCGCAAGGATGCGGCGCACCCCCAGGTGGTGCATGGCCCACAGGTTGGCCCGGTAGTTGATGCGATGGGGCGGCAGCTCGTGGCCGGGCCCGTGCCGGGGCAGGAACGCGACGCTCCGCCCGGCCACCTGGCCGAGGTGCAGCGCGCCGGCCGGCGGGCCGTACGGCGTGTCGAGCTCGACCTCGGTCACCTCGGGGAGCAGCGAGTACAGACCGGAGCCGCCGAACACGCCGATCTCGGCCTCGGGGCGCTTCGCCGCGCTCACCGCGGGCCGCCGCTCGTTGCGTTCAGGACGCGGCGGCCAGGGAGCCCGAGCCCGAGCCGGAGGACCCCGACCCGGACCCGGACCCCGACGAGGGGGTCGGGGTCGACGACGCAGGGGTCGAGCTGGAGGACTCGCCGTGGGAGTGGCTGTGCCCGCCGTGGGAGTGCGAGTGGCCGTGGCCGCCGCTCTCGCCGTTGGAGCTGGACGACTCCGACTTCTCCGACTTTTCCGACTTGTCCGACTTCGTGCCGGCCGAGGACTTGCCCCGGCTGTCGGTCTTGTAGAACCCGGAGCCTTTGAACGTGACGGCGATGTTCCCGAACACCTTCGCCGTGTCGGTCGCGCCGCAGGAGGGGCACGCCGGGTCGCCCTCCTCGGTGAACGAGCGGACGATCTCGAAGCGATCGTCGCAGCTCTTGCAGCGGAACTCGTAGGTCGGCATCTCGGCTGCAGCCTCCAGGCCCCGGACCGCCGCGTGACGGCCCCCGTCTTTAGCACTCGGGCAATACGAGTGCCAATGATAGCTCGGCGCGCGCCCCGGCGGCGATGAAGGGGGCGGCGCTGCCCACCCTTGGGGCATCGCCGGCCTCGGGCCGCCCGTAGCCTGGGCGCAGGCCGGACCGCGCGGCGGGCGCGGTTCGGCCGTGGTTTGACGGCGACGGCTTGATGTCAAGGGAGACAGCCATGCCCGAAGAGGTGGACAGGACCGGCCCCAACGTGGTGCGCAAGGCGGTGATCCCCGCGGCGGGGCTCGGCACCCGGTTCCTGCCGGCGTCGAAGGTCATGCCGAAGGAGATGCTCACGGTTGTCGACAAGCCCGCCATCCAGTACGTGGTGGAGGAGGCGGTGCTGGCCGGCATCGAGGACATCCTGATCGTCACCAGCCCCCACAAGAAGACCCTCGAGGATCACTTCGACCGGGCCTTCGAGCTCGAGGCCCGCCTCGTCGCCAAGGGCAAGCAGGCCGAGGCCGAACGGGTCGCCGCGCTGAGCGAGCTGGCGCAGATCCACTTCGTGCGCCAGGGCGAACCGCTGGGCCTCGGCCACGCCGTGTCGATCGCCCGTCGCCACGTGGGCGACGAGCCCTTCGCGGTGCTGCTCCCCGACGACCTGATGTACGACGCCAGCAAGGGCCCGCGGGCCGATCCGGCCACCAAGCAGCACGCCGCCGTGCTCTCGGGGATGCTGGCCGCCTACGCCGAGCGGGGCGCCTCGGTGGTGGCGCTGCGTTCGGTGCCGATGAGCGAGATCTCCGCCTACGGCTGCGCCGCGGCCGAACCGGCGCCCGGCTCGGCCGACCTCGTGCGCATCACCGGCCTGGTGGAGAAGCCTGCGGCGGAGGCCGCGCCGTCCAACCTGGCCGTGATGGGCCGCTATGTGTTCTCACCCGCGGTGTTCACCGAGCTCGAGCGGGTGCGGCCAGGCGTCGGCGGGGAGATCCAGCTCACCGACGCCATGCACGCGCTGCTCGCCGGCGAGGGCATGTACGGCTTCGTGTTCACCGAGGGCCGCTACGACGTGGGCAACAAGGCCGACTACCTGCGGGCAACGGTCGAGTTCGGCCTCGACCACCCCGAGCTCGGCGCCGAGTTCCGCAGCTACCTCGAGGACAAGGTGAAGCGCCTCGCCGACAAGTCCGACTGAGCGAAGCGAAGGCGGCACGGTCGGGGAGCGCCAGCGAGCCGGGCGTGGATGGGGTCTGGGGGCGCAGCCCCCAGGAACGAGACATGAGCGCTACGCCGGCTCGCCCGCCGGGCGGCGGCGACGGCGGGCGAGCAGGCGGCGAACGAAGCGCCAGAGGAGCGCGGTGACCGCCAGCGCGGCCAGCGCCAACGCGGCGGCGACGGCCAGCGCCACGCCCGGGTGGGTGAGCGCCAGGGCGAGCAGCGCCACCACCAGGCCGTCCTCGGCCACGCTGGCGGCCACGTTGGTCACCGGCTCGGGGGAGAGGTTGATCGCGGCCCGGGTCGACGCCTTCGCCGCATGGGCGCTGAGCCCCAGCGCGGCCCCCACCGCGCTCACGGCCAGCGGGGCGTCGGCGCCTCCGTCCCGGGCCAGCGCGAGGGTCACCAGCGCCGCGCCCACCGGGCGCACCGCGGTGTTCACCACGTCCCACGCGCTGTCGACGTAAGGGATCTTGTCGACCACGAACTCCACGGCGTAGAGCACGCCCGCGGCCACCAGCACGTCGGTGCGGGCCAGCACGGCCGGCGTGTCGGCCCACTCGAAGCGCCCGGCGAGACCGAGCACCAGCACCACCGCCCACAGGTTCAGCCCCGCCGACCAGCCGCTCGCCGCCACCACGCCGGCTTCCACCGCACCGACTGTAGTGCTGGGGGCTGCGCCTCCAGCGACAACACAGCCGCCCGGCCGAGCCCGGCGAGGCCGGCGACTACCCTGCGGTGAGCATGGACGAAGCGGCGTTGCGGTTGTTGGTCGACCAGGTGCGCGCCGGCGCAGTCGAGCCCGACGAGGCCGTGCGCCGGCTGGCTCGCCTGCCCTTCGCCGATCTCGGCTTCGCCCGGGTGGACCATCATCGCGGGCTGCGCCAGGGCCTGCCCGAGGCGGTGTACGCGCCGGGCAAGACCGCGCCGCAATGCGCGGCGATCGTGGCCGAGCTGTTGGCGGAGGGCGACGGCCCGGTGGTGCTCACCCGGGCCGCGCCCGAGCAGTCGGCGGCGGCTGCCGATGTGGCGCCGGCCGCGCTCCGCGCCGCCGGCACGTTGGTGTGGCGCCCGGCGCCGGACTCGGGCCGGGCGGTGGCGCTGCTCACCGCCGGCACCGCCGACCTGCCGGTGGCCGACGAGTGCGACGTGGTGCTGCAGGCCCACGGGGTGAAACCGGTCCGGGTGACCGACGTGGGGGTGGCGGGCCTGCATCGCCTGCTGGCGTCGCTCGACGCCGTGGCGGCGGCGGAGGCCGTGGTGGTGGTGGCGGGCATGGAGGGCGCGCTCGCCTCGGTCGTCGGCGGGCTCACCGCGGCGCCGGTGGTGGCGGTGCCCACCTCCACCGGCTACGGCGCCTCGCTCGAGGGCGTCACCGCCCTGCTGGCGATGCTGTCCTCCTGCGCGGCTGGGGTCACGGTGGTGGGCATCGACAACGGCTACGGCGCCGCCTGCGCGGTGGCCCGTCTGCTCCGGGCCGGCCGGCGGTGACCCGCGTGGCTTGGTTCCACTGCTTCTCCGGCATCGCCGGCGACATGGCCCTCGGCGCCCTGCTCGACGCCGGGGCGGCGCTCGAGGAGGTGCGGGCCGCGTGCGCCGGCCTCGGCCTCGAGGGTTGGACGCTCGAGGCAGAGCCCGCGCTGCGGGGCGGCATCGCCGGGGTGAAGGTGCACGTCCGCTGGGAGGAGCGGCACGAGCACCGGACCCACGCGGCGATCGTGGAGCTCATCGGGCACGCGGCGCTGCCGCCCCGGGTCGAGCAGCGGGCGCTGGCGGTGTTCGACGCGTTGGCGCAGGTCGAGGGCCGCCTGCACGGCGTGCCTGCGGCCGAGGTGGCCTTCCACGAGGTGGGCGCCGTCGACTCGATCGTGGACATCGTCGGCGTGTGCGCCGCGCTCGAGCTGCTCGGGGTCGACGAGGTGCGGGCCAACGGCCTGGTGCACGGCACGGGCGTGATCCGCACCCGGCACGGCATCCTCCCCAACCCGCCGCCGGCCGTGGTGGCGCTGGCCTCGGGGGCCCCCTCCGTCAGCGTGGCCGTCGACCGTGAGCTCACCACGCCGACCGGCGCGGCGCTGCTCGCCGCATTGGGCTCGGGCTGGGGTCCGCTCCCCGCCATGACGATCGCCGCCTCGGGTTTCGGCGCCGGTTCGGCCGAGCTCGCCGACCGGCCGAACCACGTGCAGGTGGTGGTGGGCGAGGCCGCCGCGGCGGCGTCCGGCCCGGGCGGCGCCGGTCAGCCGGCGGCGCTGCTCGAGACCAACCTCGACGACGCCACCGGCGAGACGATCGCCTACACCATCGCCGCCCTGCTGGAGGCGGGCGCCCGCGACGCGTGGACCGCGCCGGTGACGATGAAGAAGGGCCGGCCCGGCCAGGTGGTCAGCGTGCTCGCCGACGTGGCCGACGCCGCCCGCCTGGCCGAGCTGCTGCGCCGGGAGACGGGCACCCTCGGCGTGCGCGCCCAGCTCGTGGAGCGCTGGCCGGCGCCCCGGCGCTTCGTGGAGGTGGAGCTCGAGGGCCACGCAGTGCGGGTGAAGCTGAGCGACGGGCGGCGCAAGGCCGAGCACGACGACGCGGCCGCGGCCGCCCGAGCCCTCGGCTGGCCGTTGCGCGAGGTGGCCGCTCAGGCCGAGGAGAGGGCCCGCCAGAGCGAGCGGTAGCTGGGGCGCACCAGCTCAGGCGTGACCCAGCCCGACGCGACCAGCTCGCGCTGCAGCGCCGGAAGCTGCGTCAACGGCACGCCCATGTCCACGTGGTGGGCCAGGTGGCAGCCCACGTGGTACGGCACGAGCAGGAACCGGGCGGCCCGGCTCTGGCGCACCACGTGCGTGCTGCGGCGCCGGTCCGGGGAGTGGGCCATGCCGGCGTGCTCGGCGATGGCCCGCAACCGGTTGATCACCCGCCACGCCGTGAACCAGGGCAGGAACCACAGCAGCACGTACAGCTCGGGCCGGCCGAGCACGGTGAACCCGGCGGCGATGACGGCCTGGCAGGCCAGGATGCGCAGCACAGCAGGCCGGGCGTCGGGCCGGCGCAGGCCCCGCCCGAGCGAGGTCAGGATCTTGCACCCCGACAGGCCGGAGGCGTCGCGCGCCAGCTTGCGGCGCAGCGACGCCCTCGTGATCGGGTAGCCGGAGTACAAGCCGAGATCGGGCTCCTCGGGGCCGAGCTCGTCGCGATGATGGGTGAGGTGCGCCCGGCGGTAGAGCTCGAGGGGTTGGCCGGTCGGGCCGGCGAGCAGCCAACCGCCCACCGCGTCGTTGACCCGCCGGCGGCGGAACAGCAGCCGGTGCGCCGCCTCGTGGCCGAGGATGTTGAGCTGCTCGTGCGCCCGGGCCATCAGCACGAACGCGCCGACCCACGCCGCGGGGTGAGCGAGACGGACGGCCACGGCCAGCACCCCGAGCGTCTGCGCCCAGCACGACGCGATCGTCCATGCGTTGCGCAGCACCGGGATCCGGCGCAGCTCCGCCCGCAGCTCGGGCCGCGGCAGGCCGTTGGCCCCGAGCCGAGCGTCGGGCGGCATCGCCGGCAGCGTGGCGGCGGGCGGGGCCAGGCCGCTGCCCGGCCGGGGCCGGTCGCCGTGGGCCGCCCCGGTCGAGGTGGGCGCCGCGTCGTTCATCGCGCCTGATGGTACGCCGGCCCCGCCGCCGCCGGCCGCTACCCTCGGCGCGCGATGGATGCATCTGCACCGCGCCCCGCGTCGCCGCCGAGCGCGCCGCCCGCCGCCAAGAAGGTCCCCGTGGAGCGCCGGCATCACGGCGACGTGGTCGTGGACGACTACGCGTGGCTGCGCGACCGCGACGACCCGGACACGGTCGCCTACCTCGCAGCCGAGAACGCCTGGATCGCGGCGGCGCTCGCCCACACCGAGGCGCTGCAGGAGACGCTGTTCGAGGAGATCCGCGCCCGGGTGCAGGAGACCGACCTCTCCTCGCCGGTGCGCAAGGGCCGCTGGTCGTACTACACCCGCACCGAGGAGGGCCGGCAGTACCCCATCCACTGCCGGCGGCCGGCCACCGGCGACCACACCTACGACGAGTCGGCGCCCGAGCAGGTGCTGCTCGACGAGAACCTCGAGGCGGAAGGCCACGAGTACTTCGCGCTCGGCGCGTTCGACGTGAGCCCCGACCACCGGCTGCTCGCCTACAGCGTGGATCACGAGGGCGACGAGCTGTACACCATGCGCTTCCGGGACCTCGACACCGGCGAGAACCTGGCCGAGGAGATCCCCGAGGTGTACTACGGCACGGCCTGGGCGCTCGACTCGACGACGTTCTTCTACGTGAAGACCGACGACGCGATGCGCCCGCACCAGCTGTGGCGGCGCCGGCTCCGCAGCGGCGAGGCCGACGCGCTGGTGTACACCGAGGCCGACGACCGCTTCTACCTCGGCGTCGAGCTCTCCCGGGACGAGCGCTGGATCATCGTCCACCTCGGCTCGAAGGTGACCGACGAGGTGCGCGTGCTGCCCGCCGACCGGCCCGAGGCCGAGCCCGTTCCGCTGGCCGAGCGGGAGCAGGAGGTCGAGTACTCGGCGGAGCCCCACGGGGATCGCTGGTTCATCCTCACCAACGCCGACGGGGCGGAGAACTTCAAGATCGTGGAGGCGCCGGCCGACGCGCCGGGCCGAGCGGGCTGGCGCGAGGTCGTCCCCCACGACCCGGCGGTGAAGCTGAGCGCGATCGACGCCTTCCGGGACCATCTCGTGATCTACGAGCGGGCCGAGGGCGTGCGGCGGATCCGGGTCCTGCGCCTGAGCGACGGCGCCCAGCACGTGATCGACCAGCCCGAGGCCGTGTCGACCGCGTCGGGGAGCGTGAACCCGGAGTTCGACACCACCTCCCTGCGGTACGCCTACCAGTCGATGATCACCCCCTCGAGCGTCTACGCGTACGACCTCGACACCAGGGACCGGCGCCTGCTCAAGCAGCAGCCGGTGCTCGGCGGCTACGACCCAGAGCGCTACGCCACCGAGCGGGTCTGGGCGCAGACCGACGACGGGGCGAAGGCGCCGATCTCGCTCGTCTACCGCCGGGGGCTGCCCCGCGACGGGTCGGCGCCGGCGCTCCTCTACGGCTACGGCGCCTACGAGGCGTCGACCGACCCGTACTTCTCCTCCATCCGGCTGTCGCTGCTCGACCGGGGCTTCGTGTTCGCCATCGCCCACGTGCGCGGCGGCGGGGAGATGGGCCGGCGCTGGTACACCGAGGGCAAGTACCTGCACAAGCGCAACACGTTCACCGATTTCGTCGCCTGCGCCCGCGCCCTGTGCGAGCAGGGCTGGACCTCACCCGGCCGCCTGGCCATCCGCGGCGGCTCGGCCGGCGGCCTGCTCGTCGGCGCGGTGCTCAACCTGGCGCCCGAGCAGTTCGGCGCCGCGGTCGCCGAGGTGCCCTTCGTCGACGCGCTGAACACGATCCTCGACCCGACGCTGCCGCTCACCGTGCTCGAGTGGGAGGAGTGGGGGAACCCGCTCGAATCGGCCGAGTACTACGCGTACATGAAGTCGTACTCCCCGTACGAGAACGTCGAGCCCAAGGCGTACCCGCCGCTGCTCGTGACCGCCGGGCTCAACGACCCTCGGGTCTCGTACTGGGAGCCGGCCAAGTGGGTGGCGAAGCTGCGCGCCCTCAAGACCGACGCCAACCCGCTGCTGCTCAAGACTGAGATGGGCGCCGGTCACGGCGGCCCCACCGGGCGCTACCGGGTGTGGCGGGACGAGGCGATGGTGTTGGCGTTCGTGATCGACGCAGTCGGCGGCGCCTGAGCCTGCCCGGCGGCGGCGCCTTCCCTCGGCGAGCGGCGATACTGGAGCGAGCAACCGTGGAGGGACATGGACCAGCGCATCTACTTCCGTCAGCTGCTCGCCGGTCGAGACATCGCGAAGGGCGACCAGTTCGCGCGGCAGATGGTCAACTTCGTGTATCTCATCGGTGACCGGGAGACTGGCGAGGCGCTGGTGGTCGACCCGGCGTACGACGTGGGCGGCGTGCTCGACATCCTGGAGGCCGACGGGCTGCGCCTCACCGGCGCCCTGGTGACCCACTACCACCAGGACCACATCGGCGGGAACATCTTCGGCCAGCCGATCGAGGGCGTCGCCGAGCTGCTGGCCCGCACCCACGTGCCGGTGCACGTGCAGGCCCCCGAGGCGGCCGGCGTGGTGAAGGTCACCGGCGCGTCGCTGTCCGACCTCGTGGCCCACGAGAGCGGCGACACCGTGCTGGTCGGTCAGGTCCCCGTCGAGCTGATCCACACCCCCGGCCACACCCCGGGCAGCCAGTGCTTCCTGCTCGACGGGGCGCTCGTGGCCGGCGACACGCTGTTCCTCGAAGGGTGTGGCCGCACCGACCTGCCCGGCGGGGACCCGGAGGAGCTGTACTTCAGCATCACCCAGCGCCTCGCCCGCGTCACCGACGACACCACGCTGTACCCCGGCCACCTGTACGCGCCCGAAGCGTCGGCGTCGATGGGAGAGGTGCGGGAGCACAACTTCGTCTACCGGTTCAAGACCAAGGAGCAGTGGCTCGCCATGTTCGGCGGGTGAGCCGACCGGGCGACGGCCGGCGTGGGACCTCGCCCAAGGTTCCCCCTTTCCCTGCGTAGAGTTGTCGGCGCCCTCTGTGATGGCCGGTAGCCTCGGCGCCACAGCACGCGAGGAGATCTGCAAAACTGCCAGTCGTCTGGGGAAGCTGCGTGCAGGCGGGCCCCAGGGGTGAGGAGCGCAAGGGCGATGAGGCTGCGGCAGCGGAACGGCGAGGTTCGTCCCGAGAAGGCCGAGCAGGGCGACGCGCCCGCCGAGCGCACCCCGTCCGGGGGCGAACGCCGCGCCCGTCAACTCGAGCCGGGACCGAGGCCGCGCGTGGAGCGCCCCTCGTTCGAACGGGTGCGCAAGGGCTATGACCCCGAGCAGGTCGACCGCTGCCTCGACGAGTTCGAGCGGGAGCAGGCCTCGTTGCGGCGCAGCCTCGAGCTGGCGAACCAGCGGATCGAGGAGCTGGTCGTGCAGGTGGCGCTGATCGACGACCGCGAGCGCGAGGTCGAGCGCGTCGAAGCGCAGGCTCGCCGGCAGGCGCAGGACGCCACCGACCTCGCCCGCAAAGAGGCCGAGCAGATCCTCGCCGCCGCCCGCAAGGCCACCGACCTGATGCTGGCCGAGGGCCGAGCGACGCTGGCCAAGGAGGACGCCGAGCTCGACCGGCTGCGTTTCGCCATTGCCGCAGAAACGATCGAGCTCAAGGAGATCGAGGCGCGGATGACCAAGGCGCACGGCGTCTCACGGGTCACCGCGCTGCTCTTCGACATCGTGGAGGGCCCCGACGGCATCGGCCCCTTCTCCGACGCGGCGGGCACGCTCGTGGAGTTCGCCCGGCTGCTGCGCCGCTCGGGCCGCAGCGAGCAGCCGGCGCTGCCGCCCGCCCCGATCGACCTGCGCGACGCCGCTCCGGCCGCCCCGGCCGACGAGGCGCCGCTCGAGCGCAGCCGCCGGGTCAGCTGAACGCGGCGAACACCTCATCGATGGCGTTGAGCTGGCCGCCCTTGGTGGAGGACGGCACGAGGATCGGGTTGACCCCCGCGTCGAACCACCGCTCGACGCCCTCGCGCACCTCGCCGACGCTGCCGTACAGCGTGGCGTCGGACAGCCACTTCTCGCTCATCAGCGAGGGCACCTTGTCCCGCTCGCCGGCGTCGATCGCCGCCTTGATCGCCAGCATCTCCTCCTCGTAGCCGGCCTGCATCCAGTAGTTGCGGTAGTTGGGCAGCGCCACGTAGCCCGACAGGGTGGCCCGGTTGCGGGCCGCGGCCGCGGCCCGGTCGTCGTCGATCGTGGTCGGGACCATGTTCGCCACGATGAAGCCGGCCTCCTGCCTGCCGGCGGGGAGGTGGGCGAGCGAGGCCGCCATCGCGCTGCGCGAGGCGTTGGCCCACACCGCGCCCTCGGCGATCTCGCCGGCCAGCTCCACCATCTTGCTGCGCAGGGTGGCGAGCACGATCGGCGGCAGCGGACCCACGGCCGGTTCGAGCTTGCGCAGCGCGGCCACGTAGTTGCGCATGTCGGACAGGGGCTTGCCGATCTGCACGCCGAGGCGCTCCTGCACGGGGCCGTGGGTGACGCCGATGCCGAGCTCGAAGCGGCCTCCGGAGATCTCGTGCAGGAAGGCGGCGGTGCTGGCCAGCTCGTTGGGGTGCTGGAGGTAGATCGGCTGCACCGAGGGGCCGAAGCGGATGGTGGAGGTGGCCTGGGCGATCGAGGTGCAAAAGGCCAGGGTGGCGCCGAGGCTCGGGATGTAGATGCCGGTGAAGCCTCGACGCTCGGCCTCCACCGCCAGCTCGACGGTCCGAGCCCGCCGCCCGGGCATGGCGACGAGGGAGATGGCGGGCATCTGTCGGCTGGCCTGATCTGTCACGGCTGGTCCTTCCCCGATGGCCGCGCCGCACGGCGCGCCGTCTCAGCCTCCCCCGAGGCGTCGGCCGCACGCAACCGAGTCCGGCGCAGGGGTCGCGGCGCCGCCGTCGCGTCCCAGCAGCTAGGTCCAGGGGTTGAGAACGGTGAGGTCGTCGAATCGTTCGAAGTCCCGCTGGTTGCGGGTGGCGACGATGAACCCGTGAACGAGCGCGGTGGCGGCGATGAGCGCGTCGCGGAACGGCGCAGGGTCGGGCACGTGCAGCTTGGCGGCGCGCCGTACGACCGCGGCGTCGACGGCCAGGATGCGCTGCTCGAAGGCGGGGATGACGCTGTTGTCGAGCCACGCGCGCAGGATCGCGCCTTTTGCCGGGTCGGATCGTTCGGCAAGCAGCACGCCGTGCTCGAGCTCGTGCAGGGAGATGACCGACACGAACAGCAGCGCGGCCGGCGTCTCGGCCGCCCACTCGGCGACGCCGTGGTTCGCGGCGCCGGCCCTGGCCTTGCGGAGCTCGGAGATGACGTTCGTATCGAGCAGATACATCAATCGAACGGCGCCGGCCGAGGCGCTTCGCGTTCGACCGGCGCCTCGAAGTCGACCGTCTCGACGCCGGCGGGCTCGCCGAGCAGCTCGATGATGCCGGGCTGCGCGCCGGCCAGCCTGCAGTACTCCTCGAAGCTCAACAGCACATGGGACGGCCGGCCGCGGTCGGTGATGTAGACCGGGCCGCTTTCCGCGGCTCGTTTGGCGCGTCCGGTGTCTTGGTTGAACTCGCGGCTGGTGAGTCTCGTCGCCACCTCGACCTCCTTGGGTAGGAACGTTACTACTCGAGCGAGGATGGGCAACGGTGTCGGCTGCCTGAATCGCCTTGCCGTGGTTCCTCGCCGTGCGCCAGAGCGCCGACGCAAGACATGCCAGCCGGCCCCGGGCCAGGATGATCACCGTGTCGGAGCGCGCGAAGCGTTCGTCGAACGCGCCGCCGTAGTTGCCGTCGGCGATCCATCGGTCGCCAGCGAGGAGCTCTCGCTGGCGCTGTCGCCACTCGTCTCGTGGCGTCTCGACCCAGCCAGGCTTCCAG
>JBJXGF010000134.1:0-8186 GCA_046153015.1 Acidimicrobiales bacterium | reverse complement strand
GGGCTGGTCGGCACACGCTCGCCCTATGGCGTGTGCGCCAACGCCATCGATCCGGCCTTCATCTCGGGCGGCTCGTCGTCCGGGTCGGCGGTGGCGGTCGCCCTCGGGCTCGCCGATGTGGCGTTGGGCACCGACACCGCCGGCTCGGGCCGGGTGCCGGCGGCGTTCAACGGCGTGATCGGCCTCAAGCCCACCCGCGGGATCGTGAGCGCACGCGGCGTCGTTCCCGCCTGCCGGTCGCTCGATTGCGTCTCGCTGTTCGCGTCCGATGCCGAGCTGGCGTCGGCGGCGTTCGACCGGCTCGTCTGGTACGACCCGGACGACCCGTTCGCCCGCCCCTGCGCCGAACCGCTGGACGGTCCCGTCCGGCGCATCGCCGTGCCCCGCGCCGACCAGCTGGACTTCGGCGGCGACCTGTTCCAGGCCCGGAGCTGGGCGGCGGCGCGTGACCGTCTCCACCAGCAGGCCGAGGTGATCGAGGTGGACCTCGGCCCGTTCTTCGCCGCCGGCGACCTGCTCTACGGCGGCGCGCTGGTGGCCGAGCGCTTCGCCGCGGTCGGCGAGTTCGTCGCCGCCCATCGGGACGCGGTCGACCCCACCGTCGGCGCCATCATCGCCGGCGCCGCCGCCCTGCCCGCCCACCGGCTGGCCGCCGACCTCGTCCGCCTGGCCGAGCTGCGCCGCATGGCGGAAACGGTGTGGACCCAGGCCGACGTGCTGGTGACCCCCACCACCCCCACCATTTTCACCATCGAGGAGGTGCTGGCCGAACCGCTCGCCACCAACACCGTCCTCGGCCGCTACACCACCTTCGCCAACCCGCTCGACCTCTGCGCGTACGCGGCGCCGGCGCCACGGCGCGCCGACGGCCTCCCCTTCGGCGTCACGTTCTATGGACCGGCCTTCGCCGACGGCCTCGTCGCCCGCGCCGGCCGCCGCTTCCTCGCCTCCGGCGACCGCGACGACGAGGCCGTGTCGCTCGTGGTCGCCGGCGCCCACCTGCGGGGCCAGCCCCCAACCACCAGCTCGTCGAGCTCGGCGCCCGTCTGGGCAGCTGCACCCGAACCGCCGCCCGCTACCGGCTCTTCGCCCTGGCCACCGACCCGCCCAAGCCCGGGCTGGTGCGCACGGGCGAAGGCGAGCGGGGCGGGGGCGTCGAGGTGGAGGAGTGGCGCCTGTCTCCGGCGGCGTTCGCCGCCTTCGTGGCCGCGGTTCCGCCGCCGCTCGCCATCGGCCAGGTGGAGCTGGCCGACGGGCGTACGGCGCCCGGCTTCGTGTGCACGCCCGATGCGCTGGCCGGCGCCGTCGACATCACCGACCTCGGCGGCTGGCGGGCCTACCTCCGGAGTCGGTGAAGGCCGCGCCGCGGTAGGGTCGGCGCCCGTGGAGGCCTTCACCTACGACGACGGGCTGCGGGCCCGCCTGCGCGCCAACCTGGCTGCCCATCCGCTGCAGACGGCGGCGCTGGAGGGCCGGAGGCGAGCGGCGGTGGCGGTGGTGGTGGTCGACAGCGACGCCGTTCTCCACGGCGAGGACCCCGCTGCCAGCCTGCCCGACCCCGACCGCGTGGGCGGCATCCCCGGCATCGGCCCCGGCGACGACATCGACGGCTCGGTCGCCGGCACCGCCGGCGGGCCGGCCGTGCTGCTCACCCGGCGGGCGGCGCGTCTCAACGCCCACGCGGGGCAGTGGGCCATCCCCGGCGGGCGGGTCGACGGGGGCGAGACGGAGCTGGCCGCGGCGTTGCGTGAGCTGGCCGAGGAGTTGGGCCTCCTGCTGGGCGAGGCCGATCTCCTCGGCCGTCTCGACGACTACCCGACCCGCTCCGGCTACGTCATCAGCCCGTTCGTGTTCTGGGGCGGCGCCGACCCCGAGCTGGCGCCGGACCCCAAGGAGGTGCACAGCCTCCATCGCATCGCCCTGTCCGAGCTGTGCCGGCCGGACTCGCCCCGTTTCGTGCGCATCCCCGAGAGCGACCGGCCGGTCGTGCAGCTGCCCATCGGCAAGGACTTGATCCACGCACCGACCGGCGCGGTGCTCTACCAGTTCCGTCGGGTCGCCCTGGAAGGGCTGCTCGAGCGGGTCGACCATCTCGAGCAGCCCGTCTTCGCCTGGCGATAGCGAATCAGGCGAACGTCACGCCTTCGTACCCGTTGGCGGCGACGTCCCGGAGGCGGTTGTTGAACTTCGGCTGGCCGCCGTTGTAGACGAAATAGCGGACCTTGCCGTGCTCGTGGCCCTCCACATTCGAGTTGTAGCCGGTGAACCAGCTCTTGGCGTTGCGCATGAGCATCGAGCTGTACATCTGGCGGACGTGCTCGGTCCACTGGGCTTCGGCGTCGGCGGTCGCCTCGAAGCGCTGGTGGCCGTGGGCCCGCACGAACTCGTAGAACTCGGTGACCCAGTCGACCGCCGTCTCGATGCTGCGCGGGAAGTTCACCGACGCCGACGCGCTCTGCGGGCCGGCGATCATCGCCAGGTTCGGGAAGCCGTGGATCAACGCCCCGAGGTAGGTGGACGGCCCGTCCTGCCACTTGTCCCGCAGCTTCTGGCCGCCCACGCCGGTGATGTCGATCCGGTCGAACGCGCCGGTGATGGCGTCGAAGCCGGTGGCGTACACGATCACGTCGAGCTCGATCTCGCCGGCGCTGGTCCGCACGCCGGTCGGGGTGATCTCCTCGATCGGGGTCTCGGCGATGTCGACCAGGTCGACGTTGTCGCGGTTGTACACCTCGAAGTAGCGGGTCTCCATCGGCACCCGCTGCACGCCGAACCCGTGGTCCTTCGGGATCAGCTTCTCGGCCACCTCCGGGTTCTTCACCCGTTCGCGGATGCGGTTGGCGATGTACTCCGAGAACTCGGCGTTCGCCTCCTCGTCGACGAAGATCTCCACGAAGTTCCGCAGCCAGACGGCGAAACCCGGCGTGCCGTAGAGGCTGTCCCAGAACGCAATGCGCTCTTCCTTGGTGAGGTTGTAGAAGCCCCTCCGGTCGGGTTCGTGCTCGAAGCCGCCGGGCGTGCGGGCGCAGGTGGAGAAGATCTGCTCGTAACGGGCGCGGATCTCGGCCATCTCCTCGTCGGAGATCTCGCTGTTGGCCAGGGGGGCGCTCCAGTTCGGACGACGCTGGAAGACCGTGAGGTGGCCCACCTGGTCGGCGATGTCGGCGATGACCTGGATTCCGGTGGCGCCGGTGCCGATCACCCCCACGCGCTTGCCGGCGAGATCGATCGGCTCGTGCGGCCAGGCGAAGGTGTGGAACGACGGACCCCGGAACGAGTCCATGCCCGGGTACCGAGGCAGCGTCGGCACCGACAGCAGCCCGAGCGCGGCGATCACGAAGCGGGTGGTGATCTCCTCGCTGTCCTCGCCGTTCTTCTTGACGCGGATGCGCCACAAGTTCCCGGCCTCGTCGAAGGTCATCGACTCGACCGTGTGGTTGAACCGCATGAACCGGCGCAGGTCGAACTTGTCGGCGATGTAGTTCAGGTACCGCAGGTTCTCCGGCTGGGCGGAGAACCGCTCCTTCCAGTGCCACTCGTCGAGCACCTCCTTCGAGAAGGAGTAGCCGTACGTGTAGCTCTCCGAATCGAAGCGGGAGCCCGGGTACCGGTTGTTGTACCAGGTGCCGCCGAGCCCGGCGTCGGACGACAGGACGACCGCGTTCACCCCGAGATCGGCCAACCGCTTGATCTGGTAGATGCCCGACACTCCGGAGCCGATCACCACCACCTCGAACTCGGGCGCTGCGCCCTCGCTCCCCTGCTCGGTCGACTCGAGAACGGCCTGGTCGGTCACGACGATCTCCTTCTTTTCCCGGGGCACCGCGCCGTGGCGTACAGGCCGCCATCCTCGCACCTGGCCGCGCCGTGCGAAAAACCTCGCCGCCCGCGCCCCTGAGCGCAGTCGCCCGCCGCGTTCGTCCTGGGGGCTGCGCCCCCAGACCCCATCCACGCCCGGCTCGCTGGCGCTCCCCGGCCGTCCGGCTTCGCTTCGCTCAGCCGGGCGGGGCGGGCGGCGCGTACGCTGCGGGCGCATGAGTCCGATGGGGACAGCACCGACGGCGGCCGCGCAGGCCGGGCCGACCGGGCGGGCGGCCGCGGTGGCCGAGGTCATCGCCGCCGAGAGCGAAGCGATCCACCGCGGGGGCCGGCTCACGCCCGCCGCCCACCAGGCCATGGTCGAGGCCAACCTGTTCCGCACCTGCGGCCCGAAGGCGCTCGGCGGCGACGAGTGCGGGCTGCGCGACGCCGCCGAGATCGCCCGGATCTTGGGCCGGGCCGACATGAGCACCGGGTGGCTGTTCGTCCAGGCCAACGCCACCATCTACAACTTCGGGCCGCGGCTCGACCCGGAGACCGCCGCGGAGGTGTACCCACAGCCCGACTCGGTCGTCGCCGCCGGGTTCCCCGAGGGCGAGGGCCGGGCCGACGTGGTCGAGGGCGGCTACGTGGTGTCGGGCCGCTGGAACTTCGCCAGCGGGTGCCTCCACTCGGCGTGGTTCGACGCCCGGGCGGTGGTCTACGACCGCGGCGAGCGGCTCACCACCCGCAACGGCCTGTTCGCCCTGATGTCCTGCCTGGTCCCTCGCGAGTCGGTGACGATCGTCGACACCTGGGACGTCGCCGGGATGCGAGGCACCGGGTCGCAGACCTATTCGACCGAGGGCGCCTTCGTTCCCGACCGGCGGGCCGTGCCGATGTGGGCGATGGCCGCCGCGGGGCCCGACGCCTTTCGCATCCCGGCCATCACCTTCGCCCACGTGCAGTTCGCCGGCCTCGCCCTGGGCGGCGCCGAGGCGGTGTACCGAGCCTTCGAGGCGCTGGCCCGGGCGAAGACCGCAGCGCAGACCCGTTCCGCCCTACGGGAACAAGGCACGACGCAGTCCGCCCTCGCCCGCTCCCACGCCGACCTGCGGGCGGCGTCGGCCTACCTCCAGTGGGTCGTCGACCTGCTCACCGCCGCCGCGGCCGGCGAGGCCGGGGTCACCGTGGCCGAGCGGGCCGAGGCCCGCCTCGCCGTCACCGCCATCATGGACACGGCGCTCTCGGTCGCCGAGCGGCTCTACCGCGTGGCCGGGACGACGGGGATCTTCGCGTCGTCGCCGTTGCAGCGCAGCTTCCAGGACCTGCACGTGATGAGCCAGCAACTCTTCGCCCGCCCATTCCACTACGAGAACGTCGGCCGGTTCCTGCTCGGCCTCGAGCACGACCGCGGCATCATGTGACTAGTGTTTTCGCTAGTACGCCCTAGGTTTCGCTAGGTTTGGTGCGTGGACCCGAGGCGGAACCCGTACAACCCGGGGGCGGGCCTGCGCCCCGCGGCGCTCGCCGGCCGCGACGAGGACATCGAGGCGTTCGAGATCCTGGCCGACCGGGCTCGTGCTGGCCTCGTCTCGAGAAGCATCGTGTTCAGCGGGCTGCGCGGCGTGGGCAAGACCGTGCTCCTGGCCGAGCTGGCCGGACGCGCCATGGAGAAGCGATGGCTCGTCGTGCAGGTCGAGGCGGAGCACACCCAGCCGGGTCACTTCGGCGCGGCGCTGGCGGTCGAGCTGGCGAACGCGGCGCGACGCCAGCGGAGCTGGCTGGCGCGCGCCTCGGAGAAGGTCAGGGAGGCGCTCGGCTCCATCACCTCGTTCCAGGCCGCGGTCGGCGCCACGGGCGTGTCCCTCGGCTTCGAGCGTCTGCCGGGACGGGCGGACAGTGGACGCATCCAGTTCGACCTGGTCGACCTCGCCGAAACCGTCGGCGCCGCGGCGAAGGAGGAGGGGATCGGCGTCGCCGTCCTCATCGACGAGATGCAGGACCTGACCACCGAGCAGATGTCGGCGGTGTGCCGGTCCTGCCACCGGGCCGGCCAGTCGGCGCTGCCCTGGTTCGTCGTCGGAGGGGGATTGCCGAACCTGCCGACCCGGCTCGCCGAAGCCGAGTCCTACGCCGAGCGCCTCTTCGACTACCGGCTCGTCGACCGGCTGGCGGAGACCGACGCCCTGCTCGCCCTCGCCGGGCCGGCGGCCGCGCAGCACGTGCGATGGGAGCGCGACGCCGCCCAGTTCGTCCTCGACGAGTCACGCGGCTACCCGTACTTCCTGCAGCAGTTCGGCAAGACCGTGTGGGACGCGGCGGCGGGGCCCGACGCGATCACCCTGGAAGACGCGACGATCGGTGTGGCCGAGGGCCAGCAGCAGCTCGACCTCGGCTTCTACTCGTCGAGATGGGAACGGGCGACCAAGGCCGAGCGCGAGCTCCTGGCGGCCATGGCGCCCGACGACGGGCGGCCGTCGCGCATCGCGGAGGTCACCGAACGCCTCGGCAAGTCGAGCTCCAGATCGATCGGCCCGGCCCGGGCGAGCCTCATCGCCAAGGGGATCGTCTTCGCACCAGAGCACGGGATGCTCGCCTACACCGTTCCCGGCATGGCGGACTTCGTGAGGCGCAGCAGCGCCGAGTGAGGCGCGCTCCCGCAGCTCAGCGGAAGGCGGCGACCACCTCTTTGGCCAGGATCTCCTCGTTGGCCGTGATGTAGTCGCCGGGGCAGGCAGAGGAGAGGAACACGGTCTCGGCGCCGGCGTCGAGGTACTCCTGCACGCGGGCGCGGCACTGCTCGGGGCTGCCCACGATCACGTACTTCGCCGCGATCTGGGAGAAGTCCTGCGCGTACTGCTTGCCCAGGCGGGCCACCGCCATCTCGTAGGCGCGGTCGGAGTCCTCGTGGCAGGTGGCGAACGCGAAGATCGAGGGCTTGACCGCGTTCGCCGGCCGCCCGGCCTCGGCGGCCCAGACGCGGATCTTCTCGATCGAGGAGGACAGCATCTCGGGCGTGTACATGTAGGGCATCCAGCCCTCGGCGTAGCGCGCCGCCCGCCTGATGGCCGCGTCCTTGCGGCCCGACACCCAGATCGGCAGCGGCTGCTGGATCGGCTTCGGGTCGATCGACACGTCGTTCAGCGTGTTGAACCGGCCTGAGAAGCTGACCTTGTCCTCGCTCCAGAGCCGCTTGATCAGCGCCAGCGCCTCGTTGGTGCGGGCGCCCCGCTCGTTGACCGGCACGCCGCACGCCTCGAACTCGCGGGGCATCTCGCCGCCCACGCCGATGCCCATGTGGAAGCGGCCGCCCGAGGCGACATCGAGCGTGGCCGCCAGCTTGGCCGCCAGCGCGGCCGGGTACAGCGGCAACAGCACGATCGCGGAGATCAGCTTGATCCGCTCCGTGGCCCCCGCGGCGACCCCCAGCGAGATGAACGTGTTCGAGGTGGGCACGTGAAAGCTCACGTGCTCCCCGCAGCCGGCGAAGTCGTAGCCGAGCTGCTCGAGCCGACGGGCGTTGCCGGCGGCGTCGTCGATGCTGTTCATCGACATGCCGAACTCGATCGCCATTGGCCCTCCCCCACGAGGCGTCCGATTTCGCGACCATGCCTAGCACATCGCGCCCAGCACACCGCGGCCGGCGCCCGGCTGGCTCGCCGACCCAGCTCTACCCGCTCGGTCCTGGTGGCTGGGTTCGTCCCGCCGCGGTGGGCGGGACAGAACCCTGCCACCGCCCTTCCCCCAGAGACCAGCCGGCTGAGATCGCCTCCACGGAGAATAGGACAGTTGTCCCAAGCCGACAAGGGCCGGTACGATCGGGCCGTGCGAGCGCCCAGCGCTGAAGACGTCGCCGCGGCGATGTCGGGCGAGGCGCCCCGAGTCCAACCGGCGCCGGCCCAACCCGCAGCGGGCCAGCGCCCCTTCGCCCAGAGCCCCGGGACGAGCGCAAACCAGAGCGCCAAGCGCGAGCTGTTGGTCACCGCCGCCGCCGACGTGCTGGCCACCCACGGGGTGGCCGCCTGCACCGCCCGGGCCATCGCCTCGGCCAGCCCGCTCACCAAGAGCGCGCTGCACTACTACTTCGACGACACCGGCGAGATCATCGACCTCGCCGTGCAGCGTCTCACGGTCGACTACCTGGACCGGCTCCGCACCGTGCAGGCCGCGCACCGCGACCCGCACGACGCGTTCTGGGCGGTGATGCGGGCCTACCTCCGGCCCTTCGAGCGCTACCGGCGCATGCCGCTGTTGTGGTTCGAGTACTTCACCGCCGCGGTTCGCCGGGACCGTCCCGAGGCGGTGCAGGCGGTGTTCGCCGAGCTGACCCGGTTCTTCGAGGCGCTGCTCGCCGCCGCCGGCGCGCCGCCGGCGCGGGCCCACGG
>JBJXGF010000040.1:0-19880 GCA_046153015.1 Acidimicrobiales bacterium | reverse complement strand
CGCACACTCCGGCGACGACGCCGGCGCTCATGGGCGCCAGCGGGCGGTCGGCGCCGCGACCACCCGCCCCTCCTCGACCAGCGGCCGCAGCCCGAGCCCGCCCGGGTCGCCCTCCACGCGTTCGCAGACGCGGGCGACGACCCGCTCGCCGTCGCCGCGCCGGGCGAGGTGCACCACCACGTCGACCGACGCCGCCACCAGCTCGCGCACGACCGCCGGCGGCAGCTCGCCGGCCATGAGGGCCATGAGCTCCAGGCGGCGCAGCGCGTCCCGGGGCGAGTTGGCGTGACAGGTGGACAGCGAGCCGGCGTGCCCGGTGTTCATCGCCGCCAGCATGTCGACCACCTCGGCGCCGCGAGCCTCCCCGACCACGATCCGGGTCGGCCGCATGCGCAACGCGTTCCGGACGAGCTGGCGGATCGTCACCTCACCGGCGCCCTCGGCGTTGGCGGGCCGCGCTTCGAGCCCGACGACGTGCGGATGGCGCAGGGCGAGCTCGGCCGTCTCCTCGACCGTGACGATGCGCTCGTCGGCCGGCACGGCGCCCGCAAGCGCGTTGAGCAGCGTGGTCTTGCCGGCGCCGGTGCCGCCGCTGACCACCAGATTCGCCCGTTCGGCGACGGCGCCGCCCAGCAGCTCGGCGACCGCCTTCCCGCACAAGTCCTCGAGCGTGGCCGCGGGCCGGATGAACCGGCGGATGGTCACGCACGGGCCGCCGAGCGCGAGCGGGGGGAGCACGATGTTGACCCGGGAGCCGTCCGCCAGGCGGGCGTCGGCCAGGGGCGACGCCCGATCGACCCGCAGGCCGAGCGGACCGACCGTGGCCTCGATCAGCGCGTGGACCGCGGCCGCCGACAACGCCTCCGCGCTGCGTTCGAGCCGGCCGCGCCGCTCGGCCCACACCGCGCCGTCGGGGTTGACCATGATCTCGCTCACCTCGGGATCGACCCACAGCTCTGCGAACGGCGCCACCACCCCGGCCCGCCCCACCACGAGCTCCACGACCCGCTCGGCCGACGCGGCGGCCAGCAGCGGGGCCGCACGACGGACCGCGGCGCGCGCCGCAGCCGAGTCGATCTCGGCCTCGCCCTCGCGGAGGCCGGCGGCCAGCTCGGCGTGCACGGCGGCGGCGAGCCGATCCAGGGCGGCCTCACGCGGCACGGCGCAGCGCCCGCTCGAGCGGGCGGGGAAGCCGCTCGGCCAGCAGGCCGGCGTCGACCGCCCTCGCCACCTCGGGACGCACGGGCACCTCGGCGACGACCGGTGCGCCCACCACCGCGGCGACGTCCCGTGCGGTGATGGCCCGCTGGGCCTCCGAGACCAGCACCACGCCGGCCGGCTGGAGGGGCAGGGCCGCGGCTCGACGCAGCGCCAGGTAACAGGGGCGGATGACGAGGAGCGACTGCACGGCGGCGCGGGCCAGCGCCGCCGCCACCTCGCCCGGCGCCCCGCTGTCGGCGCCGAGCACCGCGCCGCAGTCAACCACCACCGGGCGACGCTGGCCGGCCAGCAGCTCGGCCAGGACATCGGCCCGGGCGGCGCTGGTGAGCGGGGCTTCACCACGCGGCAGCAGCGTGAGCGACGGAGACGCCGCTACGCCGAGACGATCGAGGGCGTCGGCCGGCACGTCCGCCCCGGCGGCGAGCCACTCGGCCACCCCCGGCCCGGGCGGCGTCCGCAGCCCCAGCAGGGCGGCGGAATCGCCGCCGAGGTCGACCAGCAGCGCGCCGGGCGGCGAGGACCGAGCGAGCGACACAGCCAGGGCGGCGGCCACGACCGACACGCCAGACCCGCCCTTGACCGACCAGCAGGCGATGAGCACAGCTTCCCTCCGCGTGAGAACCGGCGCGACGCGCCGCAGCAGGAAGGGGAAGCGGTATGAGGTTACACGGAACGTGCTGAGGGATCAAGAGGGCGGCGCCAGACCGCCCTCCCCCGGCTCAGGCGCTGCGGACCTTCTTCGCCGCGATGGCCGTCAACGCCAACACCACGAGGAGCACGAGGAGCTTCTTCATGTCGTCGAGCATACGCGCCCCTCCCCGCGACCGCGGGCATCGGCGCCGGATCACCTCGGCGACGCCGGGCTCGGTCGGGCTGCGATAAGTTCCGGGGCGGAGGTGTCTGGGCGCCTGGTGGGCTCCCCCGCCTTCAAAGCGGGTGGGACGGGTGATCCCCGTCCGGCGGGTTCGATTCCCGTCCACCTCCGCTGGGAATCGAACCCTGGTCGACGTGGTGCGCCTGTCGGCCAGGGTTTCGATCGTGGGCTCCGACGCGGGACCAACCGACCAACGACCTGCCCGAAAGGGTCGGAGGCCCCGCGTAGGAAGAGCGGTTTCGGTTGTTCGTACTGATGACAGCTTCTCGAGCAACCCAAGGACCGTCATGAGATTCGCACAGTTCATGAGCACGCCGGCTGGCCGACTGGCTCGCATCGTCGCCGGCGTCGCCATCGTGGTGCTCGGGCTTCTCATCGGCGGTGTCGCCGGCTGGGTGGTCGCCGTGGTCGGGCTCGTGCCGATCGCCGCCGGCGCCTTCAACCTCTGCCTGGCCGCCCCGCTGCTGGGGGCGCCGCTGCGGGGCAGGGCGCTCCAGTCACGGCACTGACGGCCTGAGAGGAGCCGAGCGCGCCGCCTTTGAATTCCATCCATGTCATTCAAAGGCGGCTCGACAACGGCGTTCAATCCGGCCGTCGCTTGTGAGGGGCGCTTACATTCTCCACGCCGAAATGCACGTGCAGCATCGCTAGGCTTCATATGTGCTGGTAGAGCGGTTCGCTGCGAGCCCGGTCGGCACGCTCGTGCCGATCAACGGCATCGATGCGCGCTTCAACGAGCACTACGAGCACTGGGCGTTCGTTCCGCACCCGCTGCCAGAGGAGGTTGAGCTGAGCGCTCGCACCTGGGCGCTGGTTGCGGAGGCGATGCTGTCGATCGGGCGCCTCGACCAAGCCGGCCGGCAGATTCCCAACCCCAGCCTGCTCCGGCGGCCGACGCTGCGGCGGGAGGCGCAGAGCACCAGTGCCCTCGAAGGCACGTACGCTCCCCTCACCGACGTTCTCGCCGTCGATCCCGACGACGCAGCGCAACGGTCGCCCGAATTGCGCGAAGTGTTGAACTACGTGCGGGCGGCTGAGCATGCGTACGAAGCAGTCCCTGACCGGCCCCTCACGTTGCAGTTGCTGATGGAGCTGCACCAGCTGCTCGTCGCTGGCACTGCCAGCGATGGACGCGAGGCCGGCAAGGTTCGCAGCCATCAGGTCGTGATCGGCTCAGCGGCGAGCCGAGTTCGGGACGCCCGGTTCGTTCCGCCGCCGCCCGGCCACGATCTCGTGGCCGGGCTACGGGCCTGGGTGGACTGGGTGAACAGGCCACACCCTGCTCTCCCACCTGTCGTAGCCGCCGCATTGGCGCACTACCAGTTCGAGACGCTGCACGTGTTCAACGATGGCAACGGGCGAATCGGGCGGCTCGCCATCGTGCTGCATTTGATGCTCGCCGGAGCGCTGCGGGAGCCGCTGCTGACCGTCTCGCCGTGGTTCGAGGCTCGCCGCCGCGATTATCAGGACGGGCTGCAGCACGTGAGCGAGACTGGCGACTGGGACCGCTGGGCGGCTTTCTTCGCCGCCGCTTTGCGCGATCGAGCCGACGACAGCACCCGCACGATCAACGAGCTGGTCGCCGTTCGGGATCGGGCGAAGGAACTGTGCCGCACGGAGAACATCCGCGGGATCGCCCTCGACGTGGCAGAAGGGCTCATCGCCCGACCGATCGTCACGCCCACCTGGGTGCAGCATCACTACGGCGTGAGCTACCCCACGGCGAACAACGCCGTGGCTCGGCTCGAGCAGCTCGGTCTGCTGCGGGAGACGACGGGCGGCGCCTACGGGCGTGTGTTCGCCGCCGACGCCGTGCTCCGAATCCTCGAGCGCTGACCGGCGCGGCGCCACGCGATCGGCGAGGGGGCGGGCGCCTGGGCTTGGGCGCCGACCCCCGCCGCTCGCCCATGATGAGGCGATGAGCCGCGCCACGCGCGTCTTCGTGGCCTCGGCCATGGGCGCCTTCCTCGTGACCGCCAACGTGTCGACGATGAACGTGGCGTTCCCCGACCTCGAGCACACGTTCTCGGGGGCCAGCCGGGGGGCGCTCACCTGGGTGCTGAACTCCTACACGATCACGTTCGCCGCGCTGCTGATCCCGGCCGGCCGTCTCGCCGACCGCTTCGGCCGGCGCGAGCTGTTCACGGTGGGCCTGCTCGTGTTCGGCGGCGCCTCGATCGCGGTCGGCGCGGCGCCGACGCTGCCGGTGATGATGGTGGCCCGCATCGCGCAGGGGTTGGGCGCCGCCCTCGTGACGCCGGCGTCGCTCGGGCTCCTGCTGGCCTCGACCCCGCCGGCGGAACGCACCGCCACCGTGGCCCGGTGGGGCTCGATGACTGCGCTCGGCGTGGCCGCGGGGCCCTCGCTCGGCGCCTTCATCGTCGACGCCGGCGGCTGGCGCTGGGCCTTCCTGCCGCTGCCGGTCTTCAGCGCGGTGTCGTTCCTCGTCGGCCGGGGCGCCCTGCCCGACACCGAGGTCGACCCGGATTCGCCGCTGCCCGACCTGACCGGCGCCGTGCTCCTCGCGGCGGCGATGGCGCTGCTCAGCTTCGGCATCGTGCAAATGCGGCCGTGGGGCTGGGCCTCTGGCGGCGTCGGCGCGTCGTTGGCCGCGGCGGCCGCGCTCACCGCCGTGCTGGTGCGCCGCTCGCTGCGCCACCCCGCCCCGGCGCTGCCCGTGTCGCTGTTCTCGATCCGCTCGTTCACCGCGGCCAACACCGCCACCGCCATCCAGAGCAGCGCGCTGTCGGCCACGCTGCTCGTGAATGTGCTCTGGCTCACCGGCGGCTGGCGCTACTCGATCTTCCGCGCCGGCCTGGCCACGCTGCCCTCACCGGTGGTGGTGGCGCTGCTGGCGCCCACCATGGGCCGGCTCGGGTCCCGCTACGGGGTGCGGGCGGTGGCCGTGCCCGGCTCCCTCGTGTGGGCGGCCGGCGTGTCGTGCTACCTGATCTTCGTGCGGGAGTCGCCTCATTTCTGGACGGCCTGGTTCCCAGCCGCGGTGATCGTGGCGGTGGGGATCGCCATGACGTTCCCGCTGGTGAGCGCGGCCGCGGTGACCGACGTGCCCCCGGCGCAGTTCGCGGTGGCGGGCGGGGTGAACAACGTCGGCCGCCAACTCGGCGCCACCCTCGGCGTGGCCGCGCTCGTGTCGGTGGTGGGCGAAGGGGCGAGGCTCTCCTCGTTCCGGCTCGCGTGGCTGATCGTGGCGCTCGCCGGTCCGCTCGCCTGCGTTGCGCTGCTCATGCTGCCCGCCGACGCCGGTCGCCGGGTCGGAACGCCGGGCGCCGTACGCGACAGGGCCCGGCCCACTGGGCCGGGCCCCGCGCAGAGTTCCCGCGAGCAGTGAAGCGCTAGACGGCGAGCAGGTCCCGTGCGCCGGTATCGGAGGAGGGATGGCGCAGCTTGGACATGGCCCGCGCCTCGATCTGGCGGATGCGCTCCCGGGTGAGGTTGAAGTGCTCCCCCACCTCTTCGAGGGTGCGGGGCTCGCCGCGGTCGAGCCCGAAGCGCAGCTTCAGGATCTCCCGCTCCCGCTCGTCGAGCGGGGCGAGCAGCCGGCTGATCTCCTCGGGCAGCAGCGCGGTGGCGGCCACCTCGAAGGGAGACTCGGCCGAGCGGTCCTCCACCACGTCGCCCAGCTCGGCGTCGCCGTCCTCGCGCAGCGGCTCCGAGAGCGACAGGGGCTCGGCGGCGAAGCGCAGCGCCTCGGTGACCTTCTCCTCGGGCATCTCCACCTCGGTGGAGAGCTCGGCCAGCGTGGCCGGGCGGCCGAGCTTGAGCTCGAGTCGGGCGCGAGCCTTCTGGAGCCGCGCCAGCGTGTCGCCGGCGTGGACGGGCAGGCGGATCGTGCGGCCGGTGTTGGCGATGCCGCGGGTGATCGCCTGACGGATCCACCAGGTGGCGTAGGTGGAGAACTTGAAGCCCTTGCGCCAGTCGAACTTCTCGACCGCGTGCATCAGGCCGAGGTTGCCCTCCTGGATCAGGTCGAGCAGGGGCAGCCCCGACGCCTGGTACTTCTTGGCGATCGACACGACGAGGCGGAGGTTGGACTGCACGAACGTGCGCTCCGCCTCCTCGCCGGACCGCATCAGCCGCCGGAGATCGCGCTTCTTGGCCGGCGTGAGCTCGGGCCCGGCCTCCTCCAGCGCTCCTCGAGCTTCGTTTCCGGCCTCAATGGCCTGCGCCAGGCGCACCTCGTCGTCCTTGGTGAGCAGTGGATACTGCCCAATGTCGGTGAGGTAAAGCCGGACGAGGTCTTCCTCATCCCGCTCGACGCGCTCCTTCGGCAAGGTGCACCCTCTCTAACCAGTTCGGCCTAGCGTGGCGCCCCGCGACTGGCGCACGCTCATCATCTCCACCCGTGAAGCGACGAGGCCCCGGCGAGCTTCCCGGGGCGCTGGACCGTTCTGCGGTTGGACCCGTTGAGCAGAGAGCCTGTGCGGGTTGTGCATCCTACGATACCGAGCTGGTCAAGAGTACCCACGCGCCTGGCCGTCATTCGCGGATGGCGGCGCCCTCCAGCGGGCCGGCGGCGACCCACACTGCCTCGATCGCGGCCTGGGCGGCAGCGGCGCGGGCCAACGCCTCGGGCGAGGTGAGCAGGCTCTGCACCAGCGCCTCGCCCTCCTCCCAGCCGTCGCGCTCGTCTCGGCAGGCGAGGCGCAAGGCTCGGGCCTCGGGCGCATCGGCGCTCTCGCGGGCCCCCGCCAGGTGGCTGCGGTACACGACCAGCTTGCGGGGCAGCACCACCCGGTACAACGCGGCCAGCCGACCGAGCGGATCCTCCTGCGCCTCCAGCGCCTCACGCAGCGCCCGTGGACCGGCGAGCTGCGCTCCCCACGGCGCCACGGCCACGCCCAGCTCGCCGAGACGGGCGCACCACAGCTCGGCGTGCCAGGCGTGGTGGCGGCACTGCGAGGCCGCCAGCAGCTTCGCCTCGGCCGAGGGCGCCTCGCGGACCAAGCCGCCCATCACCTCGAACACCGCCGACTCGAGCTCGGCGTACGCCTGAAGCCGGGCGCGCAGCTCCTCGAGGCGGCGGGGCGGCCCCTCAGCCACGGAACCGGTTCGTGATCGGGAGCCGCCGGTCCTTGCCGAAGGCCTTGGTCGTGACCCGCGCCCCGGGGGCGGTCTGGCGGCGCTTGTACTCGGCGAGGTCCACGAGCCTCGTGACCCGCCGCACCAGCTCGGGGTCGAAGCCGGCCTCCTCCAGCTCGGCCAGCGAGCGGTCCATCTCCACGTAGGCCTCGAGCAGCGGGTCGAGCTCGTCGTAGGGGGGCAGCGACTGCGCGTCGGTCTGGCCGGGGCGCAGCTCGGCCGAGGGGGCCTTCGTGAGCACCGAGTCGGGGATGACCGGCCCGCCGGGCTGCGCGTTGCGCCACCGGCACAGCTCGTAGACGAGCAGCTTCGGCACGTCCTTGATCACCGAGTAGCCCCCGGCCGTGTCCCCGTACAGGGTGGCGTAGCCGACCGCGCTCTCGCTCTTGTTCGAGGTGGTCAGCACCAGCCAGCCGAACTTGTTCGACAGCGCCATCAGCAGCACCCCGCGAATGCGGGACTGCACGTTCTCCTCGGTGAGATCGGGGTCACGGCCGGCGAAGGACGGGGCGAGCAGCTCCTCGAAGGCGCGGTGGGCGGCGTCGATGTCGATCCGGCGGCGCTCGACGCCGAGCCGGTCGGCGAGGTCGAGGGCGTCGCTCACCGAGTGCTCGGAGGAATAGCGCGAGGGCATGAGCACGCCGTGGACGTGCTCGGCGCCGAGGGCGTCGACGGCGACGGCGGCCACGAGCGAGCTGTCGACCCCGCCCGACAGGCCGATCACCACGTCGGTGAAGCCGTTCTTGCCCACGTAGTCGCGCACGCCGAGGGTCAGGGCCCGGTACACCTGCGCGGTCTCCGGCTCGGGTTGGGCCGGCGGCGCGGCCGGCGCCGGGAGGCGATGCTCGGCCGGCGCGCTCACCAGCGTGCGTTCATGATCGGCCGCGCTGGGGCGGGCCCGCGGGTCGAGCAGGCGCTTGCGGTACACGGGCCGGAGGTCGAGCTCGACCACCTGGACGTCCTCGACGAACTGCGGGCAGCGGGCCACCAGCTCGCCCTGGCGGTCGACCACGAACGACCCGCCGTCAAAGATCAGCTCGTCCTGGCCGCCGACCAGGTTCACGTAGACCACCGAGCAGCTGGCGTCGGCCGCCCTGGTGGCGATCATCCGCTCCCGCTCGACCGGCTTGCCGGCGTGGAACGGGGAGGCGTTGAGGTTCACGACGACGTCGGCGCCCCCCGCGGCCAGCTCGTAGATCGGCCCTACCGGGTTCCAGGCGTCTTCGCAGATCGACACGCCGACCGCGATCCCGGCCACCTCGAAGAGCTGGTGGGGGCCGTGGCCGGGGGCGAAGTAGCGGGCCTCGTCGAAGACGGCGTAGTTCGGCAGGCGCCGCTTGTGCACCACGCCGGCCACTGCGCCGTTGGCGCACACGGCGGCGGCGTTGTGCAGGTCGCGGCGCTCGTCGACGAAGCCGACCACCGCCGCGCAGCGCCTCGTGCGCCCCGCCAGCTTGGCCAGCGCGTCCCGGTTGGCCGACACGAAGCCAGGCTTCAGGAGCAGGTCCTCCGGCGGGTACCCGGTCAGCGCCAGCTCGGGGAACACGGCGAGGTCGCAGTCGGCGGCCTCGGCCCGCTCGAGCGCAGCGGCGACCCGCTCCACGTTGCCGTCGAGGTCGCCCACCACCGAGTTGAGCTGGCACAGCGCGAGTCGCAGCCGGGGCATCGCCACACAGTAACCAGGCCGGTGTGAACCGACGGCGGCGGGATCAGCGGCACCGCCTACGAGCGCGGGCGCGTGCGCTGCACCAGCCGGCCGAGCACCTCGTCGAGGCGGCCCTCGATCTGCTCGGCGCGGGCCGAGTCGATCTCGCCGGCGGCGACCCGCTCAGCGAGACGCGTGGAGATCGTCTCGTGCAGCGACGCCACGAGCGCATCGGCGGCGACGCCGTGCTGAGCCGCCACCTCGGCCAGGGAAGCCCCGCCCTGCAGGGCCGCCTGCAGCTCCTCCTCGCTGATGCCGATGGTCTGCGCCGCGGCGGCCCGCAGCGCCTGACGGCGCTCCTGCACGCGGGCGCGGCGCTCGCTGCGCTGCTCGCGGAGCGACTCGCGCACGGCCGTGGCCTGGGCCTCGGTGAGCGTGCCCTCGGCCACCAGGTCGTTCAGGGCCTGGGCCAGCAGGCCGCGCCGGCCGTGACGGCCGTTCGGGTCGAGCTGGGAGGCGGCGGCGGGGTCGCCTTGCGCGCCGACGAGCTGCGGCGCGGCCACAGCAGCGGCGCCGAGGACGCCGACCGAGAGGGCCGAGGCGACGAGGGCGGTGCGAAGGGAGTTGCGCATGGGGATCGGAGACCTCGTGGGTGTCGGGGGACTGCCTACGAGGACAGAGGATCGGCGCGAGATGTGAGCGGTGTGTGAGCCGCCGATCAGGGCCCTGCAGGCGCCGGCCGCTCGCCCTACACGCCGGCGTGCACGGGGCGGAGCGACTCGGCGAGGCGCAGCGCCTCGTCACGGCCCGGCGCGCCGCGGATCCAGATGTGGGTGCGGCCGAGCGTGAGCCGCACGTGAGCCTCGCCCTCCGGCGCCTGCCACAGGTGACCGCCCCCCTGGGGCAGCGGGACCGCCTCCCACTGCTCCACGGCGGGCATGTGCGCCTCGTCGGCGGACTCGTGGATCATCCAGCCGCCGCCAGGCGCGGGCAGCAACGGGTGCAGCATCACGAGCGGCCCCCGCTCCGGAGGGCCGGCCCGCCCGTCGATCAAGATGGCGGCGAGCGGCGCTTCCCCCCGCGTCCGGGGCGGGGCGTACAGCGCGAACGACACCGCCCGGGCCGCGTCCTCGGGCGGGGTGGAGGGGTTGATGGCGGCCGCCGTCTCGGCCCCTTCGGGCGCCTCGAACTCGAAGCGGGAGTCGTCGACCGACGGGTCGAAGGTCACGCTCGTGAACCGGATCCGCTGGGCCGGCTCGCCCTCCAGGAAGGTCTCCAGGCCGAGCACCACCCCCGTCTCGGCGTCGACCTCGAGCAGCACTCGGTCGGCGCCCACCGTGACTGAGCCCAGGCTGTCGGCGCCGGCGCGTTCGACGCCCTCGGCCCGCAGGCACGGCCGCCCCGCCGCCTCGCTCTCGCCCCGCGGGGTCAACGCGAACGGCAGCACCAGGCGGATCGGTTCGAGCATGAGGCCGAGCAGTCCCCGACGCCAGTTGAGGAGGTGGGGACGCTCCCCCTCGTTGCTCTGCACCCGGTTGCCGGGCCCGAGCGACGACCAGCGCTCGCCCCGGGTGACGAGCAGCCGCTCGCCGCCGGCCTCCCGCTCGACTCGGAGGCGGCCCCCGGAGGCGGCCCAGACCCGGGCCGCGCCCTCACGGGGCGAACGGTCGGCCTGGCCCGGCGCTCCCGGCGGCGTCGACGGCCCGGCCATCCCGGCGCGGCCGCTCTGGCGACGGGCGCCGGCCAGCACCGCGGCCGGGTCGGTCCATTCCTCGAGCTCGCCGGTCAGGGCGGCCCAGCGGCCGGCGCTGTCGTGCAGCAGCGCGAGAAGCTCGCCCAGATCACCCACGACGTTCTCCCATGCCGCCAGTCTCGCGCCAGACTGCGCTCATGACGGGGAACCGAGACGCCGTGCTCCGATCGGTCGACGAGGCGGGAGTGCGCTTCGTGCGGTTGTGGTTCACCGACGTGGCCGGCTTCCTCAAGAGCTTCGCCATCACCGTCGACGAGCTGGAGGCCGCGCTCTCGGAGGGCTTGAGCTTCGACGGCTCGGTCATCCAGGGTTACAGCCGGGTGCAGGAGGCCGACATGCTGGCCGTGCCCGACCCGACCACCTTCGAGGTGCTCGCCTGGCAGGGCGAGGACGCCGCGGTGGCCCGGATGTTCTGCGACATCTGCCTCCCCTCGGGCGAGCCGTTCCCCGGCGACCCTCGCCAGGTGCTGCGGCGCAACCTTGAGCGGGCCCGCCGCCACGGCTTCACGCTGCACGCCGGGCCCGAGATGGAGTTCTTCGCGTTCGCGTCGGCCAGCGACCCGAGCCCGATCGATCAGATGGGGTACTTCGACCAGGTGACCTCCGAGGCCACCTCGGCGCTGCGGAAGCGCTCGATCCTCGCCCTCGAGGCGATGGGGGTGGCCGTGGAGTACAGCCATCACGAGATCGCGCCCGGCCAGCAGGAGATCGACCTGCGCCCGGCGGAGGCGTTGACGATGGCCGACTCGATCATGACCTTCCGCACGATCGTGAAGGAGGTCGCCCACCAGATGGGCGTGTACGCCACGTTCATGCCCAAGCCGCTCAACGGCGTGAACGGCTCTGGCATGCACACCCACCTCTGGCTCTACGAGGGCGACGTGAACGCGTTCGCCGACCGCAACGCGCCCGACGGCCTGTCGGTGGTCTGCCGGCGGTTCATGGCCGGCCTGCTCGCCCACGCCCGGGCGATCACCGCGATCACGAACCCGTGGGTGAACTCGTACAAACGCCTGGTGCCCGGCTACGAGGCGCCCGTCCACGTGTGCTGGGCGCACAACAACCGCTCGGCGCTGGTGCGGGTGCCGGCGGCGCCGCGCGGCCGCCTCGATCGCATCGGCATCGAGTACCGGGCGCCCGACCCGGCCTGCAACCCGTACCTGGCGCTGTCGGTGCTGGTGGCGGCCGGCCTCGACGGCATCGAGCGGGGCCTGGACCTGCCCGACGAGGCGCAGGACAACCTGTGGGAGCTCGAGGAGCGCGACCGCCGGGCCCTCGGCATCGAGTCGCTGCCGGGCTCGCTCGACGAGGCGCTCGACGCGTTGGAGGGCTCGGAGCTGGCTGCCGAGGCGCTCGGCGAGCACGTGTTCGCGTATGTGCTGGCCAACAAGCGCCGCGAATGGCAGGAGTACGCGGGCCACGTGAGCCAGTACGAGCTCGATCGTTGGTTGGCGCTGCTTTGAACGCGCTCGACCGTGCGTTGGCCGCCGCGGCCGACCCGGCCGCGGCGAGGGTGGCGATGGATCGGCTGGTGGAGGGCCGCCCCGAGCTGGCGGAGGCGCTGGCCGAGGAGGAGCTGCTGGCCCGGGGCGCGGTGGCGCTGGCTGATGCGTCGCGCTCGCTCACCGAGGGCGCGATCCGCGACCCGAGCCTGCTGGCCCCCCTGCGCGACCCCGCCGGGCTGGCGGCCGAACGCGGGGTCGACGCGTACACCGAGGCGGGGCTCGGGCTCGACCCGGCGGGGCTGCGGCGCTGGAAGCGGGCCGAGCTGGCCCGCATCGCCCTGCGCGACCTGCTGGGGCTGGCCGATCTGACCGCGGTGGGTCGCGAGCTCTCCGCCCTGGCCGACGCCTGCCTCGGCGTGGCGCTGCGCCTGGCGGCGCCGCCCGGGCCGATGGCGGTGATCGGCATGGGCAAGCTCGGCGGGCGCGAGCTGAACTACGCGTCCGACGTCGACGTGCTGTTCGTGCACGAGGGCGACCAGGAGGAGTCGGCGGCCGCCGCCAAGCGCCTCCTCTCGATCATGAGCGAGCCCACCTCCGAGGGCATCGTCTTTCGCACCGACGCCGACCTGCGCCCCGAGGGCCGCGCCGGGCTGCTCTCGCGCACCGTTGCCGCCTACGGCGACTACTACCGCTCCTGGGCCGGGCACTGGGAGCGCCAGGCGCTGATCAAGGCCCGCTTCGTGGCCGGGGACGGCGAGCTGGCCAACCGGTTCTTCGACGCAGTGCTGCCCACCGTGTGGGACGGCCCGCTCGACCCGGACGCGTTGCGCGAGATCCGGGCCATGAAGAGCCGCAGCGAGGCGCGGCGGGCCAGGGAGATCAAGCGGGGCCCGGGGGGCATCCGGGACGTGGAGTTCGCGGTGCAGCTCCTGCAGTTGAGCCAGGGCCGCCACGACCGCACGATCCGCTCGGGGGGCACGCTCGAAGCGCTCGAGCAGCTCGCCCGGGGCGGCTACGTGAACGCCGAGGACGCGGAGCACCTCGCCACCGCCTACCGCTACCTGCGTCTCGTGGAGCACCGGCTGCAGCTGCGCGACGAGCAGCAGGTGTACACGCTGCCCGACGGGGTCGACGCGCGCCGCCGCCTGGCCCGGGTGCTCGACTTTCGCGACCGGGCCGACGCCGACGCCCTCGAGCAGTTCGAGGACAGCCACCGCCGCCACCAGGCGTCGGTCCGGGCGCTGTTCGAGCAGCTGTTCTTCCGTCCGCTGCTCGACCGTCTCGCCGGTGTCCAGGCCTTCGACGCGGCCGCGCTCGACGAGCAGCTCGCCGCGTTCGGCTTCCGCGACTTCGAGGCGGCGCGCGGCGCGGTGCTCGAGCTGACGATGGGGTTCTCGCGCACCGCCAAGCAGTTCCGGGCGGTGTTCCCCCTGCTGCTCGAATGGCTCTCCGCCTCGCCGGGGCCCGACCTCGGGCTGCTGCAGCTGCGCACGGTCGCCGACGGCCCGGTGCGCGCCGGCGCTGTGGTGGCCGCCCTGCGGGACTCCCGCCTCGCCGGGGAACGGCTCTGCCTGCTGCTCGGCTCGTCCAAGGTGGTGGGCCGCGCCCTGCGCCGCCAACCGGAGGCGATCGCCGACCTGGTCGACGAGGCGGCGCTGGCCGAGCCCAAGTCCCGCGCCCAGCTCGTGGAGGAGGCGCTCGAGATGACCGGGTGGCGGGCCGGCTCGCCGAGCGACCGGGGCGCGGGGCTGCGCCGTTTCGCCCGCCGCGAGGAGCTGCGCATCGCGTCACGCGACCTGCTCGGTCTCACCCCGGACGGCCCTGGCCCCGAGCTCACCGCGCTGGCCGAGGCGTGCCTCGAGGCCGAGCTGGCCGCGCTGGCGCCGGGTCTTCCGTTCGCGGTGATCGGGATGGGCAAGCTGGGCGGCGGCGAGCTCGGCTACGCGTCGGATCTCGACGTGGTGTTCGTGCACGACGGCGACGACGCGGTCCTCGCCGAGCGCACGGCCGAGGCGGTGCTGCGCGACCTCGGCGAGCAGACCGCCGAGGGAAGGGTGTTCGAGATGGACGCCCGCCTCCGCCCGGAGGGCCGCTCGGGGGCGCTGGTGCTCAGCGTGGCCGGCTGGCGCTCCTACTTCGAGAGCGGCCGGGGCATGCTCTGGGAGCGTCAGGCGCTGCTGCGGGCGCGGCCCGCGGCGGGCGACGCCGAGCTGGCCGCCCGGTTCGACGCCTGGCGCGGGGAGGTGGTGCACGGCTCGGCGCTGACCGACGCCGAGGCGCGCGAGATCCGCCGCATGAAGGTGAGGATCGAGCAGGAACGCATCCGTCCGCCCGACGACCCGGCGTTCCACCTGAAGCTCGGGCCGGGCTCGCTGGCCGACGTGGAGTGGACGGCGCAGCTCCTGCAGCTGCGCCACGGGAACGCCGACCCGGCGCTGCGCACCCCCTCCACGCGCGCCGCGCTGACCGCCCTCGCCGCCGCCGGCCTGCTGGCGACGGCCGACGCCGAACGCCTCGACGCCGCCTACCGGTTCTGCGAACGGGCCCGCAACCTGCGCTACCTCCACCTCGGGGCCAAGGCCGATTCCCTGCCGGCCAAGCCGAACGAGGCGGTGCACCTCGCCCGCATGCTCGGCTTCCTCGAACGGCCCGAGACGAGCCTGCGCGAGTCCTACCGGCAGATCACCCGGCGCGCCCGCCAGGTGGTCGAGCGGGTGTTCTTCGAGGGCTGAACCGCCGCCCCGCCGCCCCGCCGGCCGGGGCGACGGTCGAGCGCCGGGCCGGGCCCTCAGCCGGCCTCGGCGAAGCAGCGGTCGATGTCTGCGTTGATCCCCGCCGCGTCCGGCGCCTGTTCGATCTGGGCGACGGACAGGACGCCCCGCCCGGCCAGCGTGGCGGCCATACAGCGGGCGACCTCGGGCGCCACGCCGATGCCCACGTAGTACCCGTACGGGTCTTCGGCCGCCGGCGGGTCGGCTACCGAGGCCGCCGCCGGGGGCGGGCTGGCCGGCGGCGGCGCGGCCGGCGGCGGACTCGCCGCCGGCCGATCCGCCGGCTCGCCGGACAGGCGGCCGAGGCCGCAGCCGGTGAGCAGCAGCGCGCTCACCAGCAGGAGCGATCCCGCGAGGCGCCTCATTTCGTGAAGGTGGCGCGGGAGACGGCGGTGGTCCCGTCCGCTCGCAGCGCGGCGGCGGTGATCGTGTGGCTCCCCGCGGCGAGCGTCCCGAGATCGAACGGGTTGGCGGCCTCGACGCCGCCGCCGGCGAAGTCGTACGGCGCCAGCCCCTCGGTGCGCAGCGCCGGCCCCGTCCGGTTCGGGTCGTCCAGGTAGAACATCACCCGCACGTAGGACTGGCTGTGCGCCAGGAAGATGTACCGCGCCCCGCTGGCCGGCAGCGTCGCCCCCTGCAGGGCGACGGCCCCGCCGCGGGTGCTGCTGGAGGACACGTTGATCGGATCGCCGCCCGCCGGCGGGGGCGGCCCCGCCAGCGTCTGGAACGTGACCACCGGCGACGAGGTCGCCGCGTTGCCCGCCCCGTCACGGGCCCGGACCGTCACGCCGTAGCTCGTGCTCGGCGAGAGCCCCGTCAACGCCGCCGAGGTCGTGGTCACGCCCGAGCGGGCCACCGTCGAACCCAGCAGCACGTCGTACACCACCGGCCCGCGATCGTCGCTCGACGCGGTCCAGCTCACCGTGGCCCCCGTCGCGGTCACCTGCGACACCGCCACCCCGCCCGGCGCCGTCGGCGGCGTCGTATCCGGCGGCGGCGCCGACCCCACCGTGAAGGTGGCCGACGTGGTGGCCGACGTGCCGTCGACGGCGGCGGCGCGGGCGGTGATCGTGTGGCTCCCCGCGCTGAGCGTCCCGAGATCGAACGGGTTGGCGACCTCGACGCCGCCGCCGGCGAAGTCGTACGGCGCCAATGTCTCGGTGTGCAGCGGCGCTGCCGTTGTCGGCGAATCGAGCCAGAACTGCACCGAAGCGTAGTCGGAGCGGGGCGCGTCGAGGAAGATGTGCTGGCCGCCGGCGCTGGTGGGGAAGGTCTTGCCGTTCAGCGGCTCGGGCGCGCTGCGGTTGGGAGCGGCGCTCACCTTCAGATCGCCGATCGTGCTGCACGCCTGCCCGGTGTCGGTGTAGCTGGCCGTGAGCGACAGGCCGGCGGCGGCCACGATCGTGTGGCTGCGGGCGCCGCCGTCGGACCACGACGCGAACGCGAAGCGCCGGCCCGAGCGGCATTCGGACTCGGGGACCGAGACCGTGTGCCGGAAGCCCGGGATCGTGTCGATCGTGAACGGGAACGGCTGGCTGCGGCCGTCGACCTCGCCGCTGGCGGCGCCGCTCACCGGGATGGCCACCTTGGTGGCGAGCAGGTTCAGGACCTTCTCGTCGGTGAGCCCGGTGCTGTCGGTCGCCCGCAGCGTCACCTGATACCCGGTGGTCCCCGAGAAATCGTGTCCGGACACGGGCACCGCGATGTCGACGAAGGAGCCGGTCCCGGTCAGGTCGGGGTGGAAGTGGTCGTTGTGGCGGAACAGCACCGTCCAGCCCAAGGACGCGCCGCTCAGGGCGCCGTCCTCGGCGTCGGTCGCGGCGCCGGTCACGCGGATGGTCTGGCCGGCGACGAACGTGGCGCCCTCGGCGGGGCTCGTGATGCTGGCGCTCGGCCGGTTGCCCACGCTGATCGTGATCGGCGACGAGGTGACCGTGTCACCCCCGGCGGTGACCCGGAGCTGCGCCCGGTAGGCGCCGGCCGTGGTGTAGGTGTGCGAGACGGTGCGGCTGGTCGAGCTCTGACCGTCCCCGAAGTCCCACCGGTAGCTGATGCCGTCGTTGTTGGCGTCGGTGGCCAGCCCGTCGAACTGCACGGTCAGCGGGGCGGGCCCGCTCGTGGGCGTCGCCGACGCGCGGGTGATGGTGGGCGGCTGGGCCACGGCGCCGGTGTAGCGCAGGCGGCGCAGCGCGCCGTCGTTGTTGAAGCCGAGCTTGAGGAAGTAGACGTAGCCGTCCGGCCCCGGTTCGAGCCAGACGGGGATGTCGGCCGAGAGCTTCTTCAGCAGCCCGGAGTCGACCTTGGTGCGGCCGTCGGCCCCGAGCTGCACCCAGGAGACCTCCTGGGTCGGGTAGTCGGCGTAGAGGTACACGCCTTCGAGGGGGAAGTTCGATCCGTGGTAGATCCCGCCGCCGACGATGGCGCGGTTGAAGCAGCACCCGCCGTTCACGTCGTGGCCGTAGTAGTGAACCGGCGCCGTCACGCCGGACGGGCAGTTGGCGCCCTGCTTCGGAGGCCCGAGCGGCCCCTCGCATCGGGCCCACCCGTAGTTCTTGCCGGGTTCGACGATGTTGACTTCTTCGTAGGCGGAGTCGTCCACGTTGCCGCCGACGTCGCCGGTCCAGTAGAGGCCGTTCGCCGGCACCGTGCCCATCGGCTGGGACGGCGTCCGCACGCGATCCCAGCCGCCGCGGTACGGGTTGCGCAGCCCGTACGCCCACACCACGTCGGCATTGGGTCCGGCGCCGTCGTAGAACGGGTTGTCGGTGGGCGCGCTGCCGTCCGGGTTGATCCGCAGCACCTTGCCGAACACCTTGGTCAGGTCCTGCGACGGGTGGGTCGACGACGTGGGGTTGGCGTACGCGTCGCCGATGCTCAGGTAGAACTTTCCGTCCGGGCCGATGTCGAGGGCGCCGCCGATGTGCACGCCGGCGTTGGCGATTGTGGTGTGGTCACCCGGACCCGGGTCCTCCCACATCGTCGTCTGGCTGTTCTTGGTTGTCTGTCCGTTCGCGTTGAACGTGTACCGGGCGATGCGCAGCCGGTGGGGCGCGCTCTGCAGCGAGTAATAGACGTAGAAGTGGCCGTTCGTCGCCGCGTTCGGGTCGACCGTGAGGTCGAGCGCGCCGGACTCGAGGCTGTCCTCCACGTTGTCGATCGTGAAGTGCAAGCTCGACGCGCCGGTGGCCGGGTTCACGAGATGGACCTGGCCGGTCTGGGTCAGCACCAGCATGCGCCCGTCGGGCAGCCAGTCCGCGGCCAGCGACTTCGACCACGCGCCCCCGGCCACGTGCTCCTCCACCACCTTCGTCACGTCGAGCCCGGGGGGCGCGGCGTCGGCGAGCGCCCACCGCCCCGTCGCCAGGCCCACGCCGACGAGCAGCATCGCCATGACCGCCGATACTGCGCTACGTACGCGCGAATGCTCCGCCACATTCACCACATGTCACCGCCATATTTCAGCCCCGAGGCCATCGAGATGACTGGAGCATTGTCCGCCAATTGGCACGCTATCGGACCCACGTCTGGCAACCATCGTCGGTGGGTAAATCGCTCTGTACCTCGGCATGAGGACTGCTCCATTTTCTCGAACGGGTACCCTCCAGTCATCGACTTCGGGCGGAGGCGGGCGGATGTTCACACGCGGAAAGGCGTTGGGGCGCCTTGCGGGGTGGCTGGTCACGGCGGCTGTCGTCGGCGTCGTGGCGGTGCTGGGCGCGTTGCTGGTGAACGGCCGGCGGGCCGACGCCGTCACCGTGCCGTTCACGCGGCTGAGCATGGCCGGGAGCACGGCCGGAGACTGCAAGGCGCTGGCCGACGTCGACCTCGACGGTGACCTGGATGCCGTCGTGGGCGGCTTCACCACGTTGCGCTGGTTCCGCTCCGACGGCGCCGCCGGCTGGGCGCCGTTCACCGTCGACAGCCCAGGGGGCGAGTTCACCACCGACTGCCAGGCGGCCGACATGGACGGCGACGGCGACGCGGACATCGTGGCGCCGAACAACGCGGGCAGCGGAGCGCTCTCCGTCTACCGGAATCCCCGCAACCCGAACGGCGACCCGACCGTGACGGCGGCGTGGACGCGCACGACGATCAACGCGAGCGCCGGCTACATCCACGACGTGGAGGTGGCCGACGTGGCCGGCGACAGCCGCCTCGACGTGGTGACGCGCCGCCAGGGAAACCTCAGCCTGTGGGTCCAGAACGCAGACGGCACGTGGGCCGCGCCGCAGACGCTCAACGCGCCGTCCGGCGAGGGCCTGGCGCTGGGCGATCTCGACGCCGACACCGACGTCGACGTGGTGGCCGGCGGGGCATGGCTGGTGAACCCCCGGGTGGGCGGCGGCGGCTGGACGGCCGGGCCGGCGATCGTGCCCAACCAGGCGTGGGGCTCGGCCGCGGTGGCCGACATGAACGCGGACGGCGTGAACGACGTGGTGCTCGGTCCGCTGGAGGACCAAGGCAGCCCAGACCTGGCCTGGTACTCGCGCAGCGGCGGCGGGTGGGTGAAGACCCTGATCAAGACCGTCGGGGTGACCGCTGGTCAGAACCGCGTCCACACGCTGAAGGTGGCGAAGATCGACGCCGGCGACAGCCTCGACGTGGTCACCGGCGTCATGCGCCACTCGAACGCCAGCTCCGGCGGCTCGCTGTCGGTGTTCACGAACGACAACGGCTCGTGGTCCGAGCAGGTGGTCTCGAGCACCGACGGCGTGCACAACGTGCGCGTCGGCGACGTGGAGCGCGACGGCGACATCGACATCCTCGCCGTGAACTACGCCGGCAACGCCACGCCCGCGCTGCTGTGGCGCAACGACCGGCTGGCGCCGCCCGACACGACGCCGCCGGGCACGCCGGGTGCGCCGAGCGCGGTGGGCGCGCCCGGCTCGACCAGCCTGTCGATCACCTGGACCGCGTCGACGGACAACACCGGCGGCGGCGGCCTCAAGAACTACGACGTGGTCCGCGTGAACGCCCCCGGCGGCGCCGCCACCCTCGCCACGGTCACCACCAACACCGCCACCCTCACCGGGCTCAGCCCGAACACCGCCTACCAGCTCGCCGTGCGCGC
>JBJXGF010000369.1:0-5028 GCA_046153015.1 Acidimicrobiales bacterium | reverse complement strand
ACGCGGTTTTGATCTCGGCGAACACCGTGTCGAAGATGAAGCCGAGCGGGTACTGCACCTCGACCCGTTGCTTCTGCGCCATCGCCGGCGCGGCGAGCGCGCCGGCGGCGGCCGCGGCGACGCCTTGGGCGGCGCCGTCGGCGGCGACCACCGCGGCCAGCGGCGCCTCCCGGTGCAGCGCCAGCACGGCGGCCAGCCCTCGGGCGAGGTCGGCGAAGTCGAGGGTGAGCGCCGGGGCGAGGGCCAGCGGCCGGTCGACGCCCGGGACGGCCTCGAGGCCGACGACGACCTCGACGCCCAACGCGCGGGCGGCTCGCAGGAAGTCGCCGGCCCGGTAGCTGTCGGCCGCCATCAGCAGCAGCACCCGCTCCACGGCCCGATCCTGCCACGGCGGCGAATGTTGATACCTTTGCTCGGGAATAGGGATCTCACTGGAGGCAGTTCCGAAGATGACGCTGCGACTGGGCGACGACGCCCCCAACTTCACCGCCGACACGACCGAGGGCCGGATCGACTTCCACCAGTGGAAGGACGGCAAGTGGGCCGTGCTGTTCAGCCATCCGCGTGACTTCACGCCGGTCTGCACCACCGAGCTCGGCTACACCGCCAAGCTGAAGGACGAGTTCGAGAAGCGCAACACCAAGGTGCTGGCCCTCTCGGTCGACTCGGTCGAGGATCACCGCCGCTGGGCCGGCGACATCGAGGAGACCCAGGGCGTGGCCCCGAACTTCCCGATCATCGGCGACCCCGACAAGACCGTCGCCGACCTCTACGACATGATCCACCCCAACGCCAGCGACACCTTCACCGTGCGGTCGGTGTTCGTGATCGGCCCGGACAACAAGGTGAAGCTCACGCTCACCTACCCGGCCTCGACGGGGCGCAACTTCGACGAGATCCTCCGGGTGATCGACAGCCTGCAGCTCACCGCCGGCCATTCGGTGGCCACCCCGGTGAACTGGAAGGACGGCGACGACGTGATCATCGTGCCGGCGCTGTCCGACGAGGCGGCCAAGGAGAAGTTCCCCGAGGGCTGGGACGCGAAGAAGCCCTACCTGCGCCTGGTGAAGCAGCCCACCATCCGGTAGGGCGCCGGGCCGGTCACACGCGTCCGGCGGCGCGGGCGGCGGCCTCGGCCGCTTGGAGCTGGGCCTCGACGATGGCGAGGCCGCCGTCCCAGAACCCCGGGTCGGCGAGGTCGCAGCCCACCAGCGCGCCCAGCTCCTCCGGGGCGCGGGACCCGCCGGCGGCGAGCAGCTCGAGGTAGCGGGGCACGAACGCCGCCCCGCCCTCCTCGTAGCGGCGGTACACCGACAGGGCGAGGAGCTGCCCGTACGCGTAGGCGTACACGTAGCCGGGCGTGTTGATGAAGTGCGGGATGTACGACCACCAGGTGCGGTAGCCCTCGGTGACCTCCACCGAGTCGCCGAGCATCGCCTCCTGGGACGCGGCCCACAGCTCGCCGAAGCGCTCGACCGACAGCTCCCCCTCCTGCCGGCGGGCGGTGTGCACCGAGTGCTCGAAGCGGTTCATGGCGGTCTGGCGGAACACCGTGGCGATCGCGCCTTCGACGCTCTCGGCCAAGAGCGAGAGCCGCTCGGCGGGATCGCCGGTGGCCTCGAGCAGGCGGCCGAAGGTGACGGTCTCGCCGAACACGCTGGCCGTCTCGGCCAGCGTCAGCGGGGTGCCCATGTGGAACACGCCCTGGGGCCGGGACAGGTAGGCGTGCACGCCGTGGCCGAGCTCGTGGGCGAGGGTCAGCACGTCGCGCCGCTTGCCGGTCCAGTTGAGCAGCACGTACGGGTGGTGCGAGGGCACGGTGTACGCGCAGAACGCGCCGGGCCGCTTGGCCGGGCGGACCGGCGCGTCGATCCAGCCCTCGTCGAAGAAGCGCTGCGCCACCTCGGCCAGCTCACCCGAGAACGACGCGTACGAGTCGAGCACCACCTCGCGCGCCGCCCGCCAACCGAAGGCCGCCTCCGCTTCGGCCACCGAGGCCATCCGGTCGTAGTCGGCGAGGCGGTCCAGGCCGAGGATCTGCGCCTTCAGCCGGTACCACCGCTGCGGGATGTCGTAGCGGCCCACCACCGCCTCGACCAGCGCCTCGACCGAGGAGTCCGACGCTTCGTTGGCCAGGTTGCGGCTCGAGATCCAGCTCGGGTAGGAGCGGAGCCGGTCGTCGATCGCCTTGTCGTTGAGCAGGGTGTTGAAGATGAACGCCCGGGTGCGCAGACCCGGCGCCAGCCCGGCGGTGACCGCGTCGGCCGCCTGGCGGCGCATCGTGCGGTCGGGATGAGACAACAGCGACAGCGCCTCCTCCAGCTTCACCGTCCGCTCGGGCAGCGGCGCCTCGATGGCGGCGGACAGCTCGCCGAAGAGCCGGGACCACGCCGAGGCGCCGGTGAGCGACTTCTCCGAGAGGATCCGCTCCTCCGGCTCGCTCAAGAGGTGCGCCCGGTAGCGCCGCGCCGAACGCAGGTGGTGCGCGCAGAACGCGAGGCCCGGGTCGGCGAGCAGCGCCTCGGCGGCCTCGTCGGGCAGGGCCGCCCACTCGAGCTCGAAGAACAGCAGGCGGGTGCCGACCGCCGTCGAGCGTTCCTGCACCCGTTGCATGAGCGCGCCGTTGGCCGGCTCGGCGGTGTCGACGGCGAAGCGCAGGCCGGCGTAGCTGCCGGCCCGGCCGAGCAGCTCCTCCAGCTCGGCGAAGCGGCGCATCGCGTCGGCGAGCTCGCCCGCGCCCAGCTCGGCGAGCCGGCCCTTCAGCCCGGTCAGCTCGTCGGCGGCGCGATCGGCGCGGTCGAGCAGCGCGTCGACGCCGGCGGCGCCGCCCTCGACCAACGGCTCGAGATCCCAGGCGACGTCGGCGGCGGCCTGGTCGCGTTCCTCCCCGGTCATCGTCATCGTCGCGAGTGTAGGGACCTGGTCAGGCCAGCACGTCGGGCGCCCGGCCGGCGGCGAGGTCGCCCAGGTAGCCGAGGGCCTCGTGGGGGCTGAAGGGCTGCATGAACCCGCCGGCGCGCACGTCCCGGTAGTGCCGCTGGGCGGCGCTGGCCCCGGTGTAGCCGACGCCGCCGGCAAGGGTGAGCGCCCGGTCGCACACCGCCTGCGCGGCCCGGTTCACGATCAGCTTGGTCTCCTGGAAGCTGGCCATGAAGCGGTGCGCGTCGGCCAGCTCGGTCGGCGGCGCGGCGGCGACCTCGTCGGCCTCCTCGCCCAGCCGGGCCAGCGCGGCGCGGGCCGCGGCGAGCTCCACCGTCAGCTCGGCGGCGAGATGGCGCACCCCGGCCCGCTCGCCGAGCGGCGCCGCGGTCACCCGGGCGCCGCGGCGGACGCGTTCGTGGGCCAGCTCGTGCGCCGCCTCGGCCACGCCGAGCATGGCGGCGAGGTTGCCGGTGTTGCCGAACGCCCGTCCGCAGAGCACCCCCGGCGACCACGCGCCGACCGGGCCGCCGGGAGACACCAACGCGTCGGGGGGCGCCGCCACCGCCACCGCGTCGAAGCGGACCGAGCCGGACCCCGAGGCGCGCATGCCCATCCCGTCCCAGTCGTCGAGGACGGTGACGCCGGCGGCGTCGGCGGGGACCACCACCGTGCACAGCCGCCCCTCCACCCCGGCGCCCACGCCTCGGGCGTTGACGTTGAAGTGGGTGGCGGCCGGCGAGGCGGTGGCGAACACCTTGACGCCGTCGAGGCGGAACCCGCCGCCCGCGTCTGCGCCCCGGGCGGTGAGCGTGGTGCGGGGGTGCAGGTAGTTCACGCCGGCCTCGGTGACCGCCGAGCAGAACCAGACGCGTCCGGCGGACACGGCGCCCAGCAGCTCCGCCGCCGCCGGCGAGGCGGGCAGACCGGCCCGGGCCAGCCGGGCGAGGCTCCAGCAGAACGACAGGTGCATGTTGAGCGCGATGCCCATCGACGCGTCGGCCGCGGCGACCCGCGCCGCCAGCGCCATCACGTCGCGCAGCTGGTCGACGCCGCCCCCGCCGAGCTCGGTCGGCGCGGTGAGCGCGGCGACGCCGACGGCTTGGAGGCGGCGCGCCTGCGCCACCGGGAACACGGCGGCCCGGTCGTTCGCCGCGGCGCGGGAGGCGAGCTCGGGCAGCAGCGGGCCGACCAGCGCCATGGCGCGACGGCCGGCGTCGCTCACCGGGGAGAGCGGGCGGCTCACGGCGGCGCACGCTACCGCGCCGGCGCCGTCCGACCCGCGTTCAGGGGCAGGAGGGCGTCCAGCGCCGGTCGGTGAACACCTCGGCGATCAGCCCGTGCAGCACGGGGTCGGCCGCCGCGAGCTCGGCCCGGGTGGCGATCGGGCTGTCGTAGCCGTTGCCGCCGCCGTCGTCGCCCACCCCCCGGGTCGACGCGTCGAAGTAGTCCTGCACGCCCTCGGCCCAGTACTCGTCGAGGTCGGTCATCGCGTACGAGCGGCGGTAGACCGTCATGCCCTGCGCCTGGCGGAAGGCGTCGGCCAGGCGGCCCTTGAAGGTCGGGTCGACGAAGGCCACCGCCAGGTCGAGCACGCTGTGGCCCAGCTCGTGGGTGAGCACGCTCTGGCCGGGATAGGTGTCGGCCGGGCCGCAGGTGAGGTTCTCCTCCGGCGCGATCATCAGCGGGCGCCCGGGGCGGGCCCCGTAGGCGCGGGCCGCGTTCCAGTCACGCCCCGGGTAGCGGGTGGTGAGGTCGCGGTACTCGGGCATCTCGGTGGCCTGCTGGCGGCGGCCCAGCACCCCGATGCGCAGCCCGTTGGCGATCATCTGGGCCCGCAGGTCGGGGCGGGGCAGCAGCATGTTGTGGGCGATGTCGGCCGCGGCGCGCAGCGCCGCGTCCTCGACCACGCCGGCGGCCACGATCGGCACGCCGTCGACCACGCACACCTTCTCGTAGAACGGGTCGAACCCGTAGGCGGGCTCGGCGGGGACCACCTCGCAGCGGCCGTCGCCGCTCGGCGGCGCCGACGGCGCCGGCGTGCGGGCCAGCGTGGCCGGCGCCGTCGGCGGGGTCGACGGAACGATCAGCGAGCCGGCGGAGGCGGCG
>JBJXGF010000110.1:0-2760 GCA_046153015.1 Acidimicrobiales bacterium | reverse complement strand
GCCACGGGCGCGGTCTGGGCGTGCGCCGGCGGCGGCGGCGGCGGGTCCGAAGGGGCCCCCGGCTCGGCCAGCAGGGCGGCGCCGCGGCACACGGCGTACTTGGCGTCGGCGCCGAGGGTGGCGGCGTTGGGCGCCACCTCCCGCACGAGCTCGCCGACGAGGGGAATCTGGGACGACCCGCCGGCGAGGAGCACCGCAGTCAGGTCGTCGGGGCCGACCCCGGCGGCCGCCAACGCCCGGCGGAACGCGCCGAGCGACTCGACCAGGGTCGGGCGGATCATGTCCTCGAACTCGGCCCGGGTGATCGGGACCGACGTGTACACGCCGGGCAGCACCACCGGCACGGCGGTCTCCTCGACGAAGCTCAGCGCCTCCTTGGCGGCCACGCACTCCTGGCGGAGGCGATGCATCGCCAGCTCGAGGCTGAGCGCGCCGCTCGTGCTGCGGGGCCACTGGTCGCCCAACGTGCGCCGCACGTGGAACAGCACCGCCTCGTCGAAGTCGAGCCCGCCCAGGTGCTCGACGCCCTCGGGCCGGCCGAGCAGCTCGAAGCCGGTCGGCGTGCGGCCCAGCACGGCGGCGTCGAAGGTGCCCCCGCCGAGGTCGTAGACGGCGACCACCTGACCGGCCGTCACCCGCTGCCCGAAGGTGAACGCGGCGGCGGCGTGGGGCTCGGTCACCGAGCTGCGCGCGCCGAGGCCGGCCTGCGCCATGACCTCCTCGAGCGCCGCCAGCTTCACCGGGCCCCAGTTGGCGGGCCGGGCCACCACCACGTGCTCGGGCGGGCCGCCCTCGCGTTCGGCAGCGGCGCCCACCACGTGGCGCAGCAACGCGGCGAGCAACGCGATCGGCTCGTGGGGCTCGCCGCCGAGCACCACCGGCTCGGTGTCGCCGATGCGCCGCTTGACGCTGCCGATGAAGCGCAGCGGATCGGTCGCGCCGGCCAGCACGGCCGCCTCGCCGAAGCTGAGCTCGCCGTCCTCCCGGAGGTAGAGCGCGGAGGGGATGGCCCCGGCGCGGGCGCCGAGGGTCACCACGTCGATCGAACCGCCCCGCTCCACCGCCGCAGCGCTGAAGGTGGTGCCGAGGTCCACGCCGAGCCGGTAGGTCACGGCGCCTCCTGGCAGGCGGCCGCGGCCGGGTCGCACACCCGCAGCCGCTCGAAGTGGACGTGCTTCTCGTCGGAGTCAGGGGTGTTCTCGAGGTAGAAGCCGACGCCGCCGCCCGACAGGCCGGGGACCGCGAGCCGGGTCACGGTGGACCGGCCGATCCGGAACGCGAACTGGTCGCCGTCCATGTCGATGCCCAGCGTCACCTGGGCGGGGATGTTCTGGGTCGAGCGGGCCAGGTCGATGCTGCGCCCGTCGGACAAGCGCACGGTCACCCGCCACTCCCCGCTCGCCGGGTTCACGAGGAAGGCGAGGTACGAGCTCGGATCGGCCGGCGGCCCGGGGGCCACAGCCGCCCGCACCACGAGGCCGTACCAGAACTCGCCGACGTTGGTGTCGTCCCGGGGCGTCTCGAGCTCCCGGAAGCGGCGGGCCTTCACCTCCACCCGGAGCTTCTCGGTTGGGCCGTACTGGCCGCCGTAGAGCGAGATCACCGGCTTCTTGGCGCCCTTGTTCACGTGGAGGTGGAACGACGCCGCCCGCGCCTCGCCCAGCTCGGCCGGCTCGGGGTGCCAGCCGGCGTAGCCGACGCCCGGCTCGCCCCGACCGCGGAAGCCCATCTGCGTCGGGTCGGTGAAGTCCACGTCGACGAGCACGCCGGGCGCGGCGCCCGCCTTGGCCGCCTCGACGGCCGCCGCCGGCCGGGGGAACTCCCCGAAGTCGCCCACGGCGAGGACGGTCGCGTTGGGCTCGGCCGCGCAGCGGAACCCGGCGAAGGACTTGGAGCGGGCGGGGTCGAACCAGAGCCGGGTGCCGGTGGTGCCGAAGTAGCCCGCGGCCGGGCCCCGCAGCATGCGCAGACCCTGGCGCACGGGATTGGTCGGCGGGTCGACCCACTGCCACACCGTGCCGTACAGGCCGTGCACGCCGAGATCGCTCACGTTGCCGGCGTACTTCTCATCCCGGGCCGCGTACGTCTCGCGGGGCAGGGTCGGCGCCGGGCGCTGGCCGGCCACCGGCGCCTGGTTCGGGGCCTGGTCGCCCCACGGGTACTTGTAGCCGTTGGGCCCGCGGGCGGCCACCTCGTACTCGACCTCGCTCGGGAGGCGCTTGCCGAGCGAGCGGCAGAACGCGTCGGCCCACTCGAAGCGCACGCCGGTCACCGGGTGCTCGTCGGGCGCGTTGGCCGTCGAGCCGTCCCAGGTGTTGGGCCGCTCGGCGCCCTGCGCGGTGACGAACTGGCGGTACTCGCCGATCGTCACCTCGTACGGGTCGATCCAGTAGTCCTTCACGTCGACGTCGCGCTTGCGCAGCTCCCCGAAGATCGGCTGCGGATCCCCGATCGGGTAGCGGCCGCCCGCCACCTTGACCATGCCGGCCGCCTCCGGGCTGAGCGGGTTGGCGCCGCCGGCGGGGGCGGCGAGGGTGCTCGGGGCGGGGGCGCTGGTCGGCGCCGCCGCCTCGCCGCCGCCCCTGCGGCTGGCGACGAGCGCGGCGCCGACCGCCGCCACCAGCACCACCACGCCCACGCCGGCCGCAGCCAGCCGGCGCCGGCCGTTCAACACGATCGTCTCGGCCGCCGGGTCGGCCCCGCTCGGCGCACGCCCCGGAGGCGCCGACGCCGGGTTCGGGAGAGGACCCGCAGGAGGCG
>JBJXGF010000106.1:0-4767 GCA_046153015.1 Acidimicrobiales bacterium | reverse complement strand
GCGGGCGGCGGGGTGGGCGGCTGGGTGGTCGGCATGGTGAGAAGCAGCGCGACCGGGTGCTCGTGGTCGAGGGCGCCGCGCCGCTCAGCGTAGGGCGCGTCGGCCCGCTTGCCGCGACTCGCGTTCCTGCCAGGCGCGCCGGTAGAGCTGCTCGAGCGCGACGGCTGCTCGGGCCCACGAGAACCGCTCGACCTGCGCGGCTCCACGCGCCACCAGCTCGGCCCGCAGCGCGTCGTCCTCCAGCGCCCGCCGCAGCGTCTCGGCCAACGCGTCGGGCGCCCCGGGCGGCGCCAACAACGCGGCATCCCCAACGGTGTCGGGCAGCGCCCCAGCGGTGGTGGTGACGACCACGGCGCCGGCCGCCATCGCCTCCAGTGTGGGCAGGCCGAAGCCCTCGTACAGCGAGGGGTAGGCGTACACGCGAGCGGCGGCGAGCAGCGCCGCCCGCTGGTGCTCCTCCACCCAGCCCAGGCGGACGATGCGGCGGCGGTGCCGAGCCGCCTGCACGGCCGCGTCGAGCGCGGCGGCGCCCCAGCCGTCGGGGCCGGCCAGCACGAGGCGGAGCTCCCCGTCCTCGGCGGCCAACGCGTCGAACGCGGCCACCAGCGTGGGCAGGTCCTTGCGGGGCTCGACCGTGCCGAGCGCGAGCACGAACCGGTCGCCGCCGGCCAGCGCCCGCCCGAGGGCCGGGTCGCCCTCGGCGGCGGGCCGGGTCACGCCGTTGGGCACGCAGACCACCCGGTCGGGCGAGGCGCCCAGCTCGGCCACCACCTCGGCGGCCACGAACGGCGACACCGCGTGCACCCAGGCTCCGCGCCGCAGGGCGCGTCGCACCAGCTCGGGGTAGGCGAGCGTGTCGGCGGTGCACAGCTCGGGATAGCGCAGCGGCGTGAGGTCGTGCACGGTCACCACCTCGGCCGCCCGGGCGGCGGGCGGCGTCACGAAGTTGGGCCCGTGCACCACCTCCACCGGGCCGGTCCACCACTCGATGGGGGGCCGGTCGGCCCGCCGCCACAGCGCCCGCAGGGGCCGGGCGGCCATCGGCCGGCGCAGCGGCGCCACCCCGGCCGGGAGCACGGCGGCGAGCCGGCCCCGCCCCCGCCAGCTCAAGGCGAAGCCCGAGAGGGCCAGCCCCGGTGAGTCGGCGAGGCGGCTCACCAGCTCCCGGGTCATCACCCCGACGCCGGTGGGCCGGGACAGCAGCGGCGTCACGTCGAGGGCCACCCGCAGGCGCCTGTCGGCCCCGCTCGAGGGCGGCGCGCTCAGCGGCGCTCCGTGAGCGCCCGGGCCGCCTGCACCACCGCTGAGCGGACCGACTCGAGCGCCGCCCGGGCCTCGGGGGGAAGCCGCTCCTCCAGCACCCGGCTGTGCTGCTGGGCGCGGATCACCCCCAGCACCGCCAGCCCGACCGTGATGTACACGCCGTCGCGCAGGGCGTCGAGCGCCGGGTTCGGCTCGGCCGGCCCCTGCTCGGAATTCGGGGACGGACCCACGCTGTCAGCGTACTGCCGCCGGCCCCGGCCGACGGGGGCGCCGCGAGGCGCACGGTCAGGCCGGGGTGCGGCTAACCACCGGCGCTGGCCCGGCTATGCTGCTCCGACCGTGGATGCGCAGGGCAGCGGCGCGGGGTCGACCGACCCTCTTGCGGCCGCCCCCTCGGTGGTCGCCGTGGTCGTGTCGCGCGACCCCGGGCCCTGGCTCGAGGGCGCGTTGGCCGCGCTCGCCGCGCAGGACTATCCCGAGCTGTCGGTGCTCATCCTCGACGCAGCCAGTGAGGAGGACCCCACCGCCCGCATCGCGGCAGTCGCGCCGAACGCGTTCGTGCGCCGCCTGGAACGGGCCGAGGGGTTCGCCGCCGCGGCGAACGTGGCCCTCGAGAGCGTGGAGGGCGCGTCGTTCTTCCTCTTCCTCCACGACGACGTAGAGCTCGACGCGGCGGCCGTGCGCTTGGTGGTGGAGGAGGCGTACCGCTCCAACGCCGGCATCGTGGGCCCCAAGGTGGTCGGCGTGCGCGAGCCGCGCCGCCTGCTGGGCGTGGGGGAGGGGGTCGACAAGTTCGGGGTGGCCTCCCCGCTCGCCGAGCCGGGCGAGCTCGACCAGGAGCAGCACGACACGGTTCGCGACGTGTTCGCCGTCTCGGGCTGCTGCCTGCTGGTGCGGGCCGACCTCTGCCGCGCCCTGGGCGGCTTCGATCGCGAGATGCCGGCATCGTCGGCGGCGGTCGATCTCTGCTGGCGAGCGCATCTGGCCGGCGCCCGGGTGGTGGTGGCCCCCGCCGCGTGGGTGCGCCACGCGGAGGCGGGCGCCCAGCGCGACCCCGACCAACGAGGCGCCGAAGCCGAGGTGCGGGACGAGGCGAGGGCCTCCGCCCGGATGGTGCTCGGCAACTACGGGCTGTTCTTCACGCTGGCCATTGCCCCCCAGCACCTGCTGCTGAGCGTGGCCCAGGCGGTGGTGGCGGTGGCCGTCGGGCGTCCCGCCCAGGCCCGGGCCCGCCTCGGCGCCTACGTCTGGTGCTTCGCCCGGCTGGGCTCGCTGCTGCGCAAGCGCCGTTCGATCCGCGGCCTGCGCCGGGCGCCCGACCTCGGCGTGCGCCGCCTGCAGGTGCGGGGCAGCGCCCGCCTCAACGCCTACGTGCGGGGCCAGCTCGCCGGTCGGGAGGAGGGGCCGTCGCTGGCCGGCGCCAGCCGCCAGCTGCTCGGCGCCTTCCGCTCCACCTCCCGCCAGGAAGCCCTGGCGGTGATCGCCGCGTTGGCGCTGCTCGTCGCCTTCGGCAGCCGCCATCTGCTCACGCGCCCGATCCCCACGATCGGGCAGCTGGCGGCGTTCCCGGACCGCGCCGGCGACCTCGTGAGCCTGTGGCTCTCGGGTTGGAGCCCCACCGGCCTCGGCGCCGCGGCCCCGAACCCGAGCGCGCTCGGCGCGTTCGGCCTGCTCGGCTGGGCCTTCTTCGGGGCCACCGGGCTGCTGCGCCGAGTGCTCATCCTGGGCGCGCTGCCCGTCGGGCTGGTGGGCGCCTGGCGCCTCGGCGGCCGCACCGCGTCGCGGCGGCCTCGGGTGGCCGCGCTGGTGGCCTACGCCGCCTCGCCGGCGCCGTACGACGCGCTGGCCTCGGGGCGGTGGAAGACGCTGGCCATCTACGCCGCGGCGCCCTGGATCCTCGTGCGCCTCGCCGGCGCCGGGGGCGGCGAGCCCTACCGTGCACCTGACCCCTCGGCGGATCGCGCCGCTGACCAGGAGCTCGGCGCTGACCAAGGGCCACGTGCTGGCGCCAACCCGTCGCCCTCCGGCCGGCTGGGCTGGGCGCGGGCGGCGGCCGGCCTCGGCCTGATCATCGCGTTGGCGGCCTTGCTGTGCCCCGCCGCGCCGCTCCTGGCGTTCGGCGCCGCGGCCGCGCTGGCGCTCGGCTCGGCGCTCTGCGGCGAGCGCCGCGGGGCCGGCCGGATGCTCGGTCTCGGCGCGGCGTCGGCGGCCCTGGCCGTGCTGCTCCACGCCCCCTGGTACGCGCAGGCGCTGCGGGCCGACACCTCGCTGGCGGCGTGGCTCGACGCCGAGCGCCCCGACGCCGCCGTATCCTCGCTCTACGGGCTCCTGTCGGTGCGCACCGGCCCCCTGGGCGGCAGCGCGTTCAGCCTCGGCACCGTGGTCGCAGCGCTGGTGGTGCTGGCCATCGGCGGCGGCTGGCGCCTCGCCTGGGGCGTGCGAGCCTGGACCCTCACGGCCGCCGCCTGGCTCCTCGTGTGGCTCGCCGGGCGGGACCTGCTGGGGCCGCCGCTGCCCGCCCCGCACGGCCTGCTGGTCATGGCCGCGGCTGGGCTCGCCATGGCGGTGGCGATGGGGGTGAGCGCGGTCGAGCGGGACCTGTCGGGCCACCGGCTCGGCTGGCGTCAGGCGGCGTCGGCGCTCGGCGTGGCCGGCGCGCTCGCCGCCATGCTGCCGGTGGCGGCGGGCGCGGTGGGGGGCCGGTGGAGCATGCCCCGCGGGGGTTACGAGCGGACATTCGCGTTCGCCGCCGGCGAGGCCGAGGAGGTTGGGCCGTACCGCGTGCTGTGGCTCGGCGACGCCGACGTGCTGCCCCTCGCCAGCTGGCCCTACGGCACGCTCACCCAGTTCGCCGCCAGCGACGGGGTCCCCACGCTCGAAGCGATGTGGGCGGGCGCCAGCCCGGCCGCCACCCGGCAGATCCCCACCGCGCTCGACCTGGCGCTCGGTCACCACACCAACCGCCTCGGCCGGCTCCTGGCCACGATGGGCGTCCGCTACGTGGTGGTGGTGGAGCGCGGGGCGCCGGCCCCCTTCGGCGGCGCCGAGCGGCCCGCTCCGCCCGGCCTGCTCGACGCGCTCGACGCGCAGCTCGACCTGGAGCGGATCACGCTCAACCCAGCCGTGGTCACCTACCGGAACGTGGCCTGGGCGCCCACGCTGGTGCTGGCGCCGCCGGGCGCGAAGGGCGCCGAGGACTCGCTGCGGGCCGCCGCCGCGGTCGATCTCGCCGGCGCCGCCCGCGCCCTGCCCGACCGCCGCGGCCAGGCGCGCCACGACGGTCCGGTCAGCGCCGGCGACGAGGTGCTCCTCGCCGAGGCGGCGAGCGGCCAGTGGCGGCTCACGGTCGACGGCGAGGTCCAGCCGCGGACCCGCTCGTTCGGCTGGGCGAACCGCTTCCTCGTGCAGGCCTCGGGCTCGGCGACCCTGCGGCGGCGCACGCCGCTCAGCCGACCGCTGACCCTTGCCGGTCAGTCCGCGCTGTGGGCGGCGGTCGCCGCGCTG
>JBJXGF010000095.1:0-8898 GCA_046153015.1 Acidimicrobiales bacterium | reverse complement strand
CGGCGCGGCCCGGCCGGCGGCGGCGAGGGCGGCGGCGATGTCGCGGTTGTCTTCCTCCAGCACCGCCGCCAGCTGCGGCAGCGCCCGGGCGGCCTTGCGGACGATGCCGATCGCCGCCTGCACCTGGTCACGGGCCGGGCCGGCCTCGAGCTCGGGCAGCACGGTGTCGTGGAGCGCCTCCGCCACGCCGTCGAGCAGCTCGGCGATGGTGGGCTTCACGGGATCAGCTCCCACACCCGGGTGAGGAACGCGGGCACGGTGGCGGCCCGGTCGGCCATGCGCAGGTTCAGCGTGCGCCGATCGTGGAACGAGCGGGCCGCGGTGAGCGAGATCACGGCGTGCTTGACCTCGCCGAGCACCTGGTGCCAGCGCAGACGCTCGCGGTCCACGGCCGCCCCGGCCTCGTCCTCGTAGGCGGCGAGGAACTCGGCGAAGGGCAGCGCCCGTTCCGGGGTCCACACGCTGCGGTACACCCAGCCGAGGTCCTCCACCGGGTCGCCGAGGTGCACCATCTCCCAGTCGAGCAGGGCGGTGAGCCGGTCGCCGTCGTAGAGCAGGTTCCCGAAGCGCAGGTCGCCGTGGACGATCGACACCTGGTCCGGCGCCGGGTCGTGCGCCTCGAGCCAGCCGAACGCGTACACGAGGCCGGGGTTGGCCTCGAGGCGGTGGCGCAGGAACAGCTCCTTCCAGTACCGCACCTGGGCGGCGGCGGCGTCGGCCGGCTCGACCGCGGCCAGCCACCCGCAGCCCGCCGCCCGCCAGTCGAACGCGTGGAGCCGGGCGGCGGCCCGGGCGAGCTGGCGGCCGACCTCGCCGAGCGGCCCGCCCGGCTCGGCCCGGCGCAGCGGCGCGGTGTCGGCCGTGCCGGCCACGTGCTCGGTCACGAAGAACGGGCGGCCGAGGTGCTGGCCGGTCTCGTCCAACCAGAGCGCCCGCGGCGCCGGCACGCCCGAGCCTCCCAGCGCGGCGATCGTGCGGAACTCGGGCCCGAGGGCGGTTTCGAGCTGGCCGGCGTCGGCCTTGGCCAGCAGCACGCACGCCACACGCTCGACCGTGCCGCCGGCGCGGCGCAGCACGGCCTCGAAGCGCCACGGCGCCCGGGCGTTGCCGACCGAGCTGATGCGGGCCAGCCCGCGCACCTCCACCCCCTCGAGGGTCGGGTCGAGGGCGGCGATGGCGGCGGCCAGCTCGGCGGGGGTCACGGCCGCCGCGAGCCGGGGCCGGCGCTCACGCCAGGAACGCCCAGCCGGGGCGGCCGGCGGCGCAGGCGTTGTAGGCGTTCGGGTCGATCGGCTGGTAGAGCCCGGTGGTGGTCTCACCGTCGCAGGTCACCCGGCATAGGTGCTCGTCGAGGCCCGACAGCTTGATCCGCACCGCCGGGTCGGTCACGTCGTAGCGGTCGCCCTCCACCCGCTCCTCGCCGGCCCAGCCCCCCTGGTGGATCCCGCCCTCCGGGGTGCCGCCGTACATCCCGCAGCGCAGGTAGGCGGTCTGGAAGCCGATCCGCTCCCAGTGCAGGCGCTTCACCTCGCCAGTGTCGAGCGTGTAGTCGACGAGGCCCTCCACGAACACCTTCGTGTCGGGCTCGAAGCGCAGCCTGCGGTCCACGGCGACCACGCGGCCCATGCCCCGCCGCGGGTCCCCCAGCGGGTAGAAGACCCGGTCGCCCCAGATCGTGAACGTGCTGAAGGCCACGAAGCTGTTGCCCGACACCCCCACGTGCATCCGCCCGCCGAGGGCCAGCTCGGGGCCGCCCACCCCGCGGCCGATCCCCCAGTGCCGGTCCCTCGTGCCCCGCGCCGAGCCCCGCTCGAAGCGGAACCGCTCACCGTCGACCTCGACCCAGCCCTCGACCTCGCCGAAGCCCTCGAAGCCGGTGGTCACGTCGGGCCGGCGGCCCTTCGGGTGGCCGCTGCCGGCCGCGCCGACCGGCTCGCGGAACACGGCGCGGTGCGTGTCCCAGAATTGGAGGTCGTAGCGCACGCCCCACTCGTTCTCGTCGAGCTCGTACCGCCACAGGCGCATGCCCTGCAGGATCGTCGGGTTGATCGGCCCGCAGCGCAGGTCCACCCGGTCCACGCCGAGGGGGCGGAAGCCCCGCACCGCGATGTGGCGGCCCCGCAGGTTGACGATGGCCCACGCCTCCGCCCGGTCGAGGTTGGGGTAGAAGCTGCCGCCGGTGGCCACGAGCAGCTCACCGCCGTCGTCGTGGGCCACCATCCAGTACCGCTCGTAGACCCTCGGATCGCTCGACCACATCACCCGGATCGGGTCGGGGGTCTGGTGGATCAGGTAGTCGTCGATCGGCGAGAGCGGGTACTGCTCGGCGAAGTGGTCGTCGCTCACGGTCAGGCCGCTCGGCGGCGTCGGCTCGGTCGGCTCGCTCGGCATTGCTCAGTCTCCTGACCTGCGTGGCGCGGTGGGGTCTCGGTCCAGCCGCTCGCGGAAGTGCCGGGCGAGGCGCGCCTCGGCGGCGGGGTCGCCGGCGGCGGCGCGCACGGCCTGCACCAGGGCGGCCCGCAGCGCCTCGTTGCGGGCGTCGGCGGCGGCGAAGTCGAACGGGTCGGCCGGCTCGGCGGGCTCGGCGGCGGGCGGGGGCGCGCCGAGGTCGGCCAGCAGCGCCTCGGTGGCCGCGTTGTCGGCGGCGAGGAAGGCGAGCTGGCGCCGCCACGAACCCTCGATGCGGCGCAGCACGGTCATGACCTCGGTCAGAGCGTCCCGTGAGCGGGGCGACAGGGCCGCCGCCTCGGCCTCGAGCACGTGCTGGATCGTGCGGCGCATGCCGGCGAGCTGCTCGTCGATGGTCGGGCGCATCACCAGCCGATCAGGTCGAACGCGGTGCGCAGCAGGGTCACCGTCGGCCGGTACAGCTCGTCGGAGCGGCCCTCCACGAACGAACCTAGACCGGAGAGCTGCATCGCCGCCGTCTTGTAGCAGGCCAGCACGTTCCACCAGTGCACGGCCGCTTCGTCGACCGCCACGCCGGCGGCCGCCTCGTAGTGGGCGAAGAGCTCGGCCCGCTCCCAGGCGCCGGGGATCAGGTGCTCGCGGCGGCGCAGCGGCTGGGTGATCCAGCCGAGGTCCTCCATCGCGTCGCCGAGGTGGGCCAGCTCCCAGTCGAGCAGCACGACGATCTCGTCGCCGTCGAGCAGCAGGTTGCCGGCCTTGAAGTCGGCGTGCACGAGCACCGTGCGGGCCGAGGCGGGGGCGTGGCGGGACAGCCACCCGGCGATCGCCTCGAGCTCGGGCTGGGCTTCGAGCTGGTCGCGGCGCACGACCGCCTCCCAGGCGGCGAGCTCCACGCGGGCCGCGTCGGGCCCCGGGTCGGCCAGCACCTCGCCGAGCCCGGCGGCGCGCCAGTCCAGCTGGTGGATGCGCACGAGCAGGTCGCACAGCCGGCGGGCCAGCGCCACCCGGTCGGCCAGCGGACGTTCGCCGTTGAGCACGAAGTAGTCGCAGACGCCCTCCTCGCGCCGCATCACGAGCGACGGCCGGCCGAGCGCCTCGCCGGTGGGGTCGAGCCAGCGGGCGCGCGGCGCCGGGATGGCCGTGCCCTCGAGGGCGCGCAGCACGGCGAACTCCACCGCCCGGTCGGTCTCGAGCAGGCCGCCGGGCGGGTCGCGCCGAGCGATCAGCGCCTCGGCGTGGGCCACGCCGTCCTGGCGCCAGGACGCGTCGAACACCCAGTTCTCCCGGGAGCGGCCGACCGGCGCCCGGGTGAGGCCCGCTATCCGCACGTCGGACGCGCCGGGCAGGCCCGCCTCCACGAAGGCCCGCACCCGGGCGGCGATGTCGTCGTCGGCCGCGCCGGTCAAGGCCGGCGGCGGCTCTCGACCGCCCGCTTGATGTTGGCGAGGCAGACGGCGGCCTCGTCGTCCATCCGCCGGACCATCTCCTCGGTCGGCGCCTTCGGCCGGTCGGGGTTCACGATCGTCCGGGTGTACCGCGTGCCCTCGGCCGTCTCCTCCACGGTGTAACGCGCCTGTATCGGGCCGGTGAACGGCGTGGCCGTCTCGGCGATCCAGACGCGTCCGTCCTTGCGTTCGGACACCCGCCAGTCGAGCATCACCTCGCCCTGGCGGGTGGCCCACTTCTCGCTGAACGCCTCGCCCGCCGCCAGCGGCCGGTCCGGCGCCTCGATGTGATGGGTGGCGGGCATCCACTCCGGCCACGAGTTGGGGTTCGACACGTAGTCGAGCACCTCGGCCGGCGAGGCGTGGATGACGATGTCGTGCGCTCGTTCGAAGTGGACGCCCATCGGCCCTCGCCCCCCTGGCCCCTAGCCCCGCACCAGCCGGCCGGGTCGGGCGCCGGTGGGCTCGCCCCGCTCGAAGGTGACCTCGCCGGCCACCACGGTCGCCTCGTAGCCGTCGACCTTCTGCACCAGGCGGCGCCCGCCGGCGGGCAGGTCGTAGCGCATCTCGGGCTCGTGGAGGCGCAAGGCGTCGAAGTCGACGAGGTTCACGTCGGCCCGCAGGCCGGGCAGGAGCCGGCCGCGGTCGGCGAGGCCGTACAGGTCGGCCTGGCGGGCGGTCTGCCAGTGCACGAGCTGCTCCACCGGGAACCGCTCGCCACGGGTGCGGTCCCGCGCCCAGTGAGTGAGCAGGAACGTGGTCATGCTGGCGTCGCAGACGACCCCGCAGTGGGCGCCGCCGTCCGAGAGGCCGAGGACCGACGCGGGGTGCGCCATCATCTCCCGGATCGCCTCGTGGTCGTAGTCCACGTAGCCGGTGATCGGCCGGTACAGCAGGGCCTTGCCGTCGCGCTCCAGCAGCCAGTCGAGCACGACCTCCTCGACGCGGCGGCCCTGCCGGGCGGCCACCGACGCGGCGCCCTGCTCGGGGCGGGGCTCGTAGTCGGGCGGGTCGCCGAGGGGGAAGATCCGAGCCCAGTCCTGGATCATGCGCAGCGTGACCTTGTCGTGCGTGCGGGGCTCGTCGGCCAGCAGCGCCGCCCGCACCTCGGGCTTGCGCAGCTCGGCCACCTTCTCCGCCAGGGGCAGGCCGGCCACCCGCCGGTAAGTGGGGTGCTTCATGAACGGGTTCATCGTGCCGGTGAGCCCGTAGAGCAGCCCGACGGGGCGGGCGGCCACCTGCGGCACGAGCTTCACGCCGTCCTGGCGAAGGGCGGCGGCGGCGTCGAGCTGGCGGCGCCAGGCCCCCGGGTCGCGATCGTTCTGGCCGAGCAGGTAGGTGAGGGTGAGCCCGAGGCGGCGGGCGAGGTCGAGGATCCACTCCTGCTCGCCGGAGGATTCGGGCCGGTCGGAGATGAACTGGAACACCCCCTTGCCCGCTCGGGCCATGGCCTCGCCGATGGCGGTGAGCTCGGCGGCGGGGGCGACCGTGCCCGGGATCACGCCGTGGCGGGAGAAGTGCAGCGCAGTGCGAGAGGTGGAAAAGCCCACGGCGCCGGCCCGCAAGGCCTCCTCCACGAGGCGGGCCATCTCGCGCACCTCGTCGGCCGTGGCGTCCTCGTGGGCCCGCTGGCCGAGCACGTAGGCCCGCAGCGCGGCGTGGGGCACCTGGGCGGCCACGTCGAGCACCCGGGGCATCGAGTCGATCGCGTCGAGGTACTCGCCGAAGCTCTGCCACCGCCACTCGATGCCCTCATGCAGCGCCGAGCCGGGGATGTCCTCCACCGCCTCCATCAGCTCGACGAGGAAGTCCTCCTCGCCGCCGCGCACCGGCGCGAAGCCGACCCCGCAGTTGCCCATCACCACCGTGGTCACCCCGTGCCAGCTCGAGGGCGTGACCTCGGGATCCCACATCACCTGGCCGTCGTAATGCGTGTGGATGTCGACCCAGCCGGGGGTGACGAGCAGGCCGTCGGCGTCGAGCTCGCGCCGGGCGGCGCCGAGGCCGGGGCCGATCTCGGTGATCACTCCGGCGTCGACCGCCACGTCGGCCGTGCGGGCCGCCGCCCCCGTGCCGTCGATCACCGCGCCGCCGCGGATCACCAGGTCGTGCATGAGCCTTCTCCCCTCGTGCGTGTGCGCCAGAGGTTAGCTCCGCCGGCCCGGCGCGCCGCCCCCGGCGCTGGAGCGGGCCGGCCCCGCTACGATTCGCCGCGTATGCAGATCGGCTATTTCACCGAACGCCCCTACCGCTGGCTCGACGAAGACGACGTGTTGCGCAACAAAGCGTTCTTCGCGTTGCCGAACGACCGCTTCGACGCCGAACGAGCCGCGGAGGACTACAACTACTGGCTGGACGAGTACGCCCGCGCCGAGGAGCTCGGCTTCGACGTGCTGGCCCTCAACGAGCACCACGGCAACCCCATCTGCATGGGCTCGGTGATGAACGTGGAGGCCTCGATCCTGGCCCGGATCACCAGCCGGGCCCGGATCGCGCTGATCGGCAACCCGCTGCCGGTGAACGGCCACCCGCTGCGCCTCGCCGAAGAGCTGGCCACGATCGACTGCATCTCCCGAGGCCGCCTCATCAGCGGGTGGGTGCGGGGGGCGGGCGCCGAGCAGTTCTTCAACAACGCCAACCCGGCCTACAACCGGGAGCTGCTGAACGAGGCGCACGAGTTCATCCTGCAGGCCTGGACCCGCCCGGGGCCGTGGCGGTACGAGGGCAAGCACTTCCACTACCGCCACGTGAACCCGTGGGTGCTGCCCTACCAGAAGCCCCACCCGCCGATCTGGATGCCGGGCGTGCTCTCGCCCGAGACCGTCGTGTGGGCGGCCGACCGGGGCTATCCCTACATCGGGCTCGGCACTTCGATCCCGCCCACCTGCGATCTGTGGGACATCTACGCCGACCGGGCGGCGGCCAACGGCTGGCAGGCCGGCCCGGAGAACTTCGGCTACGTGGTGCCGATGTTCGTGGCCGACACCGAGGACAAGGCCCAGGAGCTGGGCCGTGGGTTCGTGTTCGGCGGCGGACAGAACGCCTTCTCCCGCCCGGAGCACACGCTGCCGCCCGGCTACAACTCGAAGGAAGCCACCAAGCGCCTGGCCGAGCACGGCGCCACCGCCACCACCTGGGTGGGCCTGGCCACCGCCCGCCGGGCGAACCAGATGGGCGACGACCGGCCCGAGGAGCAAGATTTCGACGCCGTGCGGCGCAAGCTCCACCAGGCGCTGCACCGGGCGCAGGACGCCCACACCGTGCTGGTCGGCACGCCCGAGCAGGTGACCGTGAAGATCAAGCGCCTGATGAGCGTGACCCGCCCCGGCGTGGTGATCTTCCTGCACATCCAGGGGCCGGTGAGCAACGAGGACCGCCTCCGCAGCCTCGAGCTCCTGGGCGAGTACGTGGTGCCCGAGATGCGCGAGCACGCCCGGGCCATCGGCCTCGTCGACCAGTTCGAGCGGGCGCCGGGCTCGGTGCGCCTCGCCGCCGGCGCCGCCAGAGGCGCAGTGGTCGACCGCAGCGGGCTGGCGGAGATGGGGTTGGCGTGAGCACCCCCGAGCAGGTGCGGGCCGAGGTCGAGGCGTGGCTCGACGCGGCGTGGGATCCGGGGCTGACCGTGCGCGAGTGGTGGCGCCGCCTCGCCGAGGCCCGCTACGGCGCGTCGGGCCTGGATGAGCCCTGGGGCCGGGGCTATGACCGTGAGCAGGTGCGGGCCGTGCAGGCCGCGCTGCGGGAGCGCAAGGTGCTCGGCCCGCCGGGCGGGATCGGGGTCACGCTGGCCCTGCCGACGATCCTCGCCCACGGGACCGACGCCCAGAAGCAGCGCTACGTGCCCGGCATCCTCGACGGCGCCGACGGCTGGTGCCAGCTGTTCTCCGAGCCCGGCGCCGGCTCCGATCTGGCCGGGCTGCAGACGCGCGCCGTGCGCGACGGCGACGAGTGGGTGGTGAACGGGCAGAAGGTGTGGACCTCGACCGGTCAGCACGCCGACTACGGCATCCTCATCGCCCGCACCGACCCCGAGCTGCCGAAGCACCAGGGCATCACCTACTTCCTGCTCCCGATGCGCCAGCCCGGCGTCGAGGTGCGTCCGCTGCGGGAGATGACCGGACAGGCCGTCTTCAACGAGGTGTTCTTCACCGACGCCCGAGTGCTCGACGCCGACCGGCTAGGCGGCCTCAACCAGGGCTGGATGGTGGCGAACACCACGCTCACCCACGAGCGGGCCGGGATCGGCGCCAACGAGGGGCTCGGCACCCGGGCGGCGCCCGGCTCGATCGCCGGCTACCTCGATCGCGAGGTCGGCGAGCTGCTGGCCCGGCCTCGGCGAGCCAGCCGGGGCGCGGCCGGCGGCGTCGGGCCGGGCACCGTCGCCCAGCTCAAGACGCTGGCCAGGCAGCACGGCCGGTCCGAGGACCCAACGGTGCGCCAGCAGCTCGCCCGGCTGCACAGCGAGTTCGAGATCATGCGGATGGCCGGATGGTACGCGAAGGCCGGCGGCGCCCGGACCGGCGCCGAGGGGAACCTGGCCAAGCTGCGGATGACCGCGCTCGTGCGCACGGTGCGAGACGCCGCCGGCCTCATCGCCGGACCGTACGCGCAGCTGAGCGAGGAGCCGCTGTCGACGGGGTTCCTCTCGTCGTTCATCGTCGGCTCCCCGGCGCCGTCGATCTACGGAGGCACCGACGAGGTGCAGCGCAACATCATCGGCGAACGGGCGCTGGGCCTGCCGAAAGAACCCGGCCCGCACAAGGACACCCCGTTCAAGGAGCTCCCCGCGAACGCGACGAGATGAGCGAAGCGAATCCGGCCGAGCGAGCGCCCGCGAGCCGGACGCCGATGGGGTCCGGGGGCGCCAGCCCCCGGAACAAGAGATGAGCGCAGCGAATGCGGCCGTGCGAGCGCCAGCGAGCCGGACGCCGATCGGGTCCGGGGGCGCCAGCCCCCGGAAGAAACAATGAACGGAGCGACTGCGTCGCGGCCGCTCGAGCGGGTGGCGTTCCAGGTGAAGAAGTGCATCGTGGGCCAGGATCCGCTG
>JBJXGF010000091.1:0-3446 GCA_046153015.1 Acidimicrobiales bacterium | reverse complement strand
GGCCGCGCCGAGGGCGCCCGGTGCGCCGCCCGAGCCGGTGGAGGAGGCGGCGCGGCTCCACCGCCGGGTCGACGAGCTGGAGCGGATACTGCGGGAGGCGGCGGCCGAGGTGGCCGCGTCGGCCGCCGGGCTCGGCCGTCTGTCCGCCGGCGCGGCCGAGCTCACCGAGGCCCTCGCAGGCCCCCGCGGGGTGCGGGCGCAGGCCGAGCTGTCGGGGCGCGTCGCCCAGCTCGCCGCGGCGGCCGAGACCGCCCGGCTGCGCACGCGGCGCCGCAACGACGCGGCCGCCGAGCTCGACCAGGTGGCCGCCCGGCTGCGCGAGCTCGGCATCTCGCGCCGACAGCTCGAGGAGCTGGAGCTGTCCGGTCGCCAGACCCGAGCCGCGCGGGACCAGATCGACGCCGAGATCGCCGCGCTCGACACCCGCCGGACCGAGCTGTCCCGGCTGGCCTCGGTGCTGGCCGCACCGTCGGCCACGCTCGCCGCGCCCTGGGATCCGCCGGTGCGGGCCCGCCTGACCGAGATCGTCGCCGAGCACAACGAGCTGCGGCAGCGGATCATCGGGCGCGCCCCCCAGGCGATGCAGGAGGCGCCGTTCGTGGCCACCACGCTCGTGCAGCTCGGCCTCAACCCGCTGCTCGGGGATCGCCGCTTCGACTACGTGCTCGTCGATGCTGCGGCCGGCCTCGGCTGGCCCAACCTGCTGTGGGCCGCCAGCCGGGCCGAGCGGGGTCTGGTGCTGGCCGACGAGGGCCCCGTCGTCGCACCCACCGACGCAGCCGACGCCGCCGCAGCCCCCGCCGGGGGCGGCCCGGGCCACGCGGGCGCCAACGGCCACGCACCCTGAGCGGGGCCGGCCGCCGCGCTGCGCTCAGCGCCCTTCGAACACCGCCGCCCGCTTGTGCAGGAACGCGTCGATCCCCTCCTTCGCGTCGCGCGTCAGCGCCGCCGCGGCGATCGAGAGCGACTCCCGCTCCATCGCCTGCTCGAGGGAGGACACCGCCCCTTCGTACACGACCCGCTTGGCCAGCCCGAACGCCTTGGTCGGCCCCGCGGCGAGCTGCGCGGCCAGCGCGGAGGCCTGCTCGAGAACCTCGGCGTCGGGCGCCACGCGGCTCACGAGGCCCCATTCCTCGGCCTCTGCCGCGCTCAGCACCCGGTTGGTGAGAACGAGGTCCATCGCGCGGCGCAGCCCCACCACCCGGGAGAGGTAGAATGACGAGCTGCCGTCGGGCACGAGGCCGGCCTTGGTGTAGCCCATCGTGAACTTGGTCGAGGCGCCGGCCACCACCAGATCGGCGGCGGCCACGAGGCTCATGCCGGCCCCGCCCGCGGCGCCGTGCACGGCGGCCACGAGCGGCGCGTCCATCTTCGCAAAGCGGGACAGCGCGGCGTGGAGGTCGATCGTGAGGTCCTCGATGGCGGTGGCCATGTCGAGCGACGACGCGAACAGGGACAGATCGCCGCCGCCGGAGAAGATGCGCCCGGCCCCCGAGAGCAGCACCGCCCGCACGTCGGGGTTGTGCGAGATGGCGAGGGCGGCTCGGCGCAGGTCGGCGCCCATCGCCTGGTTCACCGCGTTGGCCGCGTCGGGCCGGTTGAGCGTGAGCCGCGCGACGTGATCGACCACGTCGAGCGTGATGGTCTCGTACTGCATGAGTACCCTCCGGGCGTCGGCCGGCCGCTGCTGCGGCGGCCGCCAGCTTACGCGCCGGCCCGGGACCGCCTCGCGTGCCCGCCGACCGACAAGCAGACAGAGCCGACAGGAGCCGAGATGGAGCCGACATGGAGCTGACATGGAGCTGACCGGACTCGCCGGCCGGGTCGCGGTGGTGACCGGCGCCGGGCGCATGCGCTCGATCGGCCGGCCGATCGCCGTGGCGCTGGCCCGCGCCGGGGTGAACGTGGTGCTCACCGGCACCGGCCGGCCCCCGGAGCGGTACCCCGAGGACGAGCAGGAAGCGGGCTGGCGCGACATCGAGTCGGTGGCCGACGAGGTGCGCGCCGCGGGCGCGGAGGCGCTCGCGCTCGTGTCCGACGTGGCGGACCCGGCCGCGGTCGACGCGCTGGTCGATGAGGTCGTGGCGCGCTTCGGCGGCGTCGACATCGTGGTGAACAACGCCAGCTACGCCCGCGGGCCCGACCGCTTCCCGGTGGTCGAGCTCGACCCCGAGGTGTTCCTCAAGGTGCTCACCACGAACCTCTACGGCACGTTCCTCATGTGCCGCGCCTTCGGGCGTCGCCTGGCCGAGCAGGGCCGTGGGGGCTCGATCGTCAACATCTCCTCGATCGCCGGCAAGATGTTCATCCCCAACACGGCGGCGTACGCCTCCTCGAAGGCGGGCATCCAGGCCCTCACCGCGGTGATGGCGAGAGAGATGGGCGCCCGGCAGGTTCGCGTCAACGCCATCTGCCCGGGCGTGATCGACACGTTCCGGATGGACGACATCCCGCGCGGCGACACCTGGGACCGGATGGTCGCCCGCGACATCCCCCTCGGCCGGGCCGGCGAGGGCGAGGACATCGCCGCGATGGTGGTCTACCTGTGCTCCGACCAGGCCGCATGGATTACAGGCCAGTCGTACAACGTCGACGGCGGACACGTGGTGCAGCACTGAGCCGGCGCCCAGCCCGGCGGTCGTGGTCGCGGCGGCAGTGGGCCGCGCCGGGATATGTCGGTCCCCGAATCACTCATCTGCGCCGGCGCCGGGCCGATGGTTTCAACCAGGCACAGCGGCGGAACAGGCGGGCGGCGGAACAGCGGCTGGACAGCGGCGAAAGAGCGGCGCTGGACAGCGGCGGCGGAACAGCGGAGAAGGAGTGCGCATCACCGATGGTCAAGCACGGCATGCGTGAACCCAGCTATTACGTGTTGGCCTCCCTCTTGGACGGGGCATTGCACGGCTACGGGATCATCAAGAAGGCAGAAGAGCTCTCCTGCGGCGAGGTCACCCTCGCCGCCGGCACGCTCTACGGGGCGCTCGAGCGGCTGGCGGGCGCCGGGCTCATCGAGAGCGCGGGAGACGAGATCGTCGACGGGCGGGCGCGGCATTACTACAGCCTCACCGACGTCGGGCGCGAGGCGGTGATCGCCGAGGCGTCCAGGCGCTCGGCCGCAGCCGACGTGGTGCTGGCGCGGGTGGCGATCGCCCCCGCGTAGGCGGACCGCAGGCGGGCCGCCCGCGCGAGCGCAACGAGCCGGGCGGCGATGGGGTCTGGGGGCGCAGCCCCCAGCAGTGAACACGACCGGGGCGACCGTGACACGACGGCCGAGCCGTGGTGAACTGGCCGTCTTGACGCCAGAATCGGCCCAATCACCTGACAACGGCGGCGGGCGGCCTGCGGGCCGCCCGCTGTTGCGACGGCTCGGCGGGGGCGGAGCCGTGAAGCCCCGCAAGCCGGGCAAGGCGGGCGTGCACTACTACGGCTGGCAGGGGCACCTCCAG
>JBJXGF010000079.1:0-4936 GCA_046153015.1 Acidimicrobiales bacterium | reverse complement strand
GCCGGGTCGGGGAAGGCCCGCCCGGCCACGAGCCGCCGGCCGCCGTCCGGGTCGACGCAGCGCCACACGACGCGGAGGCTCTCGCCGAGGCGGTACTTCACCCGGATCCGTTCGCAGCGGTCGGCGCCGAGCAGCTCGGCGGCCCGACCCGGGTCGAGCAGGCGGTCGCGCTGGGGCAGCGCCGGGTCGAAGGCGAGCCCGCCCGCCTCGCTGGCGCTCATCGGTGCTCATCCTGGGGGCTGCGCCCCCAGACCCCATCAGGGCACGGCTCGCTGGCGCTCGCACGTGCCCGCCGATTCGCTGCGCTCATCGGCGCTCCCATCCCACTTCGGCGGCGTCGAGGGTGAGCTCCACCGCGTCGGGGTCGAGGCGGCGCACCACCAGCGCGGCCGGCGCTTCGGCGATGACCGTCACGAGCTCGACAACAGCGCCGTGGGCCACCGCGGCCACCACCGGCGCCGGCTGGCGCACCCCGTAGCGGGGCGAGGCCCAGCCGTCCTCCACCTGCAGCGAGTCGGCGCCGGCCACCGTCAACGCCACCCCGGGAGCGACGGCCGAGGCGCCGTCGAGTCGCAGCGCGCCGAGGGCCTCCGGCGCGAGATGCCAGCGCTGCTCGTACCGGTGCGGGCCGGGCGCCTCCAGGCGATCGACGACCACCCAGAGCCGGCGGGCCACGAAGGCCACCTCGCGGGTGTGGACCGCGTCGTAGCAGGGGCTCGTCGCCTGCCCGGTGAGCACCTCCAGGCCGGGCTCGGCGTGGGTGCGCAGCAGCCGGGCCTGGGGCAGGGGGCCCTTCGGCTTGCCCCGCCGGTAGGGCGACTGGTCGAGCCCGTCGACGGTGACCGTGTTGTGGGCGGCGGTGCTCTTGAACCCGCGGCGCTCGGCGGTGTCGGCGTAGGTGAAGCGGCCCGGGTCCACCAGCACCGCCCGCCCGGCGAGGCTCACCTCCACCGAGAGCTGGTCGTAGTGGCCGTGCCCGCCGTCGCCGAGGGGCCCGCAGTCGAACACCAGGTGATGGGCGTCGGGCCCCCAGCCGCTGCGCTGCACGTGGTAGCCGCCGTCGGGAAAGGCCCGGCTCGTGCCCGCCGGCGCCGCCGCCGGGCCCAGCTCGGGCCGGCCGGCCAGCCGGGCGGCGAGGGCGAGCAGGTCGAGGTAGGCGCCGTTGTCGGCGTCGGAGAGGGCGGGGATCTGCCCGTCGGGCCGGTGCACCCAGCGGGCGAACTCGGCGGCCCGCTCCACCCCGTCGGTGAACCCCGCCGGCAGGGCGACGCCGAAGCGCCGGGCGTTCTCCCACGCCCCGAGGAACGAGCGCAGCACCAGCAGGTGGTAGTGGGTCGAGCGCTCGCGCTGCACCCCGTCGGCCAGGAGGGTCGACCGCCGCGTTCTCGCCGAGCAGCGCCAGGGTGCGCGCCGCTCGCCGGCCGCCGGGATCGAGCTCGGGCAGCGCGAGGTCGGCCACGAAGAGGGCGTAGAGCTCCAGCGTGCGGTGGTTGCGCTCGGCGCTCAGGGCCCCGGCGAGGTGGTCCACGTCGGCCGCGAGACGCTCGACGAGCGAGGCGGCCGCGCCCTCCCCCAGGCCGATGAACGCCGGCGCCTCGCTGAACCGGCGCCAGGCGTAGATCCAGTTCTGGATCCGCCGGGCGCTCACCTCGCTCGGATCGAAGCCGACCGGCGCGGCGCGGGCATACCCGCCGACCAGGCGCACCCACGTGTCGAGGAGCTGCCGGTCGCCGGTCTCGGCGAAGGCGGGCGCGAGGTCGAGGCCCCAGTAGGCCTTGACCCACTCGATCCGCCACTCCTCGTCGTCGGCCAACCCGTCGTTGCGCCAGTCGGGGTCGAGGCCGAGGTCGAGGGTGACCCCGTTCAGCGTGAACCGCCCGGCGCACACCTCCTCCGCCACCGCCCGGGAGCGGTGCTCGTCGGCGATCACGCAGAACACGGCCCGGGGCGCTCGTTCGAGGCGCGCCGGCGAGCTCACGGCGCTGCCTCGCTGAAGAGCGCCGCCATCTGCTCGGCCAGGGCGTCGCCGTCGAAGCGGGCCGCCACGTCGGCGGCGGCGGCCGCACCGAGCTGCGCCGCCAGCGTCGGGTCCTTCAGCACGGCCAGGATCGCGTCGGCCAGCGCCGGCGGGTCATCGGGGGCCACGAGCAGGCCGTTCTCACCGGAGCGGATCAGCTCGGGGATGCCCGACACCGCGGTGGACACCACCGCCAGGCCGGCGGCCATCGCCTCGACCAGCACGTTCGGGATGCCGTCCCGGTCGCCGTCGTCGTCCACCCGGCAGGCCAGCGCGAACACCGTGGAGCGGCGGTGCTCGGCCAGCAGCTCGGCCTGGGTGAGCGGGCCGCGCAGCTCCACGTCGCCGGAAAGGCCTCGCTCCGCGATCAGCGCCCGCACCGCCGCCTCGTGGGGGCCGGACTCGCCGGCGATCACGACCCGCAGCTCCACGCCGCGCCCCCGCAGCAGCGCGATCGCCTCGACGAAGGTGTCGAACCCCTTCTTCGCCACCAGCCGCCCGACGGCCAGCACCTGGGGCGGCGCCGCGGGCTGCGGCGGGGGCGCGTCGGGCGCGTGCAGCAGCCGGGCGAAGTCGGCGTTGAGGCCGTGGTACACCAGCCGGACGGCCGCGTCGGGCGCGATCGTCTCGAGGTGGCGGCGGTTGGCGTCGGTGCAGGTGGCGGCGAAGCGGGCGGCGCGCAGCTTGCGGGCCAGCAGGCCGGCCGGGTTGAGCGCCGGGTTGTAGATGTCCTTCGCGTGCCCGGTGAACGAGAACGGCAGCCCGGTGATGAGCGACGCCAGCCAGGTGACCGTGGTCGTCCCGTGGGCGAAGTGGGCGTGCAGGTGGCCGACGTCGCCGGCGCGGTCGACCTCGTCGGCCAGGGCGGCCGCCTGGAGCAGCTCCTTCAGGTAGATCTTGCGCCACGCGAAGCGGCCCTTGCGCGCCCGGTGGGACTGCGCCAGCGCGGCGGCCGCAGCGCGGGCGAGGCCAGCGGGGTGGCGGCGGGCCGAGCCGGCCAGGCCGCCCCGGAACGCGCCCAGGTTGTCGGCCAGCCAGCGCCGGGCCGACACCGCCGAGATCGACCCGGCGGCGGGCAGGTAGCGGGCCTCGGCCCGGATCCGCTCGACCACCGGGTGCCGCAGCTCCTCGTCGGCCGGCTTGAGCACGTAGAGGCGCAGCGGCACGCCCCTCGCCTCGAGGCGGGCGATCTCCGAGGCGATGAACAGCTCGGAGAGCCGAGGCCAGCCCTTCAGCACATAGGCGACGCAGGACCGCTCGCCGCTAGCCATACGCGCCCTCCAGGAGGCCGACGAAACGCGCCGTACAGGCGCCGAGCTCGAAGCGCTGCTCGGCGACCCGGCGCCCGGCGGCGGCGAACGCGTCGAGCGCGCCGGGTTCCCCGCCCAGCCGGTCGAGCGCGGCGGCCAGCGCAGCGGGGTCGCCGGGCGGGGTGAGCAGCCCGTTGACCCCGTGCCGGACGGCGGTCCCGATGGCCGAGAGGTCGCTGGCCACCACCGCCCGCCCGGCGGCCAGCGCCTCCAGCACCACGTTCGGGAGCCCGTCACGGTCGCCGGCGGCGTCCTGCACGCACGGGGCCACCACCACGTCGGCCGCGGCGGCGTACTCGGCGGGCAGGTGGTCGTGGGTGAGGGCGCCGGCGAAGCAGACGCGTCCGGCGACGCCGAGGCGGGCGGCCTCGGACTCGAGCCGAACGCGTTCATCGCCCTCACCCACGATCCGCAGCCGCGCCGGCCTCGCCATGAGCGCGAACGCCCGGAGCAGCACGTCGAAGCCCTTCTTGGCCACCAGCCGGCCGACGGCCAGCAGGGCCAGCTCCGCCGAGGCCGGCCGCGGCCCCACCGCGAAGCGGGCGAGGTCCACGCCGTGCGGCGAGAGGGTGGCCGCCGCCCCGGCCGAGGCCAGCGTGTCCGCCACGTCGGGGTTGCAGGCCAGCACGCAGCGGGCGCCGCGGGCCCGGGCGGCCAGCGCCGAGGGCGCCGTCTTGCGGGCGTCGAGGGCATGCACGCTGAAGCCGTAGGGCACGCCCAGCTCGGCGGCGGCGCCCGCCGCGACCTCGACGGGGGTATGGGCGAAATAGCCGTGCACGCCGCGCACGCTCCGCCCGGCCAGCTCGGCCGCCTGCTCGGCGGGGCCGCCCGGCGCCAAGCGGTGCACCCGTGGGGCGAGACGGGCGGCGTCGGGGTGGACGGCCTCGGCCCGTCCGGGCTTGGTGGCGAACACGCCGGCCAGCAGCCCCCGCCGGTCGAGCGCGAGCAGCTCGTTCAGCGCGAACGTCTTGGAGAGCCGCGGGAACCCGCTCACCACCACCGCCACCCGCCCGTTCATGCGGCTACCGTGCGGCGATGGCCCCGGTCCCGCTCCCCCCGCCCGACCCGGGGCTGCCCGAGGCCTCGGAGCTGCTCGACGCGGCGGTGATGCGCCCCCGCCTGGCCGCCGCGCCCGGGGCGCCGCCCGGTCCCCTGGGGGAGGTGCGCGTCCGGTACCTCGACTACCGTCCCGGACAGCGTCTGCGGGTCCTGTACGACGCCGCGCCCCAGGCCCCGGGCGGCGGCGGCGAGCGGCTGGCGGCCACCGCGTTCGCCGCCGCCGGCGAGGCGACGCAGCTGCGCTGGCTGCCCGACGACCCGGCGCTGCCCCTGCTCGCCCACCCCGAGATGCGGGGCGCGACGCGCTTGGCCTACGTGCCCTCGGTGCGGGGTGCTGCGCGTCGGCGAACGCGTCTGGAAGGCGTTCGCCGACCCGGCCGAGCTCGCCGCCGCCGCGGCCGGTCTGCGGGCGGCGCGGGTGCGGGGCCTGCCCGGGCCGAGTCTGCTCGAGCTGCGCCCCGAGCTCGGCGCGTTGGCCCAGACGCTGGCGCCCGGCCGCCCCGCTGCCCGGGCCGACGCCCTCGACCTGGCCCCGGCCGCGGGGCGTCTG
>JBJXGF010000076.1:0-9060 GCA_046153015.1 Acidimicrobiales bacterium | reverse complement strand
TGCGAGCGCCAGCGAGCCGGGCGTGGATGGGGCCTGGGGGCGCAGCCCCCAGAACAAGCTCGGATGAGCGGAGCGAAGCCGACACGGCCGTGCGAGCGCCAGCGAGCCGGGCGTGGATGGGGCCTGGGGGCGCAGCCCCCAGCAACAAGCACGGTGAGCGCAGCGAAGCCGACACGGCCGTGCGAGCGCCAGCGAGCCGGGCGGGGATGGGGTCTGGGGGCGCAGCCCCCAGCAACAAGCACGGCTGATTGGTCTGGGGCGGGTCAGGCGGGGGAGGCGATGTAGAGCGGGATCTCCCGGCTGGTTTTCGCCTGGTACTCCGCGTAGTTGGGGAACGCTGCCACGGCGCGTTCCCACCACTGGGCCCGCTCGTCGCCGGTCACCAGGCGAACGGTGGCGGGGAGGGGTTCGGGCCCGTCCTGGATCGTCACGTTCGGGTCGGCCTGCAGGTTCTCGACCCAGAGCGGGTTGGTGGGTGCGCCGCCCTTCGACGCCACGATCGCGTACTCGCCGCCGTGCTCGACGCGCATGAGCGGCACCTTGCGGACCTTGCCGGTCTTGTGGCCCCGCGTGGTCATCACGATGATCGGCAGGCCGGTGTCCCGCAGCGTGTTCGCCTGGGCGCCGCCCGACGACTCGTACTCCTCGACCTGGTTGCGGACCCATTCCCACGGGCTCGGCCCGTACTCGCCTTCGATCGCCATGGGCCGAGCATAGGGGCTGGTTCGGGGGCGGCCGGCGTGCACCGCCGGCCCGTGGCCGCTTCCGCTCAGGCGGGTCCAGCCCGCCGCCGTAGCCTGGCGGGCATGTGCCGCAACATCACCACCTTGCGGGGCCTCGAGCCGGAGGCCACGGCCGAGGAGATCGAGGCCGCCGCCCGCCAGTACGTGCGCAAGGTGAGCGGCGTGCAGACGCGTTCGGCGGCCACCGGCGAGGCCTTCGAGCGGGCCGTGCAGGTGGTGGCCGAGGCGACGGCGCAGCTGCTGTCCGAGCTGCCGCCCCGCCGGCAGCCGCCGCCCACCTTGCCGCCGCTGCGCCGCCTCGCCGCCCGTTCCTGAGCGCGTCCGGGGCGGCGGGGTCACGCCACGCCGAGCACGCCCCGGATCAGGTCGCAGATGCGCCCGGTCCGCTCCGCCGCCGCCTCGGGCGCGGGCAGCAGGTTGACCAGCACCGCGATCGACAGGCCGACCTCGGGGTCGGCCACCGCCACCTGGCCCCCGTGGCCGCCGTGACCGAACGCGCTCAGGCGAGGGCCGAGCGAGCCGACCAGGCCGTCCTCGTCGGCTCCGCCCAGCTCCACGCCGACCCCGCGCCGCACCGCCAGCTCCAGGCAGCGGTCCGGGGCGTCGGTCACGAGCGCGCTCAGCTCGGTTCGCGCCTGGCGGCCCACCAGCTCGTCGACCCGTCCGAACACCTCCGCCAGCGCGCGGGCCTCGGCCCACCCGCCGAACGCGCCGTGCCCGCAGCGGCGCAGGCGGTCGTCGTTCCAGTCGGGCTCGAAGCGGGGCGGAAACGCCTCCTGGGCCGGGTGCGGCCCGGGCGAGTCGACCCAGCGCAGACCCCGGGCCTCGGCGCGCTCGACCACCACCGCCGCCCGCGGCCCGTGCTCGGGGGTCAGGCCGAGCATCAGCGAGTCCGTGAGGCCGAGCGGCGCCGCCACCTCGTCGCGCACCAGCTGGGACAGCGTCTTGCCGGCGTGGCGGCGGGCGAGCAGCTCGGCCAGCCAGCCGAAGGTCACGGTGTGGTAGGCGGCCGCTTCGCCGGCCGGCCAGGCGGGCGCCTGGCGTTCGAGCCACGCCACGCCGGCGCCGAGGTCGGCCAGCAGCTCGGCGTCGAGCTCGGCGGGGGCGCGGTGCAGGCCGGCCTGGTGCGAGAGCACCTGCTCGACCGTGGCGCCGAGCACCTCGCCGTCGAGGCGCAGCTCGCCCCGCTCGATCAGCCGCCACAGGGCGAGCGCGGCGAGGCCTTTCGTGCAGGAGAAGAGCGAGAAGAGCGAGTCGGCCGCCGCCGGCCGGCGCCTCGCCGGGTCGAGCCAACCCGCCGTCACCGCGACCACCGGCCGGCCCTCCAGCCGGGCGGCCACCTGCACGCCGAGATGCTCGCCGGCGGCGAGCTGCTCGGCCACGAGCTCCTCAACCGCTTCCTGGGCCGGCCCGGAGGGGCGACGAGCCGAGCTGACCATGGTTGCCGACCGTACTGCTCCCGGCCGACCCGGAAGCAGCGCCGCGCCGCTCATGCCGACCTTGTTCGGGGGGCTGCGCCCCCAGACCCCATCGGCGCCCGGCGCGCTGGCGCTCCCCGGTCGCGCGGCTTCGCTTCGCTCAGCCGGCCGCGGCGCGCACCTCGGGCCACACCTCCCGCCGCACGGTCTCGAGCTGCGCCAGATAGTCCTCGACGCTGATCTGGTCGGCCGGGTCGAAGCTCGGCAGGTGCACCCCGAGGCGGGTGAAGCCGGCCACGGCGTACGCCCGGAGCACGGAGGCCAGCGCGTCGAGATCGCGGGTGAGCGGCGTGGTGGCCTGCAGCGGGAACTGCGCCGGGTCGCGGCCGTGTCGGGCCAAGGCGTCGTGGACCTTGGCCACGAGCGAGGCCGCGGCCTCGGGCCGGAAGCGGGTCATGGCGATCCAACCGTCGCACAGGCGGGCGGCGCGGTCGATCCCGGCTGGGTGCAGGCCCCCGTAGAGGATCGGCGGCCCGCCGGGCTGGGCTGGCTTGGGCAGCATGCTGAGCTGCTCCAGGCGCTCGGCGCCGGTGGCGGTCGAGAGCGGCTCCTCCCGCCAGCAGGCGCGCAGCAGCGCGATGTCCTCGTCGACTCTGCGGCCTCGATCGGCGAAGCGCTTGCCGAGCCCGTCGAACTCCGCCTCCTGCCAGCCGACGCCGACGCCGAGGCGCAGCCGCCCGCCGGAGAGCACGTCGACCTCGGCAGCCTGCTTGGCCACGAGGCCGGCCTGGCGTTGGGGGAGCACCAGCACGCTCGTGGTGAGCATGGCGCGGCTGGTGCAGGCGGCCACCCATGCCAGGAACGTGAGCGCCTCGTGCTGCACGGTCCCGCCCGGGTAGTGCGCCTTCGGGCGCGAGTCGGTGTCGTAGGCGTAGAACACGTGGTCGGGCATGCCCAACCACTCGTAGCCGAGCGCCTCGGCGCCCTGCGCCCACGCCCGCAGCTCGCCCACATCGAAGGACCACTGCCAGGCGGGCAGCTGCGCCCCCAGCTCGAGCTCGGCCATGTCGCCCTCCCCCGACGGCGCCGCCGCCATCGGGCGCGGACCGTAGCACCGGGCAAACGCCGGCCGGCGGGCGAGCGCGGCCAGCGACTACCCTGCGCGCTCGAACATCGGGTGTCGAGGGAGAGGAGCGCGCCAATGGCCGGACCGCTCAGCGGGTTCACGGTGGTCGAGCTGCAGGGGATCGGGCCTGCCCCGTTCTGCGGCATGGTCCTGTCGGACTTCGGCGCCGACGTGATCCGCATCGACCGCGCCGAACGCGCGCCCGAGTCCCCGCCGGGCCGCCCCCCGCTCGACATCCTGGCCCGGGGCCGCCGCTCGATCGCGGTCGACCTGAAGAGCCCCGAAGGCGTCGAGGCCGTGCTGCGCATCGTGGAGAAGGCCGACGCGTTGATCGAGGGCTTCCGCCCGGGGGTGATGGAGCGCCTGGGCCTCGGCCCCGACGACTGCCTCGGCCGCAACCCCCGCCTGGTGTACGGGCGCATGACCGGCTGGGGTCAGGACGGCCCCTACGCCGACCTGGCCGGCCACGACATCAACTACATCGCGCTGGCCGGCGCCCTCGCCCACATGGGGCGCGCCGGGCAGGCGCCCACCCCGCCGATCAACCTGATCGGCGACTTCGGCGGCGGCGGCATGCTCCTCGCGGTGGGCGTGCTCGCCGCGCTGCTCGAGGCGCAGCGCTCCGGCGCCGGCCAGGTGGTCGACGCGGCGATGGTCGACGGCGCGGCGCTGCTCATGGCGCCGTTCCACGGCGCGGCGTTCGTCGGCAAGCTGGCGCCCCGGGGCGGCAACACCACCGACACCGGCGCGCACTTCTACGACGCGTACGAAACCGCCGACGGCGAGTACGTGTCGGTCGGCTCGATCGAGCCCCAGTTCTACGCCGAGCTGCGTCGGCTCATGGGCCTCACCGAGGCCGAGTGGGACGACCAGATGAACCGCGGCCAGTGGCCCGAGCTGAAAGAGCGGATCGCGGCGATCTTCAAGACCAAGACCCGCGACGAGTGGTGCGAGATCCTCGAGTCGAGCCGGGACGTGTGCTTCGCCCCGGTGCTCACGATCCCCGAAGCCTGGCAGCACCCGCACAACGTGGCCCGCAACTCCTTCGTCGACGTGGCCGGCATTCCCCAGCCCCGCCCGGCGCCCCGCTTCAGCCGCACCGACGGCGAGGTGGCGGGCCCGCCGTCCTACCCCGGTCAGCACACCGAGGACGTGCTGCGCTTCGCCGGCTTCACCGAAGACGAGGCGGCCAAGCTGCGCGCCGCAGGCGCGGTTCGCTGAGCGTCGGGCGGGGTGAGCGGGCGCCCGACCGCTCACCCCGCCCGGGCGCCCTCAGCTCCGCGCCGCGGCCTTCCCGTCGCTGCCGGTCTTGGTCTTGCGCCGGGTCGAGCGCCGCCGCGGCGGCTCGGGGGCCTGCATGCCCGCCGATTCCTTGGCCTCGGCCAGCGAATCGCCGAGCGCGCCCCACTCGTCCCGCTCCATCGCGTCCTTCAGCTCGGGCAGGATCTGGCCCTCCTCCTCGTGCGCGTGGTGGAGCATCCCGGCCTTGATCATCTCGACCGTCGCTCCGAAGCCGGGCTCCGCCAGCATGGCCTGCATCTTCTGCAGCGACTCGCGGACCAGGCCGTGCTCCACCTGGGCCTCCTCCTCGTCGTCGCCGCCCACGTGTTGCGCCACGAGCGGGTAGAGGATCGACTCCTCCATGTCCATGTGCGCGGTCAGCATGGCGACGGCCTGCTGGGCGAGCTCCTCGCGCTCGCCGCCCTCGTCGGTGTCGGCCAACCGCGTCAGGACGCGCTCGGCCTCCCGGTGGTCGGCCTTCAGGATCCGCATCGGATCGTTCATCGGTGCGCCTTTCGTGTACGGGTTCCGGCTGCCGGTACCCGGCTCGCCGCGCCCGCACACCTGCCACGGCGGGCCCAGCCTCGGCTGGGCGGGGCGGATCTATGCTCGGCGCCGTGGAGCTGGGCGCGATGATCCCGCACTTCGGCCCGTTCGCCTCGCCGACGTTCGTGCCGACGTTCTGCCGCCGGGCGGAGGAGGCGGGCTTCGACGGCCTGTGGGCGGTCGAGCACCTGGCCGTGCCCCGGACGATGAGCTCGGAGTACACGCTGGCCCGGCGCCCGATCGTGGTGCGCACCGAGGCGATCCGGGCCACGATGGGCCTGAACCTGGAGATGCTCACCACGCTGGCGGTTGCCGCCGCGGTCACCACCCGGGTCCGGCTCGGCACGAGCGTCGCCGTGCTGCCGCTGCGCAACCCGATCCTCAACGCCCGCCAGCTCGCCTCGATCGACCTCTACAGCGGCGGCCGGCTGGTCTACGGCGTCGGCGTCGGCTGGCTGAAGGAGGAGGCCGACGCGCTGGGCATGCCGTGGGACCGTCGGGGCGCCCGCACCGACGAGCACATCGAGATCCTGCGCACCCTGTGGGGGGCAGAAGGTGACGACGCGTCGTTCGAGGGCGCGTTCCACTCGTTCCCCGCCATCGACCCGGACCCGCGGCCGGGGCGGAAGATCCCGATCCTCGTCGGCGGCCATTCCGCCGCCGCCTTCGAGCGGGCGGCGCGCGTGGGCGACGGCTGGATCGCCGCGGCCATGAGCCCGGACCGGGTGGCGAGCTCTATGGCGCAGCTGGCCGCGGCGTGTGAACGCCACGGGCGGGACCTCGCCGAGCTGTGGTTGGTGTGCGCCGCCGGCGTCGAGCTCGGCGCGGCGGGCGACGACGGGGCGGTGGTCGAGGGGCTGGCGCGCTACGCGGAGCTGGGCATTCACCACGCCGTGGTCCGGGTGGGCGGCGCGTCGGAGTCCGAGCTGCTCGACGCGCTCGGCCGCTGGGGCGAGGTGCTGCCTAGCCTTCGCTGAGACGGCGCCTCGACGCGGCCGTTTTGCACCTCGCTCGCGCGCGGCGAGGCGGGCCTGCGCCCGTCGGGGCCGCCGGGTTCGCTGGCGGCGGTTCGTCGCCTACGCAACAATGAGCGGCGCCGCCGGCTTCGGGGGGCCCGCCTGCCGGCACAGAAGGAGACATTCGATGAGCTCACTCGCAGTTCCGGCCGTTCGCACCGATCCCGCCACTGGCCACAAGCTCTTCAACACCCGAGCGGCTAAGGCCTCGGCCCGGATCGTCGGCAAGGGTTACGACGTCCTGGACAACCCTGAGCTGGTGAGCATGCCGGAGGCCAAGGCCGGCGTCACCTTCGACGCCGAGGCGCAATCGCAGCAGCGGGCGTTCATCGAAGCCCGCCGGGGAACCGACGACTACATGCGGATGGAGGGCACGTTCGCCCGCTATCTCGAGGACCATTACTCGGCCGAGCCGATCGAGCGCGAAGCGCTGACCGACGAGTGCGACGTCGTGGTCGTCGGCGCCGGCTTCTCCGGTCTCTTGCTCTGGTACAAGCTGTCGAAGGCCGGCTTCACCGACATCCGGTTCTGCGAGCGGGGCGGCGACGTCGGGGGCACCTGGTACTGGAACCGCTACCCCGGCATCGCCTGCGATGTCGAGTCCTACGCGTACATGCCCCTGCTCGACGAGACCGGCTACTTCCCGACCCAGAAGTACGCGTCGGGCTTCGAGATCTTCGAGTACTGCCAGCTGATCGCGGAGCGGTTCGGGTTCTACGACCACTGCCTTTTCCACACCGAGGTCACCGGCGCCCACTGGGACGACGCCGCGCAGCGCTGGACGGTCCACACGGCCCGGGGCGACGCCATGCGCGCCCGGTTCGTGATGCTGGCCAACGGCATCCTCACCACCCCGCGGTTGGCCCGCATCGACGGCATGGAGACCTTCGCCGGCGAGTCGTTCCACACGTCCCGGTGGGACTACAACGTGGATCTCGAGGGCAAGCGGATCGGGATCATCGGCACCGGCGCCACCGCCGTGCAGGCCATCCCCGAGCTGGCCAAGGTGGCGGGCCACCTCTACGTGTTCCAGCGCACCCCCTCCACGATCGAGGTGCGCGACCAGCGCAGCACCACGCCCGAGCAGATCGAGCGCTGGAGCAAGCAACCGGGCTGGGCGCTCGCCCGCCGGGCCCGGGTCGCCGAGATCCTCGAGGGCCGTGGCCGCCAGCCGACCGCCGGCAACGCCGCCGAGGGCGCCGAGCGCAACGCGGCGCCGAGCAGCCGGCCTCGGCTCAGCCGGGAGGAGCGGACCAAGCGCCAGCTCGACAAGGGCTACCGGATCATGGAGCAGATCCGGGACCGCATCGACGCCGTCGTGAAGGACCCGAAGACAGCGGCTGCGCTCAAGCCGTACTACGCGTACGCCTGCAAACGGCCGACCTTCCACGACGAGTACCTGCCGACGTTCAACCGGCCCAACGTCACCCTCGTCGACGTCGCCCCGCTCGGCGTCCAGCTCATCAACGAACGCGGCGTCGTCCATGACGGCGTGCAGTACGACCTCGACGTGTTGATCTACGCCACGGGGTTCGACTTCATGTCCCGAGAGAACGTGGCCCGGATCACCGGCAGCGACGGCCGCACGATCGCCGACAAGTGGCGTGAGCAGGGCACGCGCACCTTCCTCGGCCTGCACACCGCGGGCTTCCCGAACCTGTTGATCCTGGCCGGCCCGCAGTCGGGCGGCGGCAAGTTCAACTTCACCGAGACGATGGAGGAGCAGACCGACTACGTGGTCTGGCTCCTGTCCACCATGCGCGACAACGGCCATCACGCGGTCGACGTCCGGGAGGAGGACGAGGCCGACTGGGCGCAGCACTGCGCCGACGCCGACCGAGCCACCGCGCCGCTGCGGGACTGCCTCGGGAACTTCAACGGCTACGGCCGCACCGAGCCGGGTGAACTCGCCTACTACGGCGGACGGGAGAGCGAACGGCGCCAGGCCTGGGCACAGGAGACGCTGGCGCCCTACGCGTTCACGCCGGCGCCGTAGAGCCCAGCCGCAGGCGGACGCGTCGTCGAAAGACGCCGGCTGTCGTCACTCGAACGGTGAGCGGGAGCAATCATCACGCGCTCGCGGCCCACTCGGCCCGAAATATCGACGCTCGGTAGCGCGACGAACCCGCATTGTCGAGATTCGCCGCCCTCACCGGGCGCGACCCGTGAAGACTTCTCCCACTCACGTGGTTCAACGCCGCCCCAGTCGCTCAACCGTGCTTGTTCCGGGGGCTGCGCCCCCGGACCCCATCCACGCCCGGGTCGCTGCGCTCCCCGGTCGTGCGGTCTCGCTTCGCTCAACCGTGCTTGAACTCGCGGCCGAGGCGGTCGCCGGCGTCCTGGCCGAGGCCGAGGAAGCGGGCGCGCAGGGCATCCCAACAGGCGAGCTTGCCCCAGTCGGGGCGGGGCAGCGGGCGGTCGACCGCGTCGAGGAACGGGTTGGGCAGCAGCACGTTGAGCTGCTGGTGGTCGTCGCCGTTGAACATGCGGAACCCCCACGAGGTGGGGGCGCCGTCGAGCCAGATCCGGTAGAGCTCGGCGCGGGCGCAGCGCCGGCGGCGGGCGAGCTCAGCCGGCGCCGCCCGGTGCTCGCCGATGCAGAGGTGCAGGTGACCGGCGCCCACGTCGATGGTCACGTAGCCGTCGAGCATCGCCAGCCGAGCCGGGCCGCCGAGACGCAGCTCGTAGGCCGCGCCTTGGATCAGGGGGCCGAACCGAATATCGCGCCACCACGTGACGAACAGCTCCCGCAGCAGACCCAGCAGCGCCGCCTCCTCGCAGGAGGACGGGAACGCCTCGACGTCGCCGACCCCGTCCTCCACCCGCCGATACGGGCGCATTCGCTGCGCTCATTTCTTGTTCCGGGGGCTGGCGCCCCCGGACCCCATCGGCGTCCGGCTCGCTGGCGCTCGCACGGCCGCATTCGCTGC
>JBJXGF010000070.1:0-16004 GCA_046153015.1 Acidimicrobiales bacterium | reverse complement strand
GGCGACGCCCTCGTCTACGCCGTTCGCGAGGCCAGCTTCGGCATCGACGGCGGCGAGTTCGTCGCGGTGATGGGGCCCTCGGGCAGCGGCAAGTCCACGCTGCTGAACCTGGCCGGCGGGCTCGACGCGCCGACCGCCGGCGCCGTGCTCGTCGAGGGCCGCGACCTGTCGGCGATGAACGTGCGGGAGCTGGCCGACGTACGGCGACGACGCCACGCTCGTGGCGCTGGGGGCCTCCCCGGCCGTCCGGCGCCGGGTGCGGGCGTGGGAGGCGTTCGGGCTCACGACGCTGGGGGTGTGCCTCGCCGTCCCGGTCGGCTTCCTGCCCGCGGTCGCCGTGCGTTCCCAGCGTGACAGCGGGGACCCGATCAGTTTCCCGTGGCTGACCGTGCTGGTGCTGGTGGCGGCGGCGCCGGCGGCCGCCTGGGCCGCTGGTTGGCTCTCCGCCCGCACCGGCCGTCGGGTGGAGCTCGGGGTCGAGGCGTGAGCTCGTGAGGTAGCGTCCCGGGCGTGTTCGAGGGATTCGAGGCGCGCCGGCTGGCCGGCGCCGGCGCCGAGGTGGCGGCCTGGGTGGGCGGCGACGGGCCGCCGCTGCTGTTGGTCCACGGCTACCCGCAGACCCACGTGATGTGGCACAAGGTGGCCCCCGCCCTGGCGGAGACCCACACGGTGGTGGCGCCCGACCTGCGGGGCTACGGCGCCAGCGCCAAGCCGCCCGCCGGCGAGCGCAGCGTGAACTACTCCAAGCGGGCCATGGCCGCCGATCTGGCGGCGGCGATGGGCGAGCTGGGCTTCGAGCGGTTCTCGGTGGTGGGCCACGACCGCGGCGGGCGGGTCTCCTACCGGCTCGCCCTCGACCATCCGGCCCGGGTCGCCAAGCTGTGCGTGCTCGACATCCTGCCCACCCTCGAGCAGTTCGAGCGCATGACCAAGGCCGGCGCGCTGGCTGCGTTCCACTGGTTCTTCCTCGCCCAGCCTGCGCCCTTCCCCGAGCGGCTGATCGGCGCCGAGCCCGACCTCTTCCTCGACCAGCTCCTCGGCGCCTGGGCGGGCGACGTCGGCGCGCTGACCCCCGAGGCGATGGCCGCGTACCGGGAGGCGTTCCGGAACCCGGAGGTCATCCGGGCCACGTGCGACGACTATCGGGCCGGCGCCGGCATCGACTGCGAGCTCGACCGCGCCGACCGGGAGGCCGGGCGGCGCATCGCCGCGCCGGTGCTGGCGCTGTGGGGCGAGCGCGGCGCCCGCGGCAACGCGCTGATGCTCGAGGTGTGGCAGGCGTGGGCGGAGCGGGCCGAGGGCAAGGCGCTGCCCTGCGGCCACTTCATCCCCGAGGAGGCGCCCGAGGCGCTGCTCGGCGAGCTGGCCCCGTTCCTCACCGGCTGACGCCCACCGACCGGCGCCTACGAGCTGAGCGCCGCCACCCGGCCGTAGAGCGTGGTGCGTTGGGCCAGCGTGCGGCCTTCGCCCTCCACCAACGCCCGGAAGTCGGCCTCGTTCAGCTCCTGGCCGTGCGACGCGCCGGCGGCGCGGCTGATGTTCTCGTTGATGAGCGTGCCGCCGAGGTCGTTCACGCCGGCGTGGAGGCACTGGCGCACGCCGCCGAGCCCGAGCTTGACCCAGGACGCCTGGATGTTGTCGATCCAGCCGCGGTAGGCGATGCGGCCGACCGCGTGCATGAGCAGCGACTCCCGGAACGTCGGCCCGCGGCGTGAGCGGCGCTGCAGGTAGATCGGCGACGCCATGTGCACGAACGGCAGCGGCACGAACTCGGTGAAACCGCCCGTCTCCTTCTGCAGGGCCCGGGTGCGCACGATGTGGCGGGCCCAGTGCACGGGCTGCTCGACCGAGCCGAACATGATCGTCACGTTCGAGCGCAGCCCGACCGAGTGGGCGGTGCGGTGGCAGTCGAGCCACTCGTCGGTGTCGATCTTGTCGGGGCAGATCACCGCCCGGATCTCGTCGTCGAGGATCTCAGCGGCGGTGCCGGGCAGCGAGCGCAGCCCAGCGTCGATGAGCCGGCGGAGGTCGTCGGCCAGCGGCTCGCCCAGCCGCTTGGCGCCCTCGGTCACCTCGAGCGCGGTGAACCCGTGCACGTGGATGTCGGGCGCGGCCGTCTTCACCGCCCGGGCCACGTCGATGTAGTAGTCGCCGTCGAAGTCCGGGTGGATGCCGCCCTGCAGGCAGACCTCGGTGGCGCCCCGCTCGGCGGCCTCGCGCACCCGCTCCGCGATGTCGTCCAGCGTGAGCAGGTAGGGCGCGCCCCGCAGGTTCAGCGAGAGCGGCCCCTTCGAGAACCCGCAGAACCGGCACTTGAACGTGCACACGTTCGTGTAGTTGATGTTGCGGTTCGAGACCCAGGTGACCTCGTCGCCCACCGAGTCGCGGCGGAGCTGGTCGGCCACCTCGCACACGGCGGCCAGCTCCGGGCCCCGGGCGGCGAAGAGCCGGACGATCTCGGCCTCGCCCACCTCCTGGCCGGCGAGGACACCGGCCAGCACCTCGCCCACCGCGCTGCCCGCCGGCGCGTGACCGGCTCGGGGCAGCAGCCGGGGCGGCTCGGCGTCGGCGCCGGAGAACCAGGCGCCGTCGTGGTCGCGGGCGAGGCCCTCGGCGTCGCTGCGGTCGAGCACGTCGAAGCGGCGCTCCTCCGGCGCCCAGGCCAGCCCGGTCGCCCACTCGGGGAACACGGCCAGCCGTTCGGCGAGCACCACCCCGAGCTCGGCCGCCGCCGCCTCGAGGGCGGCCAGCTCGTCGGCCTTGACCACGCCCAAATCGTCCGCTCCGGCGGCGGCGCCGGCCAGGCCGTCGCCGATCACGTGGACCGCGTCGGGCCGGGCGAGGCGGGCCAGCGCCGCCGCCCGGGCCGCGGCCGCGCCGCCCCCGCCGACCTCGACGGCCTGGACCATGCCGTGCGCGGCGTGCGCCGCCGCCGCGGCGTGGAGCTGCACCTCGAGCGGCGCGCCGCCGTCGAGCACCACGGTGACCGGCCGGTCGGGGCGATCGGGGCGCGCCAGCTCGGCGGCGCTGACCCGGTCGGTGAGCGCCTCCAGCGCGTCGTCGCCGGCGAGGCGGTACGTGAGCCGCTGGCCGTGGGCCGCCCGCCGCCGGGCTCGCGCCTGTGCAGTCAGCTCGTCGAGCTCGTCGAGAGCCAGCTTCGTCACCTGGTCATTCGGCATGCGGCCAGCGCTCCCGCGGGGGGTGGACACGAATGGTTGAAACTCTATACCAACTTGGCCGGCGCGGTCTCCGCCGCCGGACCGGTCGGTGCGGGCCAGCCGGTCGCGGTCCGCTTCGCCTGCCACTATGGGCTCATGGACGACGAGCTGGCCCGGTTGATCGACCGCCTGCAGATCGAAGAGGTGCTGAACCGCTACTGCCGCGGCGTCGACCGCTGCGACGAGGCGACCTTGGCGAGCTGCTACCACCCCGACGGAGTCGATGACCACGGAACCTTCGTCGGCAACGGCCGGGAGTTCGCCGCCTGGGCCGTGCGCGGCGCGAGCCAGGTGTGGGCCGCGTCCCATCACACGGTCCACAACGTGATCGTCGACTGGGACGGCGCCGATGCGGCGAAGGTCGAGAGCTACGTGCTGGCGTTCAACCAGCGGGTCGACCCCGGGGGCGGCGACGGCGAGGTCGAGGTGTTCGCCGGCCGCTACCTCGACCGGTTCGAACGCCGAGACGGCCGGTGGGCCATCGCCCGCCGGCTCGCCGTGCGCGACGTGGACACCCTGGCCGCCCGCCGCCGTTGGGCGGGCAAGATCAACGCCGGCGGCCGTCTTCCCGACGATCCGCTGTACCGGCTCTAGCAGGACCTCGTATCCCGGCCGCAGCGCCGCTCAGCCGATTTTGGGGCGGTGCTGAGCGGCGGCCTTGCCGCGCTCGGCGCGTGGGGCCGTCGGGAAACGGGGCGATGGCGAGGTTGTGGCGGGTTGTTCGCGCCCGGCCGAGTAGACCCCGTCGAAGGGTCCACAAAACCGCAGGCCAGAACGTTGCACGCGCGGTCAATACTTCGGGCGACGCGATCAACCCGCCATAACCGCCAACGGGAGGGGTCAGCGTACGGCTGGTTCGCCGCGGGGTCCGACAGCAGCTCGGCCGTTACGGGTGACGGTGATGCGGTCGTGCGTGTGCTCGACACGGTCGAGGATCTCGGAGTCAGCAACGCCTCGTCGGAGGGGCTCAGTACGGCGGGCGGGGGGCCTCGAGCAGCTCGATGCCCTCGAGGCCGTGCACGGCGGTGACGCCCTCGTCGTACTCGATCGAGAGCATCGAACGCCCGAGCGGGATGCCGCCGAGGCGGAGCCGGCGGATCTGCGGGGGCGGCGCCGGGGCGGCCCAGAGGCGGCGGCGGGGGGTGAGCGGGTCGAAGCGCAGCAGCGTGCGCAGCAGCAGCAGCGGCGCGGCCGCCGCCCACGCCTGGGGCGAGCACGCGGTGGGGTAGGGGGCCGGGGCGGGCAGCTCGTCGCGCCCGAACCCGGCGAAGAGCTCGGGGAGCCGCCCGCCGCTGTGCATGGCCGCCTCGAGCAGGGCGAGCACGACCCGCTGGGACTCCTCCACGAAGCCGTAGCGCATGAGCCCGGCCGCGCAGATCGCGGTGTCGTGGGGCCACACCGAGCCGCTGTGGTAGCTCACTGGGTTGTACGCCGCCATGTTCGAGGCGAGGGTGCGGATCCCCCAGCCGCTGAACAGCTCGGGCGAGAGCAGGCGGGCGGCCACCGGCGCCGCCCGCTCCCCGTCGACGATGCCGGTCCACAGGCAGTGGCCCATGTTCGAGGCCACCGCGTCGATCGGGCGCTTGTCGCCGTCGAGCCCGAGGGCGAAGCAGCCCTGCTCGGGCAGCCAGAAGTCCCGGTTGAACGACTCCCGCAGCCGCAGCGCCCGGGCCCGGCAGCGCTCGGCGGTGGCCGAGTCGCCCGCCTCCTCGGCGAAGCGGGAGCGGGCGAGGAAGGCGGCGTACACGTAGCCCTGCACCTCGCAGAGCGCGATCGGCCCCTCGGGGACGGCGCCGTCGGCGCCGCGGATCGCCCCGACGCTGTCCTTCCAGCCGAGGTGCAGGCCCTCCTCGGTGGGCTCGTACTCCACGTACCCATCGCCGTCGAGGTCGCCGTAGGCGTCGATCCACGCCAGCGCCGCGTCGGCATTGGGCAGCAGCCGCTCGACCACGGCCGGGGCCTGGCCCCAGCGGCGCAGCTCGCCCAGGAGCATCACGAACAGCGGCGTGGCGTCGATCGTGTCGTAGGAGATCCGCCCGCCGCCGAGCAGCGGCTGGGCGGCGGCGCCGAAGCGGATCTCGTTGAGGATCCGACCCGGCTGCTCGTCGGTGTCGGCGTCGACGCGCACGCCCTGGAAGCGGGCGAGGGTCTCGAGCACGCCCTGGGCCAGCTCGGCGTCGACCAGCATCGTCATCCAGGCGGTGAGCAGCGAGTCCCGCCCGCACACGGTCATCCACCAGGGCGCCCCGGCGGCCACCATCGCCCGTTCCGGGTGCTCGGGGTCCGAGATGCGCAGCGCGCCGAGGTCGGCCAGGCCCTGGGTCAGGGCGCGGTGCAGCGGCGGGTAGTCGGTTTCGAGCACCGGCACGTGGCGCCGCCAGTCGGCGACGGGGCGGCGGGCGCCGTCAGCGGTCGGCTCGGACCCGCGCCCCACGTCACCTGCCGCTCCCGGTTCGCGGTCCCAGCGGGGCAGCAGCTCGAGCGGGGCGCCGCCCAATGCCAGCACCGCCTCCAGGCCGATCGTCAGCTCCTCGTGGGCGGCGATCGAGCCGCGCCAGGACGCCGAGCCCGGCTCCACGATGGCGGGCTCGGAGAAGGTGATGTGCACCTCCTTCGTCACGCGGTCCTGGCGCCAGCCGTAGGTGAACCCGCCGGCGCCGAGCTCGTAGCTGTGCCGGCCGCGGTGCGTGACCCGGCCCTCGCGGACCTCGGCCACGTCGGCGAAGTCGGCCTCGGTGAAGAGCTCGACCACCACCTGAGCTGGCGCGCTGCCGTAGTTGCGCAGCACGAGCTGCTCGTGCATGCCGTGCCCGAGCACGCGACGGCGGAAGATCAGCACGTCGCTGTCGGCCCGGCCGGGCAAGGGGCGGGCTCGGCCGAGGAAGGTGGCGGTGTTCGGCGCGTCGGAGATCACGGTGAGCGGCTCGAGGGCGTGGCCGTTGACCCGCAGCTCCCAGCGCGACAGCACCCGGGTGTCGAGCGCGAACAGGCCCTGGGGGAGGTTGGGGTTGATGTCGCCCGAGCGGTCCGAGAGGCAGAAGGTGGCCCCCTCCACCACCGTGACGGCGCCCGCCGCGCCCACCGCCGCCGCCGAGGCGGGACCGAGGGGTCCGGCGTCGGCCGCCCAGCCGCCCGATCCCCACAGCGCCGTCATGCGCGGTCCCTTCGACGTCTAGGACAACGGTGTACGCCCCCGCCACGAAGCGTAGCCCCTGGGCGCCCGCGGGACCGGAGCCGCGCCGGTCCGAGGGCCCAGGGCGCCCGGCGGCGGCGCGGTTTACGGTCGTGGCTGCGCACGGCTTCGCCCGGGAGGGAGGTGGAGCCGTGCGCCGTCGCGCCCGGCCGGGCGGGGTGGGCGCTCTAAGCTGACGACGGCCAGCCACGGCGGTCTGGCCCGAGCGTGTGCGGGAGGCTCTCGGCAGGTGGTGAACGTGCGCCGCGCGGGCGTCCGGAACACGGCGGCTCGGCTCGGCGGCGCAGCCCGCCCTGCCCCCGCTCACGGACCCCGGACGCTGCGGCACGTGCTGGGGCCGCCACGGGGCGCGATTATCCGCCGGCTTACGACGTCAGGGAGACGGTCGTGCTGGCGCCCTTCGATTGGCCCCACAATCCCACGGAAGGTAGTTGGGCGAACGCTCATGTGGCTCGAACGGCAAATGTCGCCCACCTGTAATCGCCTACCCGTGGACTTTGCGCCTGGGGGGCTACGGTTTTCCCCTGCTGAGTGCTCGCCGACGGGCGCCGCCGCCCGCTCGCGGGGGCGCCGGGTCGGCGCTCGGGAGGCCCGCCGGCGCGAGAGCGGGCCTACCTACTCGCGGGCGCCGTCATCGCAGCTTCAGAGATCGGTTTTCAGAGGATGCCCAAAGACGTGCTCCCCACCCGCAAGGACGGCTTGGTGACCGACGCGCGACCCGAGAGCACCGCCCAGCGGGCCACCCGCTTCGCCCAGAACTTCGAGGCGATCGGCGACAACGTCGAGCAGGTGATCAAGGGGAAGGCGCTGGCCATCCGGATGGCGCTCGTGTGCCTCTTCGCCGAGGGCCACCTGCTCATCGAGGACGTGCCCGGCACCGGCAAGACCTCGCTGGCCAAGGCCATCGCCGGGTCGATCGAGGGGAGCTGGCAGCGGATCCAGTTCACGCCCGACCTGCTGCCCTCCGACGTGACCGGCGTGCAGATCTACAACCGCTCGACCAACGACTTCGAGTTCCACCCCGGCGGCGTGTTCGCCAACGTGGTCATCGGCGACGAGATTAACCGGGCCTCGCCCAAGACCCAGTCGGCGCTGCTCGAGGTGATGGAGGAGCATCAGGTCACGGTCGACTCCACGCCGTACCTCGTGCCCCGCCCGTTCATCGTGATCGCCACCCAGAACCCCGTCGAGCACGACGGCACGTACCGCCTGCCCGAGGCGCAGATCGACCGGTTCATGATGCGGATGGCGCTCGGCTACCCCGACCACGACTCGGAGCTGCTGATCATCGGCAACAGCGCCGGGGGCACGATGGCGGAAGACCTGCGCGCCGTGGTGAGCGCGGCCGAGGTGCGCCGCATGATCGCGCTCACCGACAAGATCTACATCGCACCGAAGCTGGCGAGCTACCTCGTCGATCTGTGCTCGGCCACCCGGCCCATGCCCGAGCTGCGCCTCGGCGTGAGCCCGCGGGGCACGGTGGCGCTGGCCCGAGCCGCCCGGGCCTACGCCGCGTCGCAGGGCCGCTCGTTCGTGATCCCCGACGACGTGAAGGAGTTGGCGCCGCTCGTGCTCTGCCACCGGATGATCCTGACCCCGGAGGCCGAGCTGCAGGGCCACCGCACGACCGACCTGCTCGGCCGGCTCATGGATCAGCTGCCGGTGCCCCAGGAGCGCGCTGAGGAGTAGCGGCCCGCCGATGCTCACCCGCTCCGGCAAGGCCGCCGCGCTGCTCACGGCGGCGCTGTTCGTCGTCGGTTTCGCGCTCCGCTACGTGGAGCTGCTGATCGTGGGCGCAGCGTTTCTGACCGTGATCGTCATCGCCGCGCTCTGGATGATCTCCCGGCCCAAGCTCGACGCCCGCCGTGAGGTCCGCCCGGTCCGGGTGGTGGAGGGCAAGGCCGCCACCGCGGTGCTCACGGTGACCAACCGCTCCCGGCGGCGCAGCCCCTCGATGGTGGCGCTCGAGACCTTCGGCGACACGGTGGTGCCGGTGGCGGTGCCCAGCCTCGAGCCGGGCGCCACGTTCAGCCGGCCTTACAAGCTGCCGACCGACCGGCGGGGCGTGTACCAGGTGGGTCCGCTGCTCGTGAGCCGCTCCGACCCGTTCGCCTTCGTGCGCTTCGGCCAGCGCCAGCGCTCCTTCGAGACGCTCTGGGTGCACCCGGCCACCTACAGCGTGACGCCGTTCCCCGCCGGCCAGGCCCACGACCTCGACGGACCCACCTCCGGCGCCGCCCCCCGCGGCGGCGTGGCCTTCCACACCCTGCGCGAGTACGTGCGGGGCGACGACCTGCGCCTGATCCACTGGAAGTCCTCGGCGCGCACCGGCACGCTGGTGGTGCGCCACAACGTCGACACCAACCAGCCCCGGACGCTGGTGGTGCTCGACACGCGGTCCGACGTGTACACCGAGGACTCCTTCGACGACGCGGTCCGCTGCGCCGCCTCGATCGTCGTCGCCTGCGCCGCCAACCGGTTCCCCGTGCGGCTGCGCACCACCGACGGTCTGACGCTGAGCGCCGAGCGCGGCGCCCGGGTCGATACGGTGCTCGACCAGCTGGCCGGGCTCGCCCGTTCGCCGACCGCGGGCCTCGCCAACATCGCCGCGCAGGCCGCGGGGGAGCGCGGCGGGCTGTCGCTGGCGGTGATCACCGGCCAGAGCACGGCGAGCGACCTGGTGGCGGTCGGGCCGCTCCGGGCCCGTTTCGAGAGCGTGACGATCGGGCGCATCGGCGTGAGCGGGCGCGGCCGGGTGCACGAGCTGCCCGGCGCGGTGCTGATCAACGCCGAGACGGCCGCGGACTGGGCGCAGGCCTGGAACCGGCGGGTGCGTCGATGAGGCGGCTGGCGGCGATCGAGCTGATCGCGGTGGCGTGCCTGGCCGTGGCGAGCGGGCTCGGCTACGGGCGGGTGTTCATGGGCCGCTCCTACCTGGGCCCGGTGCTGGGCGCGGGAGCGGCGGCGGTTGCGGTGGCCGGCCTGGCGGCGTGGCGGCGCCTGGGGGCCCCGGCCAGCTTGGCGCTCTCCGGGCTGGCGTACAGCGTGTGGGTCACCTATCTGGTGCTGGCCGACACGGCCCCGAACGGGCTGCCGACGCTGGCGACGCTGCGCGAGCTCGGCGCCGGCGTGACCCAGGGTTGGGCGGAGCTGCTCACGGTGACGCTGCCCGCCGAGGCCAGCCCGCGCCTGCTGGTGGTGGGGGTCACCCTCACCTGGCTGGCCGGCGCCGTGGGCTCGGCGCTGGCCGTGAGCCGGGTCAGCGCCGCCGTGCCCGCCGTTCCCGGCCTCGTCGCCTTCGGCGCCTCGTTGCTGTTTCGCGCCGACGAGCCCCGGCTCGGGCTGGTGTCGATCGGCGCCGTGGCCGCGGCCGCCCTCGCCGTGGTGCTCGTTCACTCGAACCGTGAGCTGCGCCGCGACCCGGCGGCCGTCTCGTCGGGCCGCCGCCCGCAGGGGGGTTGGCGGGAGCCGGCGAGCGAGCTCTCGGTCGAGCGCCAGCTCGTGGCCGGGGCGCCGGTGATCGCCGTGGCGGTGGCCGCCGCGTTGGCGTTGGCGGTGGCCCTGCCCGCCACCGGGGTGGGCCGCCCCTTCAATCCCAGGACTCTACGTGAGGTGGAGGTCGAGCCTCGGCGGGCGCTGAGCCCGCTCGTCGGGTTCAAGACCCAGCTCGGCCTGGAGCCGAAGCACGCCGTCTTCACCCTGCGGGCCGAGGCGGCCGACGGCACGTTCAACGCCGAGGCCGCCCCGCGGGTGCGCCTCGCCGTGCTCGACGTGTACGACGGCGCCGCCTGGACCTCGAGCGCCCGCTACGCCAACGTCGGCTCGACGTTCCCGGTGGACCGTGACCTCGCTCTGGCGCCCCAGCGGATCGTCCAGGAGATCGAGATCGCCAAGCTGGACGGCGGCTGGCTGCCGGCGGTGGAGCGGCCGGCCAGCCTTCGCCTCCTGCGGCCGGCCACCGACACGGTCGTGCGGGTCGACGCCGCCAGCGGGATGCTGCTGGCCGACGAGCGCCGCCTCGACGGCTTCGAGTACGAGCTGGACTCCTACGCGCCGGCCGTGCCGAGCGAAGCCCAGCTCATGGCGGCGGCGGCCGCCGAGGACGTCGACGCCGTCGAGCTGCCCGAGCTGCCGCCGGAGATCACCCAGCTCGCCCGCCAGGTCACCCTCGACGCCGAGCCCCCCTACGAGCGGCTGAGCCGCCTGCAGCAGTTCTTCACCGACGGCTTCGGGTACAGCAAGGACGCCGACGCCGGCCATTCGGTCGGGCGGCTGAAGGAGTTCCTCTTCGAGAGCCGCACCGGCTACGCCGAGCAGTTCGCCACCGCCTTCGCCGTGATGGCCCGCTCGATCGGCCTCCCCACCCGCATCGCCGTCGGTTACCGCACGAAGGACGCGGAGGTCCTCGACGACGACCAGGGCCGTGAGCTCCTGCAGGTGAGCACCAGCGACGCGCACGTGTGGCCCGAGGTGCGTTTGGCGGGCCTCGGGTGGGTGGCCTTCGAGCCGACGCCGAGCCGCACCGCCCCGGCGCCCAGCCGGCCCGAGCCCCCGCAGCTGCCGAGCGGTGGGTTCGTCGAGCAGCGCGTCGCCCCACCGACCCAGGCCGACGGCGGTGGGTCCAGCGGCGTCGAGGAGCGCCGCGGCAGCTCGGGCCGGCTGCTTTTCCTGCTGATGGTCGGGCTCGCCGCGCTCGGCGCCGTGCTGGCCGTGGTGGCCGTCAAGCAGGCGCGTCGCGGGCTGCGCCGCCGCCGGGCCCGCACCGCAACGGATCACATCCTCGGGGCGTGGGCCGACGCGGTCGATCGCCTGGTGGAGCTCGGCGCGGCGGTGCCCTCGAGCATGACCGCGCGAGAGGTGGCCACGGCCAGCGCCAAGACCGTCGGCCCGGCGGCGTCCGCCCGGCTCGAGGTGATGGCGCCGCTCGTGACCAACACGGTGTTCGCGCCCTCCGAGCCCGACGAGGAGTGGATCGAGGAGATGTGGGGGCACGCCGCTGCGTTCCGGAAGGAGGCGTTCGCCGGGCGCTCCAAGCTCGTGGAGATCGGCGCGTGGCTGAGCCCGCGCCCGCTGCTGCCTCGCCGGCGGGGCGCAAGCGCGCCCAGCGAGCCGGTACTGTCCGGCCATGGCCGAGCCGGACCACCACGACCATGACGACCACGACCATGACCATGACCACGATCATGCCGATGTGCCCTCCGAGGCGGCGTTGCGGGCGAAGGCGGTCTACTCGCTGCTGGTCGAAAAGGGCCTGATCGACCCGGACAGCGTCGACCGCGTGGTCGAGGCGTTCGAGCACCGGATCGGCCCGCACCTCGGCGCCAAGCTCGTGGCCCGTGCCTGGGTCGATCCCGCCTACCGGGCCCGCCTCCTGGCCGACGGCACGGCCGCCGCGGAGGAGCTCGGCGTGGGCGGCTGGCGCCACGGGGCCCGCCTCGTGGTGGTGGAGAACACCGAGACCGTCCACAACGTGGTGGTCTGCACCCTCTGCTCCTGCTACCCGCTGCAGGCGCTGGGCCCGCCGCCGGTCTGGTACAAGTCGGCCCCCTACCGCTCCCGGGTGGTGCGCGATCCCCGGGGCGTGTTGGCCGAGTTCGGCACCGAGGTCCCCGCCGGCGCCGAGGTGCGGGTGTGGGACTCGAACTCCGAGGTCCGCTACCTCGTGCTCCCGCAGCGCCCGGCGGGAACCGCGGGGCTCGACGAGGAGGCGCTCGCCGCGCTGGTGGGGCGCAACGCGATGATCGGCGTGGAGCGGGCCAAGGCGCCCGCCTCGGCGCGATGAACGGGGTTCACGACCTCGGCGGCATGCACGGCTTCGGCCCCGTCGACGCCGAGCCCGAGGCGGCCGAGCCGGTGTTCCACCACCCCTGGGAGGCGCTGACCCAGGCCGCCATGCTGAGCAGCCTGCGCCTCGGGCAGTGGAGCCTCGACGAGTTCCGGGCCACGATCGAGCGGCTGCCTCCCCTCGACTACCTGGGCCTGTCCTACTACGAGAAGTGGCTGCGCAGCCTCGAGCAGCTCCTCGTGGGCCACGGGCTGGTGTCCGCCGAGGAGCTCGCCTCGGGCCGGCCCGCCGGCGGGCCGGTGGAGCGCCCAGCGCCGGTGTGGGCGCCGCGCTTCGAGGCGCCGGCCGCTCCCGCCGCGTTCGCCGTCGGGCGGGCCGTGCGGGTCCGCAACCGCCATCCCGAGGCGCACACGCGCGCCCCGCGGTACGTGCGTGGGCGGGTCGGCCAGGTCGAGGCGTACGTGGGGGGCGAACCGCTGCCCGAGGACGCCTCGGTGGGGGTGTGCACGGTCGAGCACCTGTACCGAGTGCGCTTCGAGGCCTCGGAGCTGTGGGGCGAGGATCACGCCGGCCCCGACCCGGTGTACCTCGAGCTCTGGGAAAGCTACTTGGAGCCGGCGTGAGCGCCAGCGAACGCCGGGGCGACCGTGCGAGCGCCAGCGAGCCGGGCGCCGATGGGCCGGTGTTCTCCGAGCTGTGGGAGGCCGAGGTGTTCGCCGCCGCGCAGCTCCTGATCGACGCCGGGCTCTTCAGCGGGGCGGAGTGGAGCGAGGCCCTGGGCGAAGCCATCGCCGCCGCCCGAGCAAGGGGCGACGCCGACCTGGGCGACACCTACTACGAGCACTGGCTGGCTGCGCTGGAGAGCCTGTGCCGGGCCAAGGGCGCGCTGTCGGCGGCCGAGCTCGACCGCCGAGCGCGGGAGTGGCGCCTCGCCTACGAGCGGACCCCGCACGGCCAACCGGTCGAGCTCGCCGCCGGGCAGGGGCTCGAGGGGCGCAGCCCCCAGCCAGAAGGCCGCGGCTAGCCGCCCGACCGTGCGAGCGCCCGCGAGCCGGGCGGTGAGGGGGTCTGGGGGCGCAGCCCCCAGCCAAAATACGGCTAGCCGGCGGGCAGCTCCGCGGCCGCGCCGGGCCCGCCGCCGGCGCTCGAGTCGCTGGCGGGCGGCGCCGGCGGAGGGCTGATCACCGCTCGCAGCGTCTGGGTGGCGGCGGCGCCGTTCACGGTGACCGTCACGCGCACGTCGAAGGCGCCGGCGGCGCTCCAGGTGTGGCGGGCGGTGAGCCCGGCGACGGTCACGCCGTCGCCGAAGGTCCACGACACCACTGCGGTGGCCGCCGCCCCGGTCACCTCGAAGCCGAACGCCTCGCCGACGACGCCGGAGAAGGGTGACGTGACCACGCTCCCCGCTCCGTTGGTGACCCGCACGGCGAAGGTCGGCACGACCGTGACCACGTGGGTGACGGTGTCGGCGCCCCACTGGTTGGTCACGGTGAGGCGAACGGGGTACAACCCGGGAGCGGCGAAGCGGTGGGTCGGCTGCGCGATGGTGGCGGCGGCGCCGTCGCCGAAGTCCCACCGCCATGCGGTCACGAAGCTGGTGGGCGACTCGCTCAGGCGGCCGTTGAAGGCGACGGGGTCGTCCACCGCGGGGGTGCTCGGCGCGAACGAGAACTGAGCGGTCGGCTTCACCGCGTTGATCACCCGGATCGTGCGCCTCACCGTGTCGGCCCCCGTGGCGTTGGCGACGGTCAGCTCGACCTCGACGTCGCCGGGCTGGGTGAAGCCGGGGTGATCGACCTTCTGCGCCGTGGAGGTCGGCGCCCCGTCGATCAGCCAGCGCCGGCTCGTGATCGCCGCGCCGGTGGAGGTGTCGGTGAACGACACGGGCTTGCCGAGCAGCACCGTGCGCTGGTCGAGCACCGCGCCGCTCATCTCGAAGCTGGCCGTGGGCTTCTGGCTCGGGGCGCGCACGGACACGGTCTTCGTCCGCTCGTTGCAGTTGGTCGGCTCCTCCACCCAGCACACCTTCATGCTCACCTGCTGGTCGCCCACGTCGTTGAACGTGTGCTGCACGCTGCGCTGGCTGGCGGGCGAGGCCACGACCCGGCCGCCCGGGAAGGTCCAGATCGGGGTGGTCACCGCGCCGTCGGTCACGTCGGTGAAGGTGACGAGGTCCCCGGCGCTCGGGCTGCCCGGGGAGAACTGGAACTCCGCCGTTGGGGCCTGGCGTTGGCTGGCGGTGACCGTGACGTCGTTCGTCCTGGTCGACTCGCCGCTGGCGTTGGCCACCGTGAGCGTCACCCGGTAGATGCCGGGGCTGCGGAACACATGGGTGGGGTTGCGGGTGGTGTCGAGCGGGCTGTTGTCGCCGAAGTTCCAGCTGAACGTGACCGGGCTGTTCTGGGACTCGTCACGGAACAGCACGCGGTCGCCGACCACCGGCGCCGGGGGGCTGAAGCTGAACGCCGCCACCGGCCGGACGCTGCCGTCGGCCACCCGCACCGTCTTGGTGACCGAGTCGACCCCGCCCGGCCCGCGCACCTGGAGGGTCACCTGGTGCGCGCCGGGGGTGCTGAACGTGCGCACCGGGTTGCGTTCGGTGGAGACCGACGTGGGGGCGCCGAAGGTCCAGGTCCACGAGGTGATCACCCCGGTCGACCGGTCGATGAACGACACGGGCGCGCCGAGCGGCGCCACATCGGCCGGGTTCCGGTCGAAGTCGGCCTTCGGGGCCGTGGGCGGGGTGGCCGGCGCGATGCGCAGGGTGGTCTGCGCAGTGGAGGCGCCCGCCTGGTTGCGGGCCACGAGGGTCACCGTGAACGGTCCCGGCGCGTTCCACACGTGGGCGGCGCGCGGGCCGACCGCGCTGGCGCCGTCGCCGAAGCTCCACTGCAGCTCGGTCGGGTTGTTGAGCGACACGCTCTCGAACTCGACGCGCTGGCCCACCTCCGCCGTCGGCGCCGACACCGTGAACCTGGCCACGGGCCGCTCGGCCGGGGCCTGCACCGACAGCACCCGCTCGGTGCTGTCCTCACCCTTCGCGTTCCGCACGGTCAGGCGCACGGTGTACGGCTGGGCCGTGGCGAAGGCATGGGTCACTCGCGGACCCGCCGCCGGCGGCGAGCCGTCGCCGAAGTCCCAGACCGGGTTGGTGGGCTGGCCGGACGAGGTGTCGACGAAGGTGACGGCCTGGCCGACCATCAGCGGCGAGGCGCTCACGGTGAACGACGCCTTGGGCGCCACGACCTTGTCGACGATCACGACCGAGGTGGTCGCCCGGTCGGCCCCCACGTCGTTGGCGGCGACCAGCGTGACCCGCATGGGGCCGGCCCGCTTCCAGCGGTGGGTCACCTTCGGCCCGGTGGCGGTGGCGCCGTCGCCGAAGTCCCAGGTGAGCGTGGTGGGACGGCCGGTGGAGGTGTCGGTGAACGTGACCTCCTCGTCGACCTCGGCCGAGCCGGGGCTGAACACGAAGTTGGCGGTCGGGCGCCGGGGCGTCTCGGCGGGCGTCACCGTGATCGAGGTGCTGTTGCGGTCGCTGGTGTTGCTGTTGCTCACCGTCAGCGTCACCGTGAACGAGCCGGCCTTCGCCCACTTGTGGGTCACCACCGGGCCGGTGGCCGACCCGCCGTCGCCGAAGTCCCACGTCCAGGCGCCCACCGAGCCGCTCGACGCGTCGAAGAACGTCATCTCGTCGCCGACCTCGACCTCGGAGGCGGTGAAGGTGAAGTTGGCGAGCAGGCCGGCATCGGGCGGGGGCGGCGCCGGCGGCGGGGGAGGGGGAGGCTCGGCGGCGGGCTTGACCGGC
>JBJXGF010000068.1:0-22563 GCA_046153015.1 Acidimicrobiales bacterium | reverse complement strand
CGACGCCGAGGCCGCCCGGGCCGCGCTGGCCCGCGGCCGCGCCGCGCTGCCCCCCGCCCTCGAAGCGGCCGGGCCGCCGGTCGAGCCGCTGCCGTTGCTGGCCGAGCGTCGCGAGCAGGTGGTGGTGCTGCCCCTGCTGCACGGCCCGATGGGCGAGGACGGCACCGTGCAGGGCCTGCTCGAGCTGGCCGGGGTCGCCTACGTCGGCGCCGGGGTGCTGGGCTCGGCTTTGGCCATGGACAAGGCCAAGGCCAAGGAGGTGCTGGCCTACCACGGCGTGCCCCAGGCCCGGTTCCTCTCCGCGTTCGCCGACGACGTGTCGGCCGACCTGGCGGGCGAGCTCGGCGAGCGCCTCGGCTATCCGCTGTTCGTGAAGCCGGCCAACATGGGCAGCTCGGTCGGGGTGTCCAAGGTGCACGAGCCGGCCGAGCTGGCCGCCGCCCTTGAGCTGGCGCTGCGCTACGACGAGCAGCTCGTGTTCGAGGAGGCGATCGTCGGCCGCGAGATCGAGCTGGCCGTGCTCGGCAACGAGCACCTGCAGGTGTCGGTGGCCGGGGAGGTGGTGCCCGGCGCCGAGTTCTACGACTACGCCGACAAGTACCTGAGCGGCAGGGCGCAGCTGGTGGCGCCCGCCGCCCTCTCCCCCGCCGAGCTGGCCCGTTTCCAGCGTCTCGCGGTCGACGCCTGCCGGGCCCTGCGGGTGGAGGGCATGGCCCGGGCCGACTTCTTCTACGAGGAGGCCGGCCGCGGCCCGCTGCTGAACGAGGTGAATACGATCCCCGGCTTCACGCCGATCTCGATGTTCCCCCGGCTCTGGGCGGCCTCGGGAGTGCCCTACGAGAAGCTGATCGACGAGCTGGTCCGCCTGGCCATCGAGCGCCACGAGCGCCGCCGCCGTCGCCGTTCCACCGAGCATCCCGCTTAGCGCCCGCCGGCCCGGGCCGGTGTTCGCGGCGCCTCGCTGCATGGTGAAGAATGGTCGCCCGTGATCGCTGAGGCGCTGGCCGGCAAGCGGCTGCTGATCACCGGCTCGACCGGCTTCGTGGGCACCGCGCTCGTCGAGCGGCTGCTGCGCGGCGCGCCCGACAGCGAGCTGGTGCTGCTGGTGCGGCCGGGGCGGCGCACCAGCCCCGCCCAGCGCGCCCAGCGCGAGATCTTCCGCAACGACGCGTTCACCCGGCTGCGCGAGCAGCTCGGCGAACGCGGCTTCGCCGACGAGATCGCCCGCCGGGTCGAGGTGGTCGGCGGCGACGTCGGCCAGGACGGCCTCGGCCTCGACGACGCGGGGCGGGCCGCGCTGCGCTCGTGTCACGCGGTGCTGCACGTGGCCGCCACGGTGAGCTTCGACTCGCCGCTCGACAGCGCGGTGGAGGTGAACCTGCTCGGTCCGGTGCGCATCGCCGAGACCCTCCACGCGCTCGGCGCCGCGCCGCACCTGGTGGCGGTGTCCACCTGCTACATCGCCGGGAGCCGGCGCGGGTCGGCCCCCGAGCAGCTCGTGGACGAGAGCCCCTTCTACACCGAGGTCGACTGGCGGGCCGAGGTCCACGGCGCCCGCCGGGCCCGGCGAGACGCCGAGTCGGCCAGCCGCACGCCGGAGCGGCTGCGCGAGTTCCGCAAGGCGGCCCGCGCCGAGATCGGCGCCGCCGGCGGGCCGCTGCTGGCGGCGAAGACCGAGCAGAACCGCGACCGCTGGGTGTCGAACCGGATGGTCGAGATCGGCCGGGCCCGCGCCGCCAGCGTCGGCTACCCCGACGCGTACGCGTTCACCAAGGCCCTCGGCGAGAAGGCGCTCGGCGAACGCCACGGCGCCGTGCCGGTCACGATCGTGCGGCCCTCGATCATCGAGTCGGCGCTGAGCGAGCCGTTCCCGGGCTGGATCCGCGGGTTCCGCATGGCCGAGCCGGTCATCATCTCCTACGCCCGCGGCCTGCTCGCCGAGTTCCCCGGCGTGCCCGAGGGCATCATCGACGTGATCCCGGTGGATCTGGTGGTGGCCGCCATCTGCGCGGCGGCGGCCGACGAGGCGGCGGCCCCGCGGCCCGAGCCCGCCGCCCCGCCCAAGGTGCTGCAGGTGGCCTCGGGCGCGGCGAACCCGCTGCGCTACGGGCTGCTCGTGGAGCTGGTGAGCAGCTGGTTCGCGGAGCGGCCGCTGTACGACAACCGGGATCAGCCGATCGTGCTGCCCGAGTGGACCTTCCCCGGCCGCGGCCGGGTGCAGGCGCAGCTCAACCGCTCGCTCGGGCTCGTGCGCCGAGCGGAGCGGACGCTCAACGCCCTGCCCCTGCGAGGCCGCCAAGCCGAGCTGGCGGCCACGCTGGAGGACAAGCGGGAGCAGCTCGAACGCGCCGTCGGGTACGTCGAACTCTACGGCGCGTACGCCGAGTGCGAGGCGATCTACCAGGTCGACCGCCTACTCGAGCTGTGGGGCCGGCTCGACGCAGCCGACCGGGCCGCGTTCGCCTTCGACCCCCGGGTGGTGGACTGGACGAGCTACGTGCACGACGTGCACTTGCCCTCGGTGGTGGAGCACGCCCGGGTCAAGACCGGCCCGAGCGGCAAGACCGGGCCGAGCCGGGAGGAGCGCCTGCGCGGCCAGGTGCTCTCGCCGCGCCGCCAGTTCGCCGCGTTCGACCTGGAGAACACGCTGATCGCGTCCAACGTGGTGGCCTCCTACTCGTGGCTGGCCACCCGGCGGCTGCCGACGCGCGATCGCGTCCAGTTCGTGGCCCGGACGCTCGCCGAGGCGCCCCGCCTGTTGGCCCTCGACCGCAAGGACCGCAGCGACTTCCTGCGCCACTTCTACCGCCGGTACGAGCACGCGCCGGTCGAGCAGGTCAACGCCGACGCCGCCGAGATGCTCTCCGGGCTGATCCTGGCCAAGGCGTTCCCCGCGGCGATCCGCCGGGTGCGCGAGCACCGCCAGGCGGGCCACCGGACCCTGCTCATCACCGGCGCGCTCGACTTCGTGGTGGCGCCGCTGCGGCCGCTGTTCGACGACATCGTGTGCGCCGCGCTCTCCGTCGACGACGAGGGCGCCTACACCGGTGAGCTGGTGGCCGCGCCGCCGACCGGCGAGTCCCGCGCCCAGGCGCTGTTCGACTACGCCGCGCTCCACGGCTACGACCTCGACGAGGGGGTCGCCTACGCCGACTCGACCAGTGACCTCCCCATGCTCGAAGCGGTCGGATTCCCCGTGGCGGTGAACCCCGAGACCCGACTCGCCGCCCTCGCCCGCAAACGCGGGTGGCTGGTGGAGAACTTCGGAAAGGCCCCTGGGTACGCACCTTCCGTCCTCCCGATCGGACCCCGGATGACCGCCCCATGACTCCCCGCCCCGGCCTGGTGCTCGAGGTCGACCGCTCGACCCCGCCGATCCTGTTCCACCACGGCGAAGGCTTCCGGCTCGAGCGGCTGCCGGCCGGCCGCTCGCGGGTGCTGTACCCGCCCGAAGCCCTGCCCGGCCTGGCCCGACCCGACCTCGCCATCCGCGACGCGCTCGAGAACCCGCTCGACTGCGAGCCGCTCTCCGCCCTCCTGCGCCCGGGGATGAGGCTCACGATCGCCTTCGACGACCTGTCGCTGCCGCTGCCGCCGATGAAGCGGCCCGACGTGCGCCAGCGGGTGATCGAGGCGGTGCTCGACCTCGCCGCCGCCGCCGGGGTCGACGATGTGCACATCATCGCTGCGCTGGCGCTGCACCGGCGCATGACCGAAGCGGAGCTGCGCCACGCCGTCGGCGACCGGGTCTACGACGCGTTCGCCCCGGCCGGTCTGCTCTACAACCACGACGCGGAAGACGCGGAGAACATGGTGGTGCTGGGGGCCACGCCCCACGGCGAGACGGTGCAGATGAGCCGCCGCGCCGCCGAGTCCGACCTGCTCGTGTACGTGAACATCAACATCGTGGCCATGGACGGCGGCTGGAAGTCCACCGCCACCGGCCTGTCCGGCTACGCCGGCGTGCGCCACCACCACAACGTGCGCACCATGCAGGCCTCCCGTTCGTTCATGGACCAGGAGCGCTCCGAGCTCCACGCGTCCAACTGGCGCCAGGGCCATGTGATCCGCACCCACGGCCCCCGGGTCTTCCAGGTCGAGACCACCATCAACACCAACACCTTCGGCACGGACGGCCCGCTGTCGTTCCTGCAGAAGCGGGAGTGGGAGTGGTCCGGCGCCGATCGGGCGAAGTTCATCGGCATGCAGGCCGGGCTCAAGCGGATGCCGGCCTCGGCGCGCCGCCAGATCTTCCAGTCCTGGCGGGCGCCGTACGCGTTGACGGGCGTGGCGGCCGGGGAGGTCGAGGCGGTGCACCGGGCCACGACCGAGCGGGTGTACCGCCAGCACCTCGTGGCCGTGGAGGGCCAGACCGACATCCTCACGATGGGCCTGCCGTACATCTGCCCTTACAACGTGAACTCGATCATGAACCCGATCCTGGTGATGTGCCTGGGCCTGGGCTACTTCTTCAACCTGTACCGGGGCCGGCCGCCGGTGCGGGAGGGCGGCGTGGTGATCCTCAGCCACCCCACGCCCTGGGAGTTCCACCCGATCCATCACCCGAGCTACATCGACTTCTTCGAGCAGGTGCTGGCCGACACCACCGACCCCATCGAGATCGAGGCCCGCTACGAGAAGGCCTACGCCGAGGACGAGTGGTATCGGCACCTGTACCGCACCAGCTACGCCTACCACGGCGTCCACCCGTTCTACATGTGGTACTGGGGCGCGCATGCGCTGGCCCACGTCGGCCGGGTGATCATCGTGGGCGGCGATCCGCGGGCCGTGCGCCGGCTCGGCTTCCACCCGGCCACGACCCTCGACGACGCGTTGGAGATGGCCACCGATGTGGTGGGCCGCGCCCCCACCATCACTCACCTGCACAACCCGCCGATCCTGATGGCCGACGTGTCATGAGCCTGCTGCCGCCGGCGCTGCGCAACATGGGGTTCCCCTACCGGGCGCCGTCCACGCCGCGTGGCGTGGCCCCCGTGCCCGCCCCCAAGCGCACGGGCGTGGACTTCGAGACCGACTGGGCCCGCCGAGCGCCGGCCCGGCTGGGGCGAACGGTGCTCCACGAGCTGGTGATGGGCCCGGTGGTGCGCCTGGCCGCCAACCCGTCCGTGCGGGGCCGCGACCGCTTGGAGGGCGTCGAGGGGCCGGTGATCTTCGTGGCCAACCACCACAGCCACGTCGACACGCCGTTGCTGCTGCGCTCGATCCCGCCCCGCTTCGCCGACAAGGTGTTCGTCGGCGCCGCGGCCGACTACTTCTTCGGCGCCCGCCTCACCGGCGCGCTGTCCGCCTTCGCCCTCAACGCCATCCCGATCGAACGGACGCGGGTCAGCCGGCGCTCGGCGCTGTCCGCCGCCGCGCTGATCGACGACGGGTGGTCGATGATCATCTTTCCCGAGGGCGGCCGCAGCCCCGACGGCTGGGGCCAGCCCTTCCGGGGCGGCGCCGCCTACCTGTCGGTCCGCTGCGGTGCGCCGGTGGCGCCCGTGCACCTCGCCGGCACCGGGGCGATCCTCGGCAAGGGCATGCGCGTCCCCAAGCCTGCGGCCACCACGGTGAGCTTCGGCGAGCTGCTCTGGCCGGCGCCGGAGGAGGACACCCGGACGCTGTCGGCCCGGATCGAACGGGCGGTGGCCGCCCTGGCCGACGAGGAGGCCACCGACTGGTGGCAGGCGCGCCGGCGCCTGCATCGGGGCGAGACGCCGGCCCTCACCGGTCCGCAGGCGCCGAGCTGGCGCCGCTCCTGGGCCCGCTCGTCCAAGCGGTCCGGCCCGGCTCGCCGGAGGCGGGCGTGGCCCCAGCTCTCCTGACTCTCCTGATTCTCCTCACCGAGGAGGCGAGGGCCGGGGCGCCGCCCGGCGCCTCAGCCTTCGGCGGCGTGCGCCAGGAGGCGCCAGAGCAGGTCGAACGCCTCGTCGAGCGGCTCGCCGCTCGCCTCCTGCTCCACGAACATGCCGTAGACCGCGGCGAGGAGCAGCGTGGCCGCCAGACGCACCTCCGCCTCGAGCCGGTCGGCCCGCAGCGCGGTCTCGATGCGCGGCCGCCAGAGGCGGTCGGGGTCGACGAACGCGCTGTACACCTCCCGCTCGTGAACCAGCCGGGTCCAGGCCTCGAACTGCAGGCGCAGGAACGGCGCCACCTCGGCGCTCGTGGCGTAGCCGAGCAGGCGGCGGGTCACCGCGAACGAGCCCGGCGCCGCGTTCGGCGCCGGATCGGCGGCGTCGGCCAGCACCTCGTCGAGCACAGCGGCCACGCGGCCGTGGAGCCGTTCGAGGGCGGCGGCGACGAGCGCCTCGCGTGAGTCGAAGTAGTACAGGAGCATGCGGTGGCTCGTGCCCAGCGAGGCCGCCATCGAGCGCAACGACAGGTCCACGAGGCCCCGCTCGAGCAGCAGCCCCGCGGCTGCGTCGATCAGCTCCTCGGCGCGGTCGGCCCGCTCCCCGCGGTCGACGCGTTGGTTGCGCTCGGTCCGCTCCAGTTTTCCCGCTTGCAGCCCGCCGCCCATATCCTCAGGAAGCTACCGATTGGTACACCAGATTCGGTATGAGCCGTGCGGCTTAGGAATGCACGAACGACCGGCGGGATGTTCCGCCCCAAACCCGCGAGATGACCTACGAATCGGCGCTGGGTTTGGCGGCGCTGTTGGCCTTCGCCGCCGCGATGAAGCTGCGCGACCTCCACGCGGCGACTGCTGCGTTGGCCGGCCTCGGCTTCGCTCGGGCCCGGGTGTGGGCGCCGGCCGCAGCGGCGACCGAGCTGGCCACGGCCCTGCTCCTCGTGCTGTGGCCGCCGCTGGGTGCGGTCGTCGGCCTGGCGTTGCTCACCTTTTTCACGGTCACGATCGCCGAGCGTCTGCGTCGCGGTTTGCGGGCGCCGTGTGGATGCTTCGGCGCAGTGTCCACTCACCCGCTTTCGGTGGTCGATATCGTCCGAAATGTGGGCCTTTTCGCGTTGGCTCTGCTCGCGCTCTTCAGCCAGGGGCCGCACCGGCCGACCTTGGTCGGGTCCGCCGCGGTGGTCGCCTGCATCAGCGCGGGCGCCGTCGGGCTCACTCTGCTGAGACGCCGCCTCGCCTGAGCGGCACGGCGCCGGCGGGCGGATCGATCAAGCCGTGAAGACGTCGAACCCGAGGCGCGCCCGATGCCCGACAACCCGCCGCAGTGGACGCCCCCGCCGTCGCCGTGGCCGACGCCGCCCGCCTATGGGCCGCCGCCGCGCCCGACCGAGGGCCTCGCCATCGCCAGCCTCGTGCTCGGCGTCGCCTCGTTCGCCCTCTGCGGCATCGGCGCGATCACCGCAACCGCCGGGCTCGCGCTCGGGATCGCCGCCCATCGCAAGATCGCCGCGTCGCACGGCCAGCTCGCCGGTCGGGAGCTCGCCATCGCCGGGATCGCCACGAGCGCCGTGGCGCTCGGCATCACGCTGCTGGTGATCCTGTTCTACACGTTCCTCTTCCTGGTTCTCGCCTCGAGCGGCGAGGGCGACATGCTCGAGGCGCTCGCCGCTCACGCCTCGGCCGCCGGCCCGCTCGGGTCCTGAGCGGCGCCGGCGCGCTCCTCGACGAGGCGCAGCCCCGAGGGGTTCATCGAGTGCTGCGGCCCTTGCAGCTCGACCACGAACTCGGTGAGGTGGCCGGGGAACACGTGCTGGCTGAGCAGGGCAGGGCTGCGGTCGGCCGCCCAGGTGATGCGCTCGCAGACGAGCACCGGGGAGGCGGCGGGCACGTCGAGGGCCGCCGCGTCGTCGGGCGAGGCCAGCGCTGCGCCGATCGTCTGGGTGGCGCCGTTCAACTCCACACCCAGCAGCTCCTGGAACGAGGTGCGCTCGGCCGCGGCGCGGGAGATGTCGGCGGCGAGGCGCTCGGGGCACCAGATCGTGACCCGGGCGAACGGCGCCCCGTCGGCCAGCGAGAGGCGCAGCACCCGCAGCACCGAGCCGGCGCCGAGGACCGCCCGCACCCGGCCGGCGGCGGGCACGAAGCCGAACTCGAGCACCTTGCGGCCCGCCGCCCGGCCCGAGGCGGCGAGCTGCGCGTCGATCGTGCCGAGGCGCACGAGGCTCTGACGCAGCGGGTCCCCGGCCACGAACCAACCGAACCCCTGACGCGAGTCCACCAGCCCCTCGGCCCGCAACGCCTCGAGGGACTTGCGGATCGTCACGCGGCTGGCCTCGAACGCGGCGGAGAGCTCGGCCTCGCTCGGCAGCAGCCGGCCGGGCGCATAGCGCCCGTCGCGGATCTCCCGGCGCAGCTCGTCGGCGATTTCCCGGTACCGGATCGTGCGCACTTGTTCTATACTTGTATCTAACGGTTCCGCATGCAAGAGTAGACGTCCGGAGTCCGCCCGGGAGAAGAGGTCCGTCATGGCCGCCGTCACCGCCACCACCCCGATCGAACTGGTCAACGAGGCCTACGCCGCTCTCGACGAACGAGTGGCCACCGGCCGCCGCCGCCTCGGCCGACCCTTGACCCTGGCCGAGAAGATCCTCGTCAACCACCTGCGCGACCCCGAGACCCAGGAGATGGAACGGGGCCGTTCGTACGCCGACTTCCATCCCGACCGGGTGGCCATGCAGGACGCCACGGCGCAGATGGCGCTGCTGCAGTTCATGACGGCGGGGCTCGACCAGGTGCGGGTGCCCTCGACCGTGCACTGCGACCACCTGATCCAGGCGAGGGACAACGGGCGCATCGATCTGCTGGCGGCGCTCGACGGCAACCGCGAGGTCTATGCATTCCTCGAGTCGGTGTCGGCGCGCTACGGCATCGGGTTCTGGAAGCCGGGCTCGGGCATCATCCACCAGGTGGTGCTGGAGAACTACGCGTTCCCCGGCGGCATGATGATCGGCACCGACAGCCACACCCCCAACGCCGGCGGCCTGGGCATGGTGGCGATCGGCGTGGGCGGCGCCGACGCGGTCGACGTGATGACCGGGTTCCCCTTCAACCTGCGCTGGCCCAAGGTGATCGGCGTGCGCCTCACCGGCGAGCTGTCGGGCTGGTCGGCCCCGAAGGACGTGATCCTGAAGGTGGCCGACATCCTCACCGTCGAGGGGGGCACCGGCGCCATCGTCGAGTACTTCGGCCCAGGCGCCGAGAGCCTCTCGGCCACCGGCAAGGCCACCATCTGCAACATGGGCGCCGAGATCGGCGCCACGACCTCGGTGTTCGGCTACGACGCCGCCATGGCCCGCTACCTGAAGGCCACCGGCCGCGAGGCGCTGGCCGCCGCCGCCGATCGGGTGGCCGCCAACCTGCGGGCCGACGACGAGGTGCAGGCCGATCCCGGCCGCTTCTTCGACCGGGTGGTGGAGATCGACCTGTCGCAGCTGCGCCCCCACATCAACGGTCCCCACACACCCGACCTCGCCCGCGAGGTGTCAGCCCTCGGCGCCGAGGCCCGGGAAAAGGGCTGGCCGCTCACGATCTCGTCGTCGCTGATCGGCTCCTGCACGAACTCGAGTTACGAGGACATCACCCGAGCCGCGTCGATCGCCCGCCAGGCGGCGGCGGCGGGCCTGCGGGCCAAGACCCCGCTCCTGATCACCCCCGGCTCCGAGCAGGTCCGGGCCACGATTGAGCGCGACGGCCTGCTCGCCGACTTCGAGCGCGTGGGGGCGACGGTGCTGGCCAACGCGTGCGGGCCCTGCATCGGGCAGTGGGCCCGGACCGACGTGAGCGAGGGCCAGGCCAACGTGATCGTCACCTCCTACAACCGCAACTTCCCCAAGCGCAACGACGGCCTCGCCTCGACCCTCGCGTTCGTCACCTCACCCGAGACCGTGATGGCCCTGGCCCTGGCCGGCACGCTGGAGTTCGACCCGCTGAACGACACGCTCACCAACGAGGCGGGCCAGGCGGTGCGCCTCGACGCGCCGCAGGGCCTGGAGCTGCCGCCGGCGGGCTTCACGCCCGGCGAGAACGCGTTCGTGGCCCCGCCGGACGACGCGTCCGGGGTCGTGGTGCAGGTGTCCCCCACCAGCGACCGCCTGCAGCTCCTGGCGCCGTTCGCCCCCTGGGACGGCAACGACTACGTGGACCTCCCGGTGCTGGTCAAGGCCCAGGGCAAGTGCACGACCGACCACATCTCGATGGCCGGCCCGTGGCTCACCTACCGCGGCCACCTGGAGAACATCTCCGGCAACCTCTTCCTCGGCGCGGTCAACGCCTTCACCGGCAAAGCCGGCGAGGGCAAGGACCAGCTCGACGGCTCGACCCGCAGCTTCCCCGACATCGCCAAGCACTACCACGAGGCCGGGGTCGGCTGGGTGGCGATCGGCGACCAGAACTACGGCGAGGGCTCCTCCCGGGAGCACGCCGCGATGGAGCCGCGCTTCCGCAACGGCAAGGCCGTGATCTGCCGCAGCTTCGCCCGCATCCACGAGACGAACCTGAAGAAGCAGGGGATGCTCCCGCTCACGTTCGCCGACCCGGCCGACTACGACCGCATCGACGAGGACGACCGGATCTCCATCGTCGGCCTGGCGCAGCTCGCCCCCGGCCAACCGGTGACGGTCGTGATCGCCAAGCCGAACGGCGAGCGGCTCGAGATCGCCTGCAACCACACGTTCTCCGACGAGCAGATCGCATGGTTCAAGGCCGGCTCCGCCCTCAACATCATCCGCCGGGAGATGGGCGCCGACTGACGGGTTCCGGATTCCGGGTCCGGGGGCGGCGGCCCCCGGACCATGCAACCCGAAGCCGGGCGGAGCAGCCGCTCGAACCGGGGTGGAAAAAGACGGGAGGCTGGCCGAGGGGGGTCGGCCAGCCTCACCATAAACGGTCACTGCGCTGGAGGGGGATCCAGGCCTGACCGGCCTGAGGACCTCGAGGGGGGATTCGAGTGGATGTCCTCGGCTGTGTTGTGAAGACCATTGTGCACGCGGGCACAAGATCTGTCCAACAGTAATTCCCGATAGGCGCCATCATATGCAGCGATGGACCTGCGCCAGCTCTCCGCGCTGCTCTCCGTCGCCGATCACGGGAGCTTCTCGGCGGCCGCCCGGGCGCTGCACACCGTGCAGTCCAACGTGTCGACCCACATCGCCCGCCTGGAGCGGGAGCTGGGGGTCACGCTGGTGGACCGCAGCGCCGGGGCCCTCACCGAGGAGGGCGAGCTGGTGGCCGAGCGGGCCCGCCGGGTGCGCTCCGAGCTCGAGGCGCTCTCGGCCGACGTGGCCTCGGTGCGAGACGAGGTGTCGGGCTCGGCGCGCATCGGGATGATCGGCACCACCGCCCGCTGGCTCGCGCCGCGCCTGCTCGACGCCCTCACGAGGGCGCATCCCCGGATCCGGTTGGTGGTGGTCGACGCGACCACCTCCACGCTGATGCCCCAGCTCCTGCGGGGCGACGTCGACATCGCCGTGGCCAATCTGCCCACCCGCGACCCCGACGTGATCGAGGAGCCCCTCTTTGACGAGGACCGCCTGCTCGTGGCGCCGCGCGACCATCCGTTGGCGTCGTTCGAGGAGCTCTCCATCGACCGCCTGGCCGACTACGAGCTGGTGCTGGCCTCGGAGGGCACCGTGTTCCGCTCCGAGCTCGACGCCGACGCCGATCGGGCGGGGGTGGTGCTGCGCACCAAGGCCGAGGTCGACGGCATGACGCTGGTGGCGTCGCTCGCGTTCCAGGGCTTCGGTCCGGCGATCCTGCCGGCCAGCGCGGTGCCCAGTGCGCCGGGCCCCGACTCCGCGTGGCGGCGGATCCCGGTGCGGGGCCTCAGCCGGCGCAAGGTCGGCCTCGTGCGCCGCCGACGGGGGATGCCCGCCGCCCCCACCCGAGCGGTGGCCAACGTGCTCAAGGCGGTGGTGGCCGAGTCGGCGCCGCATCAGCCGGGCATCCATCCCGCCGTCGGCGCCGAGGCCACGCGGGTAACGCGGTGAGCGAGCAGCCGGTCACACCACGCATGCCGCCGGTCGTCTCGCTGCGCAGCCGCACCCCCGGGTCGGTCCGGGCCGGGGTCGAGGAGTTGGACGGCCGCCCCGTGGTGGTCGTCCGCTCGGGCGGCGCGGGCGGCGCGCTCGGCGCCGCCGAGGGCGCCAACCTGGCCGCGGCTGCGGCGCTGGCCCGCCGGCTGGGCCGGCCGCTGCTCTGGGCGGTGGAGTTCTCCGGCGCCGAGGTGCGCGAAGGCCTCGACGCGCTCGACGGATGGGGCCGGGCGGCGCGAGCGCTCGTGGCCTGCTCGGGCATGGCGCCGATCGTGTTCGCGGTGTCGGGCCCGGCGATCGGCGGGCCGGCCCTGCTGCTCGGGCTGGCCGACCACGTGGTGATGAGCGCCGACTCCTATGCGTTCGTGTCGGGCCCCGCGATGGTGCGCCAGTACACCGGCGAACAGGTCACCACCGCCGCGCTCGGCGGGGCCGGCGCCCACGACCGCTCCTCGGGCGCAGCGTCGCTCGTGGCCCCCGACGCCGCCGGCTGCTTCGCCGCCGCCGCGCACCTGCTCTCCTACCTGCCGGCGAGCTGCGAGGAGCCCGCCCCGCTGCGCCCCACGCTCGACCCGCCCGACCGGCCGACGCCGGAGGCGGGTGAGCTGCTCCCGGCCTCGCCGACGGGCAGCTACGACGTGCGCCGGGCGGTCGAGGCCGTGGTCGACGACGGGGACCTGCTCGAGCTGCGGGCCGGCTGGGCGGCCAACCTGGTGACCGGGCTCGCCGCCATCGGCGGGCAGCCGGTGGGCGTGGTGGCCAACCAGCCCCAGGCGATCGCCGGGACCCTCGACATCCCGGCCTCCCAGAAGGGGGCCCGCTTCGTGGCCTTCTGCGACGCCTTCAACCTGCCGCTCGTCACCTTCGTCGACACGCCCGGCTTCTATCCCGGCAAGGATCTCGAGTGGCGGGGCATGATCCGCAAGGGGGCGCAGCTCGCCTTCGCCTACGCCCGCGCCACCGTGCCGCGGGTGTGCGTGACGCTGCGCAAGAGCTACGGCGGCGCGTACATCGTGATGGACTCCAAGTTCATGGGCAGCGACCTGAACCTGGCGTGGCCAACGGCGGAGATCGCGGTGATGGGGGCCAAGCAGGCGAGCGGCATCATCCACCGCCGGGCCGACGAGGCGGAGCGGGCCCGGCTCGAAGCGGACTACGAGGAGCGCCTGCTCAACCCGTACGTGGCCGCCTCGCGGGGCAGCGTCGACCAGGTGATCGACCCCTCCGACACCCGTCGTTGCCTCGCCGCCGCCCTCGGGGCGCTGGCCGACAAGCGCGAACGCTTGGCGCCCCGCCGCCACGACAACGGCCCCCTCTAGCGCGGCGCGCCCCGCCGGGGCGGGCCGGGGCGGTGAACCACCTATCCGCACGCCCCTGTCGATGGGGCGCTGCGGGCCGGGCTATGGTGGGCGCGAACTGGGGGAGGGCCCAGCGTGGGGTCCACCTGCTGTTCTTCCGTCGTAGCGTGAACGTGGGAGCACCGGTGGCCGACAGCATCACCATTACCGACAACCGCACTGGCGAGTCGACGGAGATTCCGCTCGTCAACGGCGGGGTCGACGCCCGTGCGTGGGAGAAGCTGCTCCCGGGGGTCTGGTTCCTCGACCCCTCCTACGGCGCCACCGCTTCGACCGAGAGCTCGATCACCTACCTCGACGGTGACGACGGGGTGCTGCGGTATCGCGGCTACCCGATCGAGCAGATCGCCGAGCAGTCGACCTACCTCGAGGTGGCGTACCTGCTGCTCTTCGGCGACCTGCCCAACAAGGCGCAGCTCGAGGCGTGGACCTACGAGATCACGCACCACACGTTCATTCACGAGAACGTGCGCAAGCGGTTCATGGAGGGCTTCCATTACGACGCCCACCCGATGGGGATGCTCGTCTCAGGCTTGGCCGCGCTGTCCACCTTCTATCCCGAGGCCAAGCAGGTCGAGGACCCCGAAGTGCGGGACAAGCAGATCGTGCGCCTCGTGGCGAAAACCGCGACGATCGCCGCCGCCTGCTACCGCTTCAGCCAGGGCCTGCCGTTCAACTACCCGGACAACGACCTCGACTACCCGGCCAACTTCTTGCAGATGATGTGGCGGATCGGCGACAAGTACGAGCCGAACCCGGTGCTGGCCCGCGCCATCGACATCTTGTTCATGCTGCACGCCGACCACGAGCAGAACTGCTCGAGCACGGCCATGCGGGTGGTCGGCTCGGCCCACGCCGACCCCTACGTGGCCGCCGCGGCGGCGGCCGCCGCGCTCTACGGCCCCCGCCACGGCGGCGCCAACGAGGCGGTGGTGCGCATGCTCACCTCGATCGGCAGCTACGAGAACGTGCCCGCCTTCGTGGAAGACGTGAAGGCCGGGCGGGGCCGGATCCAGGGCTTCGGCCACCGGGTCTACAAGAACTACGACCCGCGAGCCAAGATCATCAAGAAGACGGCCTACGAGGTCTTCGAGGTGACGGGTAAGAACCCGCTGCTCGACGTGGCCTTGAAGCTCGAAGAGACGGCCCTGTCCGACGAGTACTTCATCAGCCGCCGCCTGTACCCGAACGTGGACTTCTACTCGGGGCTGATCTACCAGGCGATGGGATTCCCGATCGACTTCTACCCGGTGCTGTTCGCCATTCCCCGCATGTCGGGCTGGTGCGCGCAGTGGAAAGAGATGCTCGAGCAGAACCAGCGCATCTCCCGCCCCCGCCAGATCTACACCGGCTCGAACGAGCGCGACTACCAGGCGCTCGACCAGCGCGCCTGAACCGGTGCTGGGGGCTGCGCCCCCAGCACCCGCTTCGCGGTGGTCAGCTGGCTACATCGATCAGGATCTTGCCGACGTTGGCGTTGGACTCCATGTAGGCGTGGGCGTCGGCGATCCGGTCGAGCGGGAACCGCGAGTCGATCACCGGCCGGGCCAGGCCGCGGTCGAAGAGGGGGAGCACGGCGGCGGCGAAGGCCTGGGTCACGGCGATCTTCTCCTCCAGCGGCCGGGCCCGGAGCACGGTGCCGATCAGGCGGGCGCGCTTCATCAGCAGCTTGCCGAGCGCCAGCGTGGCGGTGGCCTCACCCATCGTGCCCACCTGCACGATCGCACCCTTGAGCGCCAACGCGTCGAGGTTGCGGTCGAGGTAGCCGCCGCCGATCACGTCGAGGATGACGTTCACCCCGCGCCCGCCGGTCAGCTCCTTGGCGGCGGCCACGAAATCCTCGCTGGCGTAGTCGATCACCACGTCGGCGCCGAGCGCCGCCACCCGCTCGCGCTTGCCGGCGGAGCAGGTGACCGCTGAGCGGGCCCCGATCGCCTTGACGATCTGGATCGCCGCGGTGCCCACCCCCGACGCGCCGGCGTGGACCAGCGCCGCGCCGCCCGAGCCGAGCCCGCCTTGGGGCACCAGCGCGTCCCACGCGGTGATCCACACCTCGGGGATGGCCGCGGCGTCGCCCACGCCGACCGAGGCGGGCACGCGCATCACCTGGCGCTCGTGCACGGCCAGGCGCTCGGCGTACCCGCCGCCGCCCACGATGCCCATCACCTCGTCGCCGAGCGTCCACGCCTCGACCCGCTCCCCCACCGCCGCGACCCGGCCGGCGAACTCGAGGCCGGGGATCTCGAGCGCCGCTTTCGGGCCCGGATACTGGCCTCGCCGCTGGAGCAGATCGGCCCGGTTGAGGGCGGTGCCCACCACGTCGACCAGGACCTCTTCCGGACCAGGGGACGGGTCGGGCGCCTCCCGCACGGTGAGGACCTCGGGCCCGCCCTTTGCTTCCAACACCACGGCGCGCATGGCCGGCCACCCTAGTTCCGCTCCGCGGCGGGCCGGGCCGGGCCGAGGCGGCCGGCGCCGGCGGTTCAAGGGGGCTGCGCCGCCCGCCGATGACTCGCCTGTGACGAGCACTCCGACGGGCGACGCGGCCGCTGCCATCCAGCGGCGCACCCACGGACTCACCGACCTGGACATCCCCTACGAGCTCGTCGTCGACCTCGTGCTGCGCCGGTCGTTCCTCGACGACACGACCTCGGTCGGCCGTCTCGCCGAGGCGATCGGCCTGCCCGTGTCGGTGATCAGCGTGGTGTTCGAGGAGCTCAACCAGAAGAAGTTCGTCGACGTGCAGGGCCTCGTCGGCCAGGACTACGTGTTCACGCTCACCGCGTTCGGCAAGGAGCAGGCGGCGGAGCGGTTCAAGCGCTCGAAGTACTCCTCGGTCGCGCCGGTGTCCCTCGGCCGCTACGCGAAGGTCGTGATCGCCCAGCGCCGCCGGCCCCAGATCCGTCGGGATGACGTCGCCCAGGCCTTCGCCGACCTCGTGGTGTCCGACGAGCTGATCGAGCAGGTGGGGCCGGCGTTCACCGCGCAGGAGTCCCTCTTCCTCTACGGGCCCTCCGGCACCGGCAAGACCTCGATCGGGGAGCGCCTGATCCGCCTCTACAACGACGGGATCCTGGTGCCCCGAGCCGTGGAGGTCGACGGCCAGATCATCACCGTGTTCGACCCGCTGGTGCACCACCCCGTCGACCCGCAGCCCAAAGGGCTCGACCCCCGCTGGGTGGCCTGCTTCCGCCCCATCGTCACCGTCGGCGGCGAGCTCGAGCTGTCGATGCTGCAGCTCGCCTTCGACCAGTCGCGGGGCACCTACACCTCGCCGCTGCAGATGCGGGCCAACAACGGGATCCTGTTCATCGACGACTTCGGCCGCCAGCTGACCTCGCCCCGGGCCCTGCTCAACCGCTGGATCGTGCCGCTCGATCGGCGGGTGGACTACCTGACCCTCGAGTACGGGCTCAAGTTCTCGATCCCGTTCGAGCTGATGGTGGTGTTCTCCACCAACCTCGACCCCGGCGACCTGAAAGAAGACGCGTTCTTCCGGCGCATCCAGAACAAGATCTACGTGGGCCCGGTGACCGACGACCAGTTCGACTGGATCGTCACGAGGGCCGTGCAGCGCTACGAGCTGGAGGCCAAGTCGGGCGCGATGTCCTACCTGCGCAAGGTGTGCCGGGAGCGGGGCTCGGGCAACCTGCTGGCCTGCTACCCGAACGACCTCTGCCGGCTGGCCAAGGCCATCTGCGAGTTCCAGGAGGGCCGGCCGATGCTGTCCACCGAGGCCGTCGACCGGGCGGCGTCGCTGTACTTCGCCGAGGCAGGTGGTGGGACCGGTTTTTTTCGGCGGACGCTCGCTGAGGAGCTCAGCGAGCACTACGAGCGAGCCGATCGGCGCACCCCGGGGCAGGCGGCGCCGCCGCCGAGCCGGACCCCGCGCCGCCCCGAGGAGGACCACCGCGACCTCCAGCCAGCGGGATCGCCGCCCTCGGAGTTCCCGGGTGACGAAACGGCCGTCGGCGACGCGAGCGGCGGCGAGGGGCCGGGCGGGAGCGCAGCCGGGTCGGGCCGCTCAGGCGTCGAGGCGGCGGACCCGGGGGCGGCGGTCGGACGTGAACGGCGCCACGCGCACGGCGAGATCGGTGATCGACGCGGCCCGGGGTGAGACGAGCACCGGGTCGAGGCGGATCTCGGCCAGCTCGGGCGCCGCGTCGGTCAGCGCCGAGACTCTGAGCAGCAGCTCCTCGAGGGGCGCCGCCTCGATCGGCTGATCGCTGCCGGCGAGCAACGCCGCGATCGGCGAACCGGCCACCAGGCGGCGGGCGTCGAGATCGCTGAGCGGGGCGAGGTGCAGCGCCGGGAGATCGGCCGGACCGGCGCCCGAGCCGCCCCGACCGAGCCCGACCACCGGACCGACGGCGGGGTGCTGCACCGCCACCACCCGGGCGTCGAAGCCGGCCGGGGCCATGGCCTGCACGAGCGCGCCCCGCATCGCGTCGGCGCCGAGCGCGGTCTGCATCCGCGCCCACGAGGCGCGCAGCTGCACCGCGTCGTTCAGGTCGAGCGCCAGGCCCGACAGCTCGCTGCGGGCGAGCCGGCCGCGCCGGCCGGCCTTGAGCGCCACCGGCCAGCCGATCGCCTCGGCCGCGGCCGCCGCCTCCTCCGGACCGTCCACCACTCGGCGCGGCGTCGGGGTGAGGCCGCCGGCGGCGAGCAGCTCGACCGCCTCCGCCTCGACCAGCCAGCGGCCCGGGCCGGCCGCCGCCTCGCCCAGCACCGCCCCGATCAGGCGCCGGGCCCGCTCGAGGTCGACGCCGAGCGCCGCCGGGTCGGGCAGAACCCCCGGATCCTGCGCCCGCCTCTCGCCGTACCGCGCGGCGTAGCCGAGGGCCCGGGCCGCCTGCTCGGGGAACGCGAAGAGGGGCAGGCCCAGCGCCGCGCCGGTGGGGTGCACCCCGAGGATCGTGGCCACCACCGCCTTGCCCTGCCCGCCGGCGCGGGCCCGGCGGGCGGCGTCGGTCACCGCGTCGAGCAGCGGCGCCGCCGGGGCCTCGACCGGCGGGGCGTACACCACGACCACGCTGTCGACGCCCGGATCGGCGAACGCCTCCTCCAACGCCGGCCCGTACTCCGCCGGACCCGCCCGGTAGGTGAGATCGCTCACCCGCACCGGTGCGAGGCCGACCCGGCGGGCGGCCTCGGCCGCGAGGCGGGCGGAGCCGGCCGAGTTCGACACCACCGCCACCCGCGGACCCTTCGGCGGCGGCTGCGACACCAGCACCGACGCCGCGTCGAAGAGCTCCTCCAACCGCTCCACGCAGACCACGCCGGACTGCTCGAGCAGCACCGACGCCGGCAACGGCGCCTCCTCGCGGCCGAGATCGGTGGGCGTGACCGCGAGCACGGGCTTGACCCGCGACACCCGCCGGGCGATGCGATGGAACTTGCGGGGGTTGCCGACCGACTCGGTGTGCAGGCAGATCACCGCCACCCGGGGGTCGTTCTCCCAGTACTGCAGGAGGTCGTTGGAGGACACGTCGGCTCGCTCCCCGAGGGCCACGTAGTGGGACACGCCGAGGCCGACCGAGCGCATGTGGCCGAGGATCGCCGCGCCGAGCGTGCCCGAATCGGTGGAGAACGCCACCGAACCGGCGAGCGCCGAGTCAGCCACGAACGTGGCGTTGAGCCGGACGGCGGGGTCGGTGTTGATGACGCCCATGCAGTTCGGGCCGAGCACCCGCATGCCGTGCAGGCGGGCCGCCTCGATCAGCGCCTCCTCGCTCGGCGCGCCGGCCGGGGCGGGGCCGGCGCCGCCGGCGAACCCGGCGGTCATCACCACCAGCCCGCCCACCCGCTTGCGCCCGCACTCGGCCACCGCCGCCAGCGCCTGGTCGGGCGGCACGGCCAGCACCGCGAGGTCCACCGGCCCCGGCACGTCGAGCACGCTCGGGTAGGCGTGCACCGAGTGCACGTAGTCGGCGCTCGGGTTCACCGGGTACACCGGCCCCTCGAACCCGGCCCGCACGAGGTTGGCGAGCACCTCCCGGCCCAGCGTGCGGCGATGGCGGCCGGCGCCGATCACCGCCACCGAGCGCGGCTCGAGCAGGCGCGCGACCGAACGGGCCTCCGCCGCTCGTTCGCGCTCGGCGATGCGGGCCGCGCCCTCCGCGGTGGGCACGATCCCGAGCTCGATCTCGACCACGCCGTCGGCGAAGCGGCTCTTCACGTCGAAGCCGGCTTGTCGGAACACGCCGATCATCGAGGTGTTCTGGGGCAGGCAGGTGGCGGTGAAGCGGCTGATGCCGGCCTCCTGCGCGGCGGCGGCGAGGTGCTCGAGCAGCAGCGTGGCCAGCCCCCGACCGGTGTGCCGATCGTCGACGAAGAACGCGACCTCGGCCACGTCGCCCCCGCCGTAACGGTCGTAGCGGGCCACGCCGATCATCTCGGCGCCGAGCAGCGCGATCAGCGCCATGCGGTCCTCGTAGTCCACGTTGGTGAACCGCTCGACCTCCCGGGGCGGCAGCTCGGGCCGGGGCGAGAAGAACCGGAGGTAGATGCTCTCGGGCGACTGCCGCTGGTGGAATGCGACCAGGCGCTCGGCGTCGTCGGGGCGGACCGGCCGCACGTGGGCCGGCGCGCCGTCGGCCAACACCACATCGGTCTCCCAACGCGCCGGGTACCCGGCCGGCCGCGCTGGTGCGTCGGGCGCATCCGGCATGCACCAGAATCTACGGCGTGGCCTACGACTATGAGCTGCTGAGCGTGCGCACCGATGCGGGCGTGCTCTGGTGCCGGATCGACAACCCCCCGATCAACCTGATCACCCGCCAGCTCTACCGGGAGCTGCGCAAGTTCGTGACCGAGGTCGCCGCCGACGACTCGGTGCTGGCGCTGGTGTTCGAGTCGGCGAACCCGGAGTTCTTCATCGCCCACTTCGACGTCGAGCTGATCCTGCAGTTCCCGCAGGTGGAGAATCCCCAGACGCCGACTGAGCTGAACGCCTTCCACGCCCTCTGCGAACAGCTGCGCACGATGGGCAAGACCACGATCGCCAAGATCGCCGGCCGAGTGGGAGGCGGCGGCAGCGAGCTCGCCGCATCGTGCGACATGCGCTTCGGCCTGCTCGGCGCCACCGTCGTGAACCAGATGGAGGTGCCGATCGGCATCTTGCCCGGCGGCACCGGCACCCAGCGCCTGCCGTGGCTGCTCGGCCGGGGGCGGGCGCTCGAGCTGATCCTCGGCGGCGACGACCTCGACGCGGCCACCGCGGAGCGTTGGGGGTACCTCAACCGGGCCTTCGCCTCCGCCGATGAGCTGAACGAATGGGTCGACGGGCTCGCCCGGCGCATCGCCTCGTTCCCGGCGCCCGCGGTGCGCGCCGCCAAGCAGGCGGTAGGGTACGCCACGCCGGACCCGACTCCGGGCCTCTACGAAGAAGACCGCCTCATGAACACGCTGCTCGCCACCGCCGAGGCCCAGGCCGCGATGCGGCGCTTCCTCGAGTTGGGCGGCCAGACCCGGGAGGGTGAGCTGGCGGTCGGCGAGCTGAACCGTCAGGTCGGAGACGTGTCGCGTTGAGCGCGAGGCAGGCCGCGGTCGCGGCGGGCGCCGTGGGCTCGGCCCGCTTGGCGTTGCGGCGCAGCCTGGCCGATCTGCGAGTGCTGTCGGGCGTGATCGCCGGCGGGCTGCTGGCGGTTCCCCTGCTGCCCGAGGGGCTGGTGCTGTGCCCGATGCGGGCGGTGACCGGAGTGCCCTGCCCCGGCTGCGGCCTCACCACCGGCGCGGTGGCCCTCAGCCGAGGCCGCCTCCGTGACGCCGGCGAGGCGAACCCGGCCATCTTCCTCGTGGCCCTGGCCGTGGTCGCCGCGTGGGCGGCGTGGGCGGCGCACCGCCTGGTTCCCGCGGCGTCATGGGAGCGGCTCGCGCAGCGGGCGTCGGCCCGGGCGGCCCGCCTCCCGAAAAGGCGTTTCAGCTGGGCGGCGGCGGGCCTCGTGCCACTGCTGTGGCTCTACGAGCTGCATCGCTTCGGCTACGTGTGAGGTGACGAGACGATGAGCGAGCCCTATCCCGGATCGCCGCCCCCGCCGCCGAGTTGGCCGCCGGCGCAGCCGCCGAGCGCCCCCGGCTGGCCGGCGGCCCCCCAGTACCAGCCGCCGGTCTTCGCCCCTCGCTACGCCAGCTTCGGCAAGCGGCTGGGCGCGGCGGTGATCGACGCCCTGATCCTCAGCGTGCCGATGACGATCGTGCTGGTGGGCGCGCTCATCCCACTCGTGATCATCCCGGCGTCGAACTGCGAGACCACCACCAACTTCGACGGCACGACCTCGACGGACTGCTCCGGCTCGGGGGGCGCGATCGCCGTCGGCGTGGCCATCGTCGGCGTCCTGTACCTCGCGGCGATCGTGGCGCAGGCGCTGTACTACGTGCTCCCGATCGCCCGCACCGGCCAGACCTTCGGCAAGCGCCTGATGAAGATCAAGGTCATCGACGAACGCACCGGCGGCCCAATCGGCCGCAGCCGTTCGTTCGTCCGCTACCTCGTGCTGGCCTTCGCGTCCGGGGCCGTCTGCTACCTCGGCTACCTGTGGATGCTATGGGACGCCCGCAAGCGCACCTGGCACGACATGGCGGCCAACTCGATCGTGGTCGACGCGGACTAGCCCCGACCGTCGGCATCCCCCCGCCAGCTCGGAGCGGGCACCGTCGATCTGCGCGGCGACACCGTTCATTCCGCACCCCTCGACATACCAACAACTGTCGCCGGTCTTCGTTGCCAATGGGTTCGCCGCTCCCGCCGTTCAGATCAGCGCCGATGCGCCGCTGCTGGATCGTCTGATCGGCCGAGCAGGACGACGGCCCTTACCAACGTCCACCGGCTCGTAACACCCGGACACGACGGGCCGGCGCGGGCGCGGGCGGGCCGGGACGCCGGGTTCTCGCTCAAGCTCGCAGCTCATCGTGCCGATGAGCTGGCGTGCCCGTCCGCCGGCCCGCCGCCCGCCGTCCTCTGCGTCGCCGAGTGCTGAACGACGTGCTCGACTGCGTCTTCGCCGTGCTCGTGATCGGGGCCTGCGTGGCCCTCTTCCGCCACCGCACGGCCGCCGCCGTGATGCTGACGCTGCCGACGGCCGCGCTGTGCCTCGCCGCCGCCGGTCAGGCGCCGCAACGCCTCGCCCGGGCGGCCGCAGTGCTGCCCCGACGCCGCCCGCCGCAGCGCCGCGCCTAACACGCGCGCTGGCGCTCCCGCCGTCCGGCCTCGCTTCGCTCAGCCGCGCTTGTGTTGGGGGCTGAGCCCCCAGACCCCATCCAC